>JACQYN010000015.1 GCA_016208235.1 Deltaproteobacteria bacterium
GAGGGCAGGGTGCACAAAGTGCCCTCCACTCCCGGGGACCCCTTGCAGTCCATCCTCGCGGGCTTAACGGAGTTATGCCCTGAAGGTCTGGATGGGGTGGAGGTGGTCCACGGCACCACCCGGGGCACCAATGCCTTTCTGGAGCGGCAAGGCGCGCGGGTGGCCCTGTTAACTACCGCGGGGTTTGAGGATATTTTGCACATCGGCCGCCAGACCCGGCCGGAGCTGTTCAGCCTGACGGTGGAAAAGCCCCCGGAGATTCTCCCCCGGGAACGGGTCCTGGGGGTTCAGGAACGCCTGGGAGCCGACGGCCGGGTTATCACCTCCCTGGCTCCGGAGGAAATCTCCCGGCTGCGCCGACGGGTCCGGGAGCTGGCCCCGGAGGCCCTGGCCGTCTGCCTGCTCCACGCCTATGCCTACCCGGAACATGAAGAGCGCCTGGCCGGAGCCCTGGCCGGTTTGGGCATACCCATCTCCTTGTCCAGCCGCGTCCTGCCGGAAATCCGGGAGTATGAACGCACCGCGGCCGCGGTGCTGAACGCCTATCTGGGGCCGGTGATGGAGGGCTATCTGGCGGATTGGTCCCGGCGGCTCCCCGGGGTCTCCCTCTTCATCCAGCAATCCAACGGCGGCTTTCTCCCCAGGGCCCAAGCCGCGGCCTGGGGCCTCCAGACCATCCTCTCGGGGCCCGCGGGGGGCGTCTATGGCGCCTGGCGCCTGGGGCAGGGGTTGGGGCTTAACAATCTCCTCACCATTGATATGGGAGGCACGTCCACGGACGTGGCTTTGCTGGCCGGGGAGATTCCCTTTACTCGGGAATATCAGTTGGAAGGTTATCCCCTGGGCATCCCGGTGATGGATATCCATACCGTGGGCGCAGGCGGCGGCTCCATCGCCTTTAAAGACCGGGGGGGCGCTTTGCGGGTGGGGCCCAAAAGCGCGGGCGCGGACCCCGGGCCGGTCTGCTATGGCCGGGGGGAGGAGATCACCGTCACCGACGCCCATCTGCTGTTGGGAAGGATCAGGCCAGAAAATTTCCTGGGTGGCCGCATGCCCCTGGACCCCGGGGCCGCGGAAAGGGCCATGAGCCGGCTGGGGTCCGTGTTTGGAGTGGCCCCGGCAGAGCTGGCCCTGGGCATCATCCGGGTGTCCAACAGCCATATGGCCAAGGCCCTGACCGCGGTGAGCCTGGAGAGGGGATTTGATCCCCGGGACTTCACCCTTTTTTGCTTCGGCGGGGCTGCCGGCCTCCAGGTCTGTGAACTGGCCCAGCTGGATCTCAAGCGCATCCTGGTCCCCGCCCAGGCCGGGGTGCTCTCCGCTCTGGGGATGGCCCTGGCGGGCCTGCGACGGGACTGGACCCGGACCCTGCTCCTTTCCGGGCCCCGGTTGACCCGGGAAAAGCTGCAACAGGAATTCCGGGAGTTAAGAGAGGAGGGGTTGGCGGAGATGCGCCGGGAGGGGTGGCCGGTCCAGAACCCGGCGGTAACCTCAGAACTGGAGTTGCGCTATCGGGGCCAGAGCGACACCCTTACCGTCCCCTGCCTCCCGGAATTTCTGGCAGACTTTCACGCCCGGCACCGCCGTCTCTATGGCCATGATTTTCCGGACCGGGAAGTGGAAGCCGTGAGTCTTCGCCTCCATCTTCTGGCCCCCGCCCCCCCGGCGGCGCTCCCCCGGCTGGAGCCGTTATCCTCCTCCCCCATTTCCCTGCCCCGTCAGGGGCAGGTGTGGCTCCGGGGAGGCCCGGCCACCATCCCCTTCTATGACCGCCGGGAGCTGCAACCGGGAGATTCTTTTCCCGGCCCGGCCCTGGTGGCGGAGGATTACGCCACGCTCCTGGTCCAGCCGGGTTTCCGGGGGGAGGTCCTGCCCCAGGGCCATTTGCTCTTGAGCCGCTGATAGATTTGACCCCCCGGTTCAAATACCTGAAGGAATTTGTCGATTTTGGGCCTCTCCAGTTAAAAATATTGTACCGGAACGGGCCAGGAATAAATTCTATTAAGGCTATCTTATTGTAATCAGGCATATTTTTTTTAACAATTAGTTGGCATGCATACTGCATATAAATAGTGCAAGTATGTGAGCCTAATTAAGGTATCCCCATCCCCCCCTTAATCAAAGTTCATATACCAATTTCTCCTTTCACCCGACTGGCCGGGTACCTCCCCCACCCGGCCAGTTTTTTTTGTGGGGAAAAAATTATTTTAAACCATAATTAAGCAGGGATATTAATTAGATACACTATGGTCGGAAACTTCGTGCCTTTTTGTAGTATAATTATTTGAACTGAGGGAGTTGGGAGAAGGTCTCTATTTGATTTTAACTTATTGATATTGATGGTAATTATTCAATATGGGCATTTGGCACGTTTGCTGCATGTAATATATATCAAGTATATGACCCTGTATTAAGGTACCCACATCCCCCCCTTAATCAAAGTTCATATACCGTTTTCTCCTTTCACCGACTGGCCGGGTTCCTCCCCCACCCGGCCAGTTTTTTTATGTCAATCTCGGGGCGCCGTCATATATAGAAGGATTTCTGTTGAAGTTATAAGGGGTTGGGGCCTACAAAAAAGTTGCTAACTCCTTAATATTTATGAAAACTATCTTGACAATAAAAAATTATTGTTTATAAATATAGCCTCAGGATAAATGCCAAACCTGCCGCGAGGCGGGGGCGGAAAGCCACGGATCTCTGTGACGCGAGATGGCCGGGTTGCCCTGAAAAGGGTAGCCCGTTTTTTTTATCTCCGGAAAAAATGAGTACTGGTGCGGAGGGAAATAAAGCAATTTGCATCATGCCGCTTCGGAAATTTGGCTGTTAACACTTTAGAACAGGATGTTCCGTGAGGAAGCGGGAAAACCTTTTCTCACGAAGTTAAAGGAGGATCCCATGACCCCCCTTAAATGGCGAAACTTAACGGTTTTATTGGCCCTGGCCGCGGTGTTGCTCTTGCCGTCGGCAGTAAACGCAGACACCGTTCCATTATCAGGGTATCTCACCTCAAATCCATCGGACAATTACGGTATAATAGCCAGCGACGGTTGGAGCATTGTCCCCTGGTTTAAGGTTGCATGGAACATCACAGACCCTGATCCCAATGACGGATTATTGCATTACCAATATATCATTACCAATGGATCGGATGGCGATCTATCCAGGGATTTGAGCCATTTCATCCTGCAAGTCAGCACCGGTACAACGGCCGCCGATTTCCTGAATGCCTTGCCCGCTTATGATTCGGGGGATCCTAAATATTATAGCTCAGCAGACCCCAGCAATCCCAACATGCCTAACCCAATTTACGGATTGAAATTCAACCTCAATGATGCGGCAACCGCCATCATTGAGTTCGATAGCACCAGGTTGCCGGTTTTGGGAAGTTTCTACGCCAAAGACGGCGTGTTCAATCCGGGGGGTATTGAAGTAACTGCCTGGAACACCGGTCTGGAAGGGGGTACCGCGTTTATCGTGGTGCCGGATACCAAAATCCCCGTGCCGCCCACAGCCCTTTTGTTGGGCTCCGGGTTGCTGGGGCTTGGCTTGGTCGGCATCAGGAAAAGAAAATAGGTTTCTGACCCGCCTCACCCCCATGCGGCGGGAAGAGTGGTGGAAATAATCCCAGGCCTTGGCCTTTGCGGGAGGCAGGCCTTGGCCTTTGCGGGAGGCAATTGCGGGGCGGCTAAGAGAACTTGGCCGCCCCATTTTTTTCAGCTTGCCGTTTTAACATATTGCGGTTTCCAGCTTCATACCTGACACTGGCCTGCCTCCGGAAATAGAAGGCAAAAGGCAGGGCCAATCCTGGCCCTGCCTTTTGCTTTCGGGATTACTGGAAATCGGATGGAAAAGGCGGGTTGCGGGGCGCTCAATCTTCCCGGGCTGTCTCCTCTTTCAGTTCCAGGATCCTTCGGTAGCACTCCTCGGCGGTGAGGCGGCCGGCCAAGAACTCCTGCAAAGTCAGCAGAAAAGGGTCGGTGGCGAAAAACTCCTGCAGGGCCACCCGGTCCCCCAGGCTGGGAAACTCCAGGGGGATTTTGAAGTTTTCGGAAAGGTCCAGGAAAACTTGCAATTGCTGAATTTCCGCCTGGCGCATCTGGCCTTCGATCTTGAAGAGCAATCTCCGCAGGCGGGCCAGATAGTCTTCCCGTTCCCGGTATTCCCGGCGCTTGTGCTCTAATAAGTTGAGTTGGTGCTGCCGGGCCAGATCGCTAAAAGGGATGATTTTCCCCATTTTCCCTCCCGCTGCTTAAAATTTAGCATCCAACCTTGCAGATTTAAACGAAAAAGGATAATTTTTCTAGTTATGAATGATAAAAAAGGATTGGATTTCGCCAAAATGGGGGGGCTGATCCCTGCCATTGTCCAGGATGTGGTTTCCGGCGAGGTATTGATGCTGGCCTTCATGGACCCCGAGGCCTGGGACCTGACCCTGAAGACCGGAGAGGCCCACTATTACAGCCGCACCCGCAAGAAGGTGTGGCGCAAGGGAGAGACTTCGGGCCACGTGCAACGGGTTAAGGCCGTCTATCTTGACTGCGATGACGATACGGTGCTCCTTAAAGTGGAGCAGGTGGGCGGGGCCGCGTGCCATACCGGGTACCGCTCCTGTTTTTACCGCCGCCGGGAAGGGGAGGGCTGGCAGGTGGTGGGTTCCTTAATCTT
>JACQYN010000044.1 GCA_016208235.1 Deltaproteobacteria bacterium
GCCGCGATATCGCTCAAGTTCACGGCCAGGGCCTTGCGCCCCAATTGGGGCAGGGAGAAATAAGAAAGATCGAAATGGACCCCCTCAATCAGGGTGTCCACGGTCCACAGGAGATAATCTGGACCGGCCACGGCCAGGGCTGCGCAGTCATCCCCGATGCCCACGGCCACCTCCGCCGGGGCCGGTCCGAAGAGCCGGTTCAACGCGGCGATGAGCGCCGATTCCCCGGTCAAGGGTTTTGGGGGGGCCATTCTCGACTCCTGTGGAACGAAGATTGCATCAGATTATGCCAGCGGCTTTTGGGTGGCAAGATTTTTATCGCTATTACTATTTTTCTTAAGAAAATATGGGTATTTCTACCTAGAAAATATGGGTATTTCTGCCTATTGTCTGCTGATTTTAGCTTCTCATAATTTAATTAGGCAGAGCAACCCCCGTCTTTGCAGAAGCAGGAGAAGAAAAGTAAGAAACCGGCCGGGAGATTTTTTTAGGCGGGAAATCTTTTTGGGAGGTATCAACATGGCAATGCTCGCTTTTTATGCCGGACTCTTGATCGGCGTGGTCGCGGGAATGGTGGTCATCTCCTTGATACCCATGGTCCAACAGGAAGAGAGGCCCCAGGAAGCGGACCGGCGCTGAACTGAAGTCAGCTCCTCCCCATATTAGGAAGTTTATGGGAATAGGGATGGGAAAATAGTTCCCGGTCATCCCTATTGCTCAAGCCGACCTCTTGTCCTAAGCGGGGGAAGGCTGAGCCTGTGTCCGGCCTATCTCAATTTATGTCGAGGGTTTAGCCCCAGACTCCTTTCCTCCAAGTCACAGGATCCCCAGCAGGTCCCGGTGATCCTGGAGATGGTAACCGGCCTCCAGCTCCGGGTTCTTATAAGCCACAAAGATTACCCCCGCGCTCCGGGCCACCAGCAGGTCCACCGGCGCATCCCCGATGGCGGTATGGTACGCAGGGCGTAAAGCTGCCAGAACCTCCGGGATGTGGGGCTCCAGGCGCAGCAGGGGCAAAAAAGGCCGGTTGTCCATGGCCCGCTGGTAGTCCTGGGCCTCGGCCCGCCAGGGGGTGCCTTCAAAGAGAAAGTCGACGGCTTCCCGCGCGGTGCTGGACTGGACGAAGTCCAGTTGCCGGGGAGTGATGGGGCCTAAGCCGAATTTCTCGAGGATGTGGTTGTAAAACGCGGCATTAGCCCGGCGGGAATCGATCAGGACCCCGTCGCAGTCGTAAATGATCACCTTGATGGCTGCCAGGCTGGGCCCGATCATGGGGGAAATGATAACCACGCGTCGGCATGCCCGCAGGCCGGACTGCCCCGGCGACTCCGGGAGGGGTATGGGAATGGAGATGGGAAAGCAAAAGTCTCAGGCCCCGGGCCCTTCGCCCGGTAGGCCGCTTTTCAGGGGGGTCTCCGGGACCTTGGGCGCTTCCCCGATCTTTTCCAGGGTGTGGCCGCAGCCGGGACAGAAGAGTAAATCGGCATCCAGCTTCCGGGAGCACTGGGGACAGGTAATCAGCTTGGGGGGCGGGGCTGATTCTGGGGAACGGTAATGGCTCATCCCCTCAACCCGCTGATGGCCGCAAGACGGGCAGAAGAGGAAGTCGGAATCCAGATCCCGGTTACACCGGGGGCAGATATACCAGGGAGGCTCTTCATGGTCTTCCAAGGGCATCTCTTCTTCATGGCGCTGGCCGCAATGGGGACAGAAGGTGAATCTCTGCTCCATGGTGCGGGAGCAATGGGGGCAGGTGAATTCTTCCTTGGCCAGGGGCGCTGCCATAGGCGGAGGCAGCGGGGGATTCAGGGCCTGTTGATATTGCTGGGTAAGATCGGAGCTGGCCTGGCGCAGCTTAACCATCCATTTCCCGATTTTTTCGGCTATCTGCGGCAGTTTCTCCGGCCCGAAGAGGATCAGGGCCAGCACCAAGAGGAGAATCAGCTGTTCAAAGGAAATGCCGATCACAGGCCACCCGGATCAATCAGGCTTTTAAGCTGTGGCCGCAATGGGGGCAGAACGCGGACTCCTGGGCAAGTTCTTTATTGCACTTGGGGCAGGTCTTGGCCTGGGGCGCAGCCGCGGTGGCGCCGGGCGCGGCCTTGGCCTCTTCCTTGGGTAAGACCTCAGGTTCGTCGTGGGCCTTTTTGAAGCTGCGGATGGCCTTGCCGATGCTGTCCCCCAACTCCGGCAGCCGCCGGGGGCCGAAGAGCAGCAAAACGATGACCAGGATGATGATAATGGTTCCTAAATTGTAACCGAACATGGCGTGCCTCTTGGTTGCTTAAAGAATAATTATTAATATATGAGAAAAGTTAGCTTTCTGCAATGGCACTGAAGGAGAAAGCTGGGGCCATGAAAGACTGGAATGTGGTAGTCACCAGCTATATGCACCAGGAAAAGCGCCTCCTCCAAGAACTGAGGGGCCTGGGGGAATTCCAGCCCACCGGCTTTCGGGCGGTGCTTATCGGACAGGTTCATGATATCGTTGAATTTTTGGAGATTCTTAGGGAACGTTGCGAAAAAAAGCCCTTCCTGCCGGAACTGCTAAGCAGCGTGGTTCCCATCCGCAAGGTCTTCCCCTTTACGCTGGATAACCTCATGGCGCGCTTGCAGGAGGAAGCCCTGGCTCTGGGTCCGGAGATCGGGGATAGGGCCTTTTACGTGCGCATGCAGCGCCGGGGCCATAAAGGGGAGCTGTCCAGCCAGGAGGTGGAGCAGGCCCTGGATCAGTTCTTGAAAGAAGAACTCTCGGGCCGGGGGCAGAAGTGCCACATTGATTTTGTCGCGCCCGAAGCCATCGTGGTGGTGGAAACTGTCCACAACCAGTGCGGCCTGGGCCTGGTGACCCGGGAGCTGAAGGAAAGGTATCCGTTTATTAAAATAAAATGAAGCCAGCCGTCAGCTAGCATCTCTCAGCCCCTAAAACTATCAACAACTGAATAATCTTAATTACTAACGGATATCAATGATCTTATACTTTATTTTTTAAGCTGAAAGGAAAGCTGAAAGCTTACACATGGACAAAACCGGCTCTCTTTTCGCCCCGCCCCAGCCCCTGGCGGCCCGGATGCGCCCCCGGGAACTGGCGGAATTTGTGGGCCAGCAGCATCTGGTGGGGCCGGGGCGACTTTTGTGGCGGGCCTTGCAGGCCGGGCGGCTCTTTTCCTCCATGATCTTTTGGGGTCCCCCCGGCTCGGGGAAGACCACCCTGGCCCGGGTCATCGCCCAGGCCCTGGACTGCCAGTTTTCCAGCCTGAGCGCGGTCATGTCCGGGGTGGCGGATCTGCGCCGGGTAGTGGAGGAGGCCCGGACCTGGCAGGCCCGGGGCCGCCGCACGATGGTTCTCATCGATGAAATCCACCGCTTCAACAAGGCCCAGCAGGACGCGCTGCTGCCCCACGTGGAGGAAGGGCTCCTCACCCTCATCGGCGCCACCACCGAGAACCCCTATTTTGAGATCATCGGGCCGCTTTTGTCCCGGGCCCGGATCTTTATTTTTGAACCCCTTAAAGACGAGGAGATCCTCACTCTCCTGGGCCGGGCCCTGACGGACCGGGAACAGGGCCTGGGGGGCATGGCCCTGGAGGTGACGCCGGAAGCCCTGGCGCATTTCGCCCGCATGTCCGCAGGCGACGCGCGCCGGGCTTTGTCTGCCCTGGAGTTGGCGGTGTTGAGCACCCCGCCGGATGAGGGGGGCGTCATCCGGGTGGACCTGAACGTGGCCCGGGAGTGCATGCCCCGCCGGGACCTCCTCTATGATAAGGAGGGTGACGCCCACTACGACACGGTATCGGCCTTCATCAAGAGTGTGCGGGGCTCCGAGCCGGACGCGGCCCTCTACTGGCTGGCCCGGATGTTGGAAGCCGGCGAAGACCCCCGCTTCATTATGCGCCGGCTGCTGATCCTGGCCTCGGAGGACATCGGCCTGGCCGACCCCCAGGCCCTGGTGCAGGTGGCCGCAGCCTCCCAGGCCCTCACCTGGGTGGGGCTGCCGGAGGGCCAATACCATCTGGCCCAGGCCACCCTCTACCTGGCTTTAGCCCCCAAGAGCAACTCCACCATGGCCTATTTCCGGGCCCAGGCGGCCCTGAAGGAAAAAGGAGCCACCAAAGTCCCCACCCCCATCCAAGACGCCCACCGGGACCGCAAGGGTCTGGGGCACGGCCAGGGTTATTTGTATCCGCACGACTTTCCCGGACACTTCGTGGTCCAGGATTACCTGCCGGAGGAAGTGGCCGGGGCCCGGTTCTTTGAACCGGGAGAGGAAGGCGTGGAGCCGGAGTTGGTGCTGCGCTGGCGGGAATTCCGGAGAAGGGGGAGAGACCCCGGCCCGGGGGAGGGCGGCTCCGGGCAGGAGGAAGGGCCAGGGTCGTAGAGACGGGATTTCCCCGGCCTGACTGACCCCTTCCCCCAACCTGGAGAGGACAGCCAAGGGGGGCGCTTCCACATTTCTTGCTCCTCTTCCGGATACCTCCCGGCAACTTGAAAAATTTTTGAAAAAAAAATAATTTTCCTCAAAATAGGTTTAACTTTGTTGGAAGCCCGCGGTGGGTGCGGGGAGGATAAGATATGGACAACTGGAACCATACTGGACAAATAGGCAGGGAATAGTTATATTATTTAACCAAGGGGGAGCACCGCTTCATGGAGGGGTGCGAGCCATGTCAAGGATACTGTTTGCCGACAGTGAGCCTCATATCCAGCGGCTCTGCCTGGAGGAACTCCAGGAGGAAGGTTATGAGGTGGAGGTGGCAGGAAACGGCGCCGGGGTGGTGCGCCTGGTTGACTCGTTTAAGCCGGATGTGGTCATCATGGAGGTCTTGCTGCCGGATATGTCCGGAGTGGAGACCGGGCGCATGGTTAAGGGCACCAAAAAGGATATTCGGGTGATTTTCTATTCCCATTGCCTGCCTCCCCAGGACCTTACCAGTTTGGGCGCCGATGCCTTTGTGGTCAAGTCCCACGACCTACAACGATTAAAGGAGGCGGTACGCCGCCTCTTGCCGTCCCAAGCCGCGTAGGGCGGCAGTTACCACCATACGGAGTGCAGCCATGGCCATCATGGAAATCAGTGTCACTCCCCTGGGATTGGGCCAGCCGAGTGTGGGCGATTATATTGCCGAAGTGGTAAGGTATCTGCGCGGGCAAAACATCCCCCACCAACTCACCGACATGGGCACCCTGGTGCACGGAGACGCTTCCCGCCTCCTCGAGGTGGCCCAGGCTTTGCACGAGTTGCCCTTCGCCAAAGGAGTGCAGCGGGTAATTACCCACATCAGCATCGATGATCGCCGGGATAAGGAGGTCCGCCTGGGCGACAAAACTACTTCGGTACAGGCCCGTCTCGCCTAAAAAATTATGGCCCAAAATAATCACGATTACTACCGCATCCTGGAGGTGTCCCGGGATGCCACGCCCGAGGAAATCAAGAAGAAATACCGTCAGGTGGCCTTGAAGTACCACCCGGATCGCAATCCCGGCGACAAGGAAGCCGAGGAGCGGTTCAAGGAGGCCGCAGAGGCCTACGAGGTCCTCCGGGACCCGGAAAAGCGGCGTCTCTATGACCGCTACGGCCGCGAAGGTGTGTCTTCCACCGGCTTCACCGGGTTCCGGGATTTCACCGATATTTTCCAGGCCTTCAGCGACGTCTTTGGGGATGTATTCGGTTTTGGGGGGCAGACCGGGGGGGTGCAACCCCAGGCGGGCACCGATCTCCGCTACGATCTGGCCCTGGATTTCATGGACGCGGTGATGGGCACGGAAGTGACCCTGGAGGTCCCCCGGGTGGCCC
This sequence comes from Deltaproteobacteria bacterium, assembly GCA_016208235.1. GTDB lineage: Bacteria > Desulfobacterota > Desulfobaccia > Desulfobaccales > 0-14-0-80-60-11 > SURF-52. The sequence goes on from JACQYN010000044.1 coordinate 5,795, forward strand.
TATGCGGCACCTGCGGAGGCAACGGGGCCAAACCCGGGACCCAGAGAATCCCTTGCCCCCAATGCGGCGGCCGGGGCGTGGTCTCCCGCACCCACGGCATCTTTCAGATCACCACCACCTGCCCCCGGTGCCAGGGGCTGAAGGAGTTTATCTCTGAACCCTGCCCCACCTGCCGGGGCGAAGGCCGGGTTCGGGAGAAAAAGAAACTCAAGGTCAAAATCCCCCCGGGCATGGATAGCGGCACCCATCTGGTCATGGCCGGAGAGGGCAACGGAGGCCTTTTCGGGGGGCCTCCGGGTGATCTTTATATTATCCTCCAGGTCCGGCCCCACGAATTGTTCCGCCGGGAGGGCTACGACCTGCATCTGCAGGCCCCCGTCTCCTTTGCCCAAGCGGCTTTGGGCACCCGGATCAACATCCCCCTTATCTCCGGCTTCCGGGAGATAGTCATTCCCCCCGGCACCCAACCCGGGGAGACGATCCGCCTGAAAGGGGAGGGAGTGCCTTACCCCAAAGGCTCCCGCCGGGGTGATCTGCTGGTGGAAGTCAAGGTGACCATCCCCCGGCAACTGACTCCCCGGCAGCAGGAACTGCTGCAGGAGTGGGTTAAAGAGGAGCCCGGGGGGGGCCAAGCCGGGGGCGGGGTCCAATCCTCGTCCATGGCCGACCCGGAAGAGGAAGGTTTTCTTAAAAAGATTTGGCATTCCTGGAAAAACCGCTATCATAAATAGCGGTTCAGGTTCAATGCCAGGAAAGCCTTGGTTGTCCGAATTCCCGGTTCTTCAGGAGATATCCGCCAACAGCCGCCTGGCCGGTTGGTGGTTTTTTTTTAGGGGGGTGAACTCCCCATCGCCACACCGTCTGGAAACCCATCGTTGCCATGATCAAGCGATTCTTGTTCTTTGGGGCCTACTTGTTATTCTGCCTGGCCTGTTTTCTCCTGGTCTTTGAGTTAATTTACCGCTATCAGCTCATCGACTTCTTCCGACCGGAACTCAAGGCCAACAACAGCGCCGCGGACCTGCGGGACTCTCACCGCAAGACCCTCATGGCCATGGGGGATTCTTTCTCTGCGGGTTCGAACACCTGGGTGGCTTTCTTGAGGCCCAAGTTCCCCTCTTACCGGATTATCAGCGCCGCCCTTTCGGCCACCGGGATCTTTGAATCCCTATACTCGGCCCCCCGGCGGTTCCGGGAGTTTCGGCCCCAGGTGTTTATATACCAGGTCTACGTGGGCAACGACCTCCAGGATATCCGCCGTCCCCTGAACCGACAGACCATGACCCTGCCGCGTTATACTTACGGTTTCCTATGCAGTTTTCTGGGGTTGCGGTCCCTGACCTTCGCCAATTACCGGCTGGCGCAATTGCATCTGAACTTCATGCCCCGGAAAGTCCAGGCCAAGGCTCCTCAGTTCGTGGATACCCCCTTTTCCCCGGCCACTTACCCACTGAGCGTGAGAATTTATACCCAGGCCCAACCCTCCGATCTGGAGGATACGGTCCTGGCCCGGGGGGAGCGGGGCCGGGATCTGGCGACCCTCGTTGATGGTATAAAAAAGCTGGTCAGTTATGCCGGACCGGAGTGCCGCAAATATGTGGTGGTGGTCCCGGACGCCGGGCAGGTGAGCGATTTCTATCTGGACCATTTAAAGCAACTGGGAGCCCAGGTGAACGACCCCCAGGGACTGCACCGGGATGATTACCCCTTTTTCGTCAAGCTCCAAGAGGGGCTAGCGGACCAGGAAATCAAGGTCTTGAACCCGCTGCCCCGGTTCAAAGAGAATGAGCGGCAAGGCCGAAGGTTGTACTACAACAACGACTCCCATTTGAAACCTATCGGGCAATCCTTGTTGGGAGAATTCATCCTGGAACAGCTCATCGCCGACGGCCTCCCGCCTAAATAGATGTATTTGGGGGAGGGCCAGAAAAATAGGGACAATTCCTATTTTTCTTATTTTTTCTCCGCCATTTTAAGGTCTTGCCTAGAAAAATAGGAAGTTTCCCTATTTTCCTCTATTTTTCTATCTTTATTCTCTTCCTATGATGATTATTATTTAATTAATAAAATATAGCAGGGATGGGCGTCTTATGTCCGTTGACCTGAATATTCTCATCGGCGGGGCCGCGGGTCAGGGAGTGCACTCCATTACCCTCCCCCTGGCTAAGGCCCTGATGCGCCAGGGTTGCTGGGTCCTGGCCGAATCCGGGGGGGGCACCTGTTCAATAAGGTGCGCCTGTCGGACCATCGGCTCATCTCCTCCCGGGAGGGGGTGGACCTCCTCATCGCCTTGAACCAGGAGACCATCGCCTTGCACCAGGGGGAACTCTCCCCCCAGGGCCTGATCATCTACGACGCTTTGGAGGTCAAGGAAGTCCCCGGTTCCGTGCCGTCCCTGGCCCTCACCCCTGCAGATTTGCTCCCCGGGGCCGCGGGGAAAGCCGAGATCGCGGTGAACGCCGGGGCCTGCGGCGCGGTGCTGGGCCTTTTGAAGGCGCCTTTGGCCCCCATGCTGGCGCTCCTTAAGGAGGCCTTTGTGGACAAGGGCCGGGAGGTGGTGGAGTGGAACGCCCAGGCCGCCACCCGGGGCTATGAGTTGGCCGGGGCCCAGGCCTATGGATTCTCCCTGGCGGAGATCACCCCGCCCCCGGAGCCCCGGCTGTTGATCAGCGGCCACGATGCCATGGCCCTGGGGGCCCTGGCCGGGGGGCTGCAGTTCATCAGCGGCTACCCCATGACTCCCTGGACCAGCCTGCTG
>JACQYN010000093.1 GCA_016208235.1 Deltaproteobacteria bacterium
CTGGGAGCAGATGCGGCAACACGCGCCCTCCACCCCGATGGGGCAGGGCTTCATGGTCTTGGCCCGGTCGAAAATGGTCTCAACCCCCTCCGCCTGGGCCTTCTTGAGCATCTCCTGGGCCGCGGGGTCCATGGTAAGTTTTTCAAACTCGGATTCGGCCATATTTCACTCCTTATTGCAATGGGTTAACCTATTGAGAATCCAGAACTAAATATATGGTTTGAAGTTAACACCTGAACTAAATATTGTCAAGATCAATTAATGTGCAGAAGAGAAAGGGCGCACCACCCGGAAACCGATATAGCCGTCGGTGTAATCCGGGGCCGCGGATTGGCGGGCCGCGCAGCGCAGGTCCCGGGCTGAGGAATACCAGGAGCCGCCTTTGAGGAGTCTGAGGATGCGGGGTTTAAAAGGACCCCCGGAACCCAGGGGGTGGTAACGGTCCAGGCACCATTCGGCGACATTGCCGGCCATGTCGAAGAGGCCGAAGCCGTTGGCGGGGAAGGAGCCCACCGGCGCGGTGAGGTGGAAGCGGCGTTTGCTGAGATCATTGGCGCGGTAATTGGCCCGAAACACCCCAGCGGCGTCCGGAGCCGCAGACCCCCAGGGAAAGGGCTGGCCGATGAGCCCGCCCCGGGACGCGGCCTCCCACTCCTGTTCGGTGGGGAGCCGGTGGGGCACGCCGGTGGCCTGGGTGAGCCATTGGGTGAAGGCCACCGCGTCCTCCCAGGTGACGCCCACCACCGGCTGATTGGGGGCGTTCAAGTTTTTATCTTCCCAGTACAGGGGAGCAGGATGGCCGGTGGCCTTAAGAAAGCGGCCATACTGGGCGTTGGTGGTTTCCTGGACCGCCAGATAGAAGGGGCCTAGCCGGACTTGATGGGGCAGGGATTCATCGGCATAGCGGCCGGGTTCGCCTGTAGGGGAGCCCAGCAGATAAGTCCCCCCGGGGATGAGGCGAAATGAGATGCCTTGGGCTTCCAGGGTTTCCTGGGGAAGGGCGGAATTGAGGTAAAAGAAGGTTACTCCCGTTACCAGAACTAACAGGAGCAATAGTCGGGTTTTCGGTTTTCGGTTTTCGGTTTTCGGTTTCAAAAAAAATCTCGTGGTTGTTTTCAAGGATTTTCCAGAAAGGCAGACCTTACCTTAAAGATTAAGGGTAACCGATTTACTTATCAAACTCTTTTCTTCTATAACAGAAAACGGAAAACAGAAAACAGAAAACTGCCTTCACAGTTCCACTGCCCGTTGGCGGCCCGTGAAATAAAGGGCCAGGCGGATGCCTTCCGGAGCCAGGCCCTTGATCCGGGCCGCCATCTGCCGGTAGGCCAGGAGTTGGGGCCGATATTTCTCCACCTCCTGCCGGATAAAATACTGCCATTCTTCTTCTTTCGCCGGGCGGGAGGTCTTGTAATCCAGGAGCCACCAGGACTTGCCGTCAAAGGCCAGAAGGTCGATCTGGCCCCGGCGGATGCGGCCGGGCCCGGCGTGTTCTTCCAGCAGCCATTCGCTCCTCACTGGGGGTGAGGCGGTGGCCAGCAATCCCGCCAGAAAGGGGTCCCGGCGGCAGTCCGCCACTTCCGCCAGAATCTCCGGAGCCAGACGGGCCGCGGCCTCCGGGGCCACCCCTCCCTGGCGCAGGGCCGCGGCCACCGCCCCTGGTGGAGGCAGCGCCTCTCTTCGACTCAAGGTCTCCATCAACCGATGGGTCACTTCTCCCCGGACTCTAGGGGCGCCGTCACCGAGGCCTTCTCCAAAAAATGCCGACTCAGCAGGTTTCTCCACCAATTGGGAAGGAAATTCCAATTGATAAGGCAAAGGCTCCGGCTGGAAATCCAGGGGCGGGGGAAGTTCCAGGGATTCCGGGGCCGCAGGGGTTAAAGGCGGGACTTCGGAAACCAGGTCCACCCGAATCTCCGGCTCCGGCCAGACCGCCGGAGCCCCGGAACTGAGGGCCCCGGGCCGGTAATGCCCCCACAGCCACCCCAAGGGGCTTTCCCCGGGGATTGTGACGCCGTCTTTATTCTGTTTGATCACTGCGGACATCATCAGCCCCCGCCGGGCCCGGGTGACGGCCACGTAAAAGACCCGGCGGGCCTCCTCCAGAATCCGGCGCTCTTTCAGGTTGCGGAGCAAGAGATAGAGGGAGCTTTGCTTCTCCTGGAGGTAGGGGCGGGCCAGGGCCAGGCCGTGGAGCCGGGAGCCGGGAATCTCCTCCAACAGGAAGGGGGGTGTTTTGCTCTCATTTTTCAGGGGCTGCCAGTCCAGGAAGGGGATAAACACTTGATCGTATTCCAGGCCTTTGGCCCCGTGAGCGGTAAGCAGCTCCACCTTTGAGTCCTGGGCCCGGGGGTCCGGGGGCTGGAAGGCCTCTTCCAGATTAAAGTCGGCCTTGGTGAAGGTGGCCTCCGGCAGGCCGGCTTCCGCGGCCGCCAGGAGGTCCAGGTAAGCCCGGGCATTGGCGACGCCGCCGGGACCTTCCAGCGCCGCGAGGCCCGGCCAGGCGTCCACCGCGTCCAAAAAGTCCTTGATAATTTCTGATAGGGGCCGACGTCCCGCCTGGGCCTTGGCGGTTAACAACCCCTCGATGATTTTCGACAGTGCGGGAGTACAGGAGTTTTCGTCCCTAAACCGTTGCAGTTTTTCCGGCCACAGGTCCCCGGGAGCAAGGGCTATCCGGGTCAGGAGGCCCAGGGAGACTTGCCCCCAGGGACCCCTGAGAGCCCCGGCCCAGGCCGCCTCGTCCTGGGGCCGGGTCAGGGCCCGGGCCAGGTTGTGGAGGTGCTGTACCACCCGGCTGTCCGCGAGTTTTAGGCCTTCTTTCACCTTAACGGCCAGGCCCGCGGCCTTAAATGCGGTCAAATAGGTGCGCAGATGGGTGCGGGCGAAGAGGAGAATGCCGATTTTTTCCCCCTCTTTAAGATTGGCTGCGGCCTGGGCCGCTTCCCGGGCCAGCCAGCGGGCCTCTGCGTCCCGCTCTCCGAAGACCCGGTTGGCCCAGGTAATCAAGGTGCGGGAGGCCCGAAAATTGGTGGTCAGCAAGAGACTTTCCAGGGGGAAGGTCCCGCCTCCGACGCATGGCAGCCCCGCACGGGACTCCTGGAAGAGGCGCACCTTGGCCTGGCGCCAACCGTAGATGGACTGCTTGGGGTCCCCCACCACCATCAGGGTGCGGCCGGCCTCTTGTTCCCAACCCTCCAGCAACCGGCAGAGCAGGGTCATCTGGGCCTCGCTGGTGTCCTGGAACTCATCCACCAGAAGGTGGGTCAGGCGGCGGTCCAGGCGAAGCAGCAGGTCGCTGGGGTCTTCCACCGCCAGCAGCCGGAGCGCGGCCTGCTCCAGGGCGATGAAGTCCAGGGCCTGCCTCTGGGCGCACAATTCTTCATAAACGCCCAGGGCTTCCCCCAGGAGAATGACCAGGTCCTGGAGCGCGGCCACCTCTTCGGGGCGGGCGGCGATGGGGTGCAGGTTCCGGCACTGCTTGAGGCTGTTGACGAGGTCGGGGGGGAGCTGCTGGATCAGCCCGGGCCAGGGAGTATTTTTAAAGTCCGGGGGAAAGCCCAGCTTGGGGATAAAGGATTTACGCAAGTCGCCCTGGCCGGTAAGCAAAACCTGGGAAATGGCCTGCCATAGGGGCAAATCCCCAGGGGTGGCTCCGGGAATCCGGGGCGGCAGATCAGCCCCCAGAGGAGAGCCTTGCATCTCTTCCCAGAAATCCCGCCAGGACCGTCCCAGATCGCCGGCAGCCAGGCCCGCGGCCAAATTCTCCAGCAAAGGGGATAACAAGTGCTGAAAGCGGCCGGTCAACAGGTCCTCGTACCGGGCCGGGTCCCGGGTAACATGGGCCAGCTCCAGGAACTCCCCCAGGCAGTCCCGGCGGCCCAACAAGTCCCGCAACTCCTGGGCCAGGCGGGGCCAACTGTTGTTGAGGCGCACCAACCGTCTGACCAGGGCCCGGCGGGAGGAGTCTTGGGAAGGGCGGGCGGCCAAACGCCGCCGCAACTCTTCCAGGGCATTTTGTTTTAGCCAGCGGGCCTCGTCTTCTTCCAGGAGCTTAAACTCCAGGGGCACCCCGGCCTCCTGGGGGGCATAGCGCAGCAGTTGAGCGCAAAAGCTGTGGAAGGTCATGACCGGCAGGCGCTCCGGGGCCAGGAGTTCCTGGAGAGCGCCCTTTTTGTCAAAGTGCCATAAGACCTTATCCGCCAGCTTTTGGAGGAGATGCTCCCAAGGGGAGGCGTCGGGGTCCGGGGCCCGCCGCCGCCAGAGGAGGTCCATTACCCGGGTGCGGAGTTCCCCCGCAGCTTTCCGGGTAAAGGTGAGGGCCAGCAAGGACTCCGGGGCGTCCACCCGGGCCAGGAGGGTGAGGAACCGGGCCAGGAGCACCGAGGTCTTGCCGGAGCCCGCGGGGGCCTCGAGGTGGAAGCTCTCCTTAGGCGACAAGGCCCGGTCCCGGGCCTCCTGATCGAGGGGGTGGTTCTTCATTCCCCTTCCTCCTCGTCCTCAGAAGCCTCCGGAGGGAGGAAGCCGCAGACTAACAGGTAGGGACAATATTGGCAGGCCCCTTTCTTCGTCCCCCGGGGAGCCGGGAAGGGTTCGGGAGCGAAATCCCCCGCGGCCAGGCGCTTTCCTAAGGCCGTTATCCGCTCTAACCACTCTGCAACTACTCGATCCCATTCCCCCGACCATTTAGAAAACTCTTCGTGCTTTAAATCCTTATCCCGGGCGGATTTCAGGCCGATAAAGCCGGCCTTCAGCGCGGTCTCACCTTTGGCGGACTCCACCCGCACTTGCTTCACTGCGGCCAGGTAGCCGGGAAGCTGGAACTCCTCCCCGTCCTTAAAGATTTGGTTGACCCCGGGAATTTTTCCGGTCTTGTAATCCCAGAGGATCAGGCCTTCGTCCCGGTGGGAATCGATGCGGTCGATGCGGCCTTTGAGGCTAAAGGGCCAATCTGGACCTTCCAGGTCCTGGAAG
>JACQYN010000094.1 GCA_016208235.1 Deltaproteobacteria bacterium
AATTGCGCCATCGGGTCCAACTTGTCCCCTTGCCGCACCCCCCGCGCTTCGTGGCCGGCGCGGACGCCATTTGCGACCGGGAAGATCAGCGCATCTTCGGCGCTATTGCGGTTTACAGCTACCCGGAGCTGGAGTTGGTGGAGGAGGCGGGGGTTTCCGGAGTTTGCCCTTTCCCGTACCGCACCGGGCTCCTCAGCTTCCGGGAGGCGCCCATCCTGACGGAGGCCTTTAAGCAATTGCGACAACGCCCGGACGTGCTCCTGGTGGACGGCCAGGGTATCGCCCACCCCCGGGGGCTGGGTCTGGCCACGCACCTGGGTCTGGTGCTAGAGATTCCCACCATCGGCGTGGCCAAAAGCCGACTGGTGGGCGTCGGCGAGGAGCCGGGAGAGGACGCGGGCGCGGCCAGCCCGCTGATTTGGCAAGGAAAGGTGGTGGGAATGATTCTCCGCACCCAGAAGGGAAGGAAGCCCTTTTATCTCTCCCCGGGGCACCGGATCACCCTGGAGGAAAGCCGGGAAATAGTGCTGGGCTGCGTCAGGAGATACCGCTGCCCTTTACCGCTAAGGCAAGCGGACCAGTTAAGCCGTCGCCTCAGGTCAACGGCCTTGAGCCCGGAAGGGACCCGGCGCGCAACGGCGCCTGATAGTCGGAGGTGAGAAGCCGTTCCCGGTACAGGGCGCAGATGGGACTATGGCAGTTGCGGCAATGCTGTTTTCCGGAATCCCACTCCCCCCATAGGCAATTGCGGCATGCCCCCTTGATGTCGCAGTTCAAGCAGATGATACCCACATCCCCGAAGTTAACCATGGTTGAATGATCCTGGAAGAAATAATTTCTATAATTAATTAACGGTTTCACAACCAATAAACTAAAATCCAATTTCTGTCAAATTTTTTTCAGAAAAAATCACTTTTTTTGAAGACCAGGGGCTGAGCCTGGGGGTGGAGGATTTTGGCTTCCACTACTTCGCCGACAAATAGAGTATGATCCCCCGCAGGAAAGGTGGAGACCAGCTTCAAGTCTAAGTAGGCGTAAGTATTGGGTAAGATTGGGGCCCCGGTGGCGGCGGTGATCCATTCCAGGCCCGCGAACTTGTCCACCTTGCGGCCGCTTTTGTAACCGAACCGTTTTCCCAATTCCACCTGCTCGGATGTCAAAACATTGACAGCCATGACGCCGCTTTCTTTGACCAGGTCGTGAGAATAGGTCACCACGTACACCCCGTGCACCAGAGCGGTAAAGGCTACCTCTTGCATCTCCACCCTCCGAATACGGTTTTCAGTTTTCAGTTTTCGGTTAAAAGAAACAGCAATAATTTCGGTTGATTAACCTGTCCGGCCCCCCTGATCATCCTTCTCTTGGGGGATAGCGGAGTCATTCGGCAGCTCCAGCCATTCATCACAGATCCAGAACTGTCCTGCACCCCGCCCAATGCGGGTGCAAAGGCCCTTATGCTTGTCAGACCAGTAGCGGCAGGTGCGGCAGACCTTCAAGGTAGATCCTCTCTTTTTTGGGTTCATGGAAAGGCATTGCTTCGGGAGTGATAATCCCCGCCCTTCTTAAGGGGAGGGGGCGCCGGTGAAGAGAATTTAGACTCGGCCCCGGCTAAATCCATCGTAGATTTATCCGCCTCAAAGGTCAAGGCGGAAATGGTCGAACCCTTCTCCGGTAATCTCTTTTTCCCCTTCCGGGGTGGCCAGCAGCACCCCGGCCCCGGCAATAATTTCCCCCAGAGGCAATGGCGGCGGCAATCCGGCCCGGGCGAAGGCCTGGAAGAGGTCCGGGGCTTTGGTAACCGGGGAGGTAAAGAGGAGTTGGTAGTCTTCCCCTCCTTTCAGGGCCAGGTCCAGGGGGTCCGCGCCCAATAAGGGGGCCGCGGCCTGCACCCGGGGAGAGACCGGCGCGGTGGCGGCCGGGACCCGGGCCCCCACGCCGCTGGCCCGGCAGATATGGCCCAGGTCCGTGGCCACGCCGTCGGAGAGGTCGATGAGTGCGGTAGCCAGGTTTTGTCCGGCCAGAACCCGGCCCGCCTGGAGTTGGGGCCGGGGTTCCAGATGCGCCCGGCACAAGGGCTCGTGAAGATCCGGGGGCAGGGTAATGCCGCGTTTCAGAATCTCCAACCCTGCGGCCGCTTCCCCCAGGGGGCCGGTGACATAGACGCGGTCCCCAATCCCGGCCCCCCGGCGCTGGAGCATTTCCCCCCGGGGCACCCGGCCCAGGAGGGAGATGGTAACCATGACGCCCCCGGGAGAAGCCACGGTGTCGCCGCCGATCACGGCCACTCCGTATTCCCGGGCGGCCTGGGCCAGGCCTTCTCCCAAGGCCAGGGCGCCCACGGGGTCCCGGGTTTTGGGCCACCCCAGGGAGAGCAGGGCGTAAAGAGGTTCCCCCCCCATGGCCGCGATATCGCTCAAGTTCACGGCCAGGGCCTTGCGCCCCAATTGGGGCAGGGAGAAATAAGAAAGATCGAAATGGACCCCA
>JACQYN010000095.1 GCA_016208235.1 Deltaproteobacteria bacterium
AAAATTCCCATTGCGGAAAAGGCTCCCATTAAGGTACAAGTGGACGAGGGCCTGCTGCGACGCTGGAGCGGGTATCCGCGGCCTAAAATTTAATGATTTCTCACGCAACGACGCATGGGCACAAAGTTTTTCTCGTTCCCAAGCTGAGCTTGGGAACGCAATTGGACCCGAAGCTTTGCTTCAGACTGCACAGCTTTGGAACGAGATAGCTGCATGCTCTAACTTGAGACCTCTGCGAAATGCATAAATTGTCATTCTGAGGGAGCAAAGCGACCGAAGAATCTCAAAATACGAGATTCTTCACTCCGCTTCGCTCCGTTCAGAATGACACCTTAAAAGACTTTCGATAGAAGTCTCAACTTGGACCCTGGAACCTGGAACTTGGAACTTTTACTGGAGGACTTGCATGACCCTTGCCCTTAAATTGGACCCCGCGGCCTGGCAGCCGGAGATAGAAATAGTCCCTTACCAGTTGGATAACGGCCTGCAGCTCTTCGTGCTCCCTGATCCCCGGGTGCCCGCGGTCTCCCTGCAGCTTCACTACCGCGTGGGCTCCCGGCATGAGCTCCAGGGCATCACCGGCATCAGCCACCTCTTCGAACACCTCATGTTCCGGGGTTCGGAGACTCTGGGGCCCGAGGAATTCTCCCGCATCCTCCAGGCCAAGGGCGGAGAGATCAACGCCTTCACCACCCGGGACCACACCTCTTATTTCGAAAACCTGCCCGCGGAGCATCTGGAGTTGGGCCTGCAATTGGAGGCCGACCGCCTGGCGAACTTGAAGCTGAATGAAGAAAACTTCCAGACCGAGCGCCAGGTGGTCATCAGCGAACGCAAACTCCGCTCCGTGGACAGCCCCTTCGGGTTGGTCCTGGAGCAGCTCTTTGCCGCGGCCTTCACCCAGCACCCCTACCAGTGGCCGGTGATCGGCTGGGACCAGGACCTTAAGCGCCTGAGCCTCCGGGAGTGTCTGGCCTACTACCAGACCTACTACCATCCGGGGAACCTCACGGTGGTCATCGCCGGGGATGCGGAGCCGGACGCGGCCCGGGACCTGGTGGAGAAATACCTGGGAAAACTCCCCAGCCCGGGGCCCCTGCCCGCGCTGAAAGTGGCGGAGCCGCCCCAGCGGGGTGAACGCCGGGCCGTGCTCAAAAAGGTGTCCCAGGTGGAGGCCTTGTTCGCGGGATTCCATATCGTCGGCCTGGACCACCCGGACGTCTATCCCCTTTCGCTGTTGGCCGTGGTGCTTTCCGGGGGGAAATCCTCCCGCCTTTACCAGGAATTCGTGCGCCCGGGCCGGGCCGTGGAGATGGAGGCGGAGATCGCGGCCCCGCCCTGGACTAGCCAGGACCCGGACCTCATGGTCCTCACCGCCATCGCCGCGCCCGGACAATCTCTGGCCAAGCTGGAGGAAGACCTGTGGGCGGCGCTCAACCGCGTCCATAAAGACGGCGTACAACCCGCAGAACTGGCCCGGGCTAAAAAGCTGCTGCGGGCCCAGGCCGCCCGGGGGTTGTCCCAAAATTTCTACCGGGGCCTCCTGGTGGGCCTGTTCCAGATGAAAACCGGGGACGCCGGCCAGGTCAACCAGATGCTCAAGCTCTATGAAGCGGTTACCCTCGAGGACCTGCACCGGGTGGCGCAAACCTACCTCCGGGAAGACAACCGTACGGTGGTCACCCTGAAACCGGTCTCCCCCGAAGAGAGTCAGGCCCTCGGGGAGATGATTTAATACAAGTTCCAAGTTCCAGGTTCCGAGTTCCAAGTTGAATCTCGAACCCGAAACCCTAAACTTGGAACCAGGAACTTGGAACCAGGAACTTTAAATAAGGATTAACGCAAACCCTAAACTTGGAACCAGGAACTTGGAACCAGGAACTTTAAATAAGGATTAACGCTATGGCGGAGTATATTCCGGAGATTCATCAGGCTGTTTTGCCTGGAGGGCTGCGTCTTTTAGGGGTGGAGTACGACCGGGTCCCCTGGCTGAGCCTCACCTTTATGGCCAAACGAGGGTCGGAGGTTGACCCCCCGGGAAAAGGGGGGGTGGCGGATTGGACCGCGGATTTTCTCACCCTGGGGACGCAAAAACGCTCCCAGTTGCAGTTGGCCGAAGATATCGAAGCCCGGGGCGCGGCCTTGTCCGCCCGGGGGGGCTGGGACGCCACCCTGGTGAGCCTGGAAGGCCTGGCCGAGGATCTCCCGGAGCTCATGGCCACCATGGCGGAGGTTGTCCAGACTCCGGCGTTTCCGGAAGATGAATTTCCCCTGCTGAAGGAACGGCGTCGCGCAGAGCTGGCCCATTTGCTGGATGATCCCCGGGAATTCGCCAACCGCCGCTTTACCCGTCTCTTTTTTGGGGAAGCCCCTTATGGCCATCCGGCCTCCGGGGACCTGGAAAGTCTGGAGGCCATCCACCTCCAGGACCTCCAGGATTTTTACCGCCGGGAGTTCACCCCTCAGGAATCCACCCTGGTGGTAGTGGGTATGGCGCCCTTTAGCCGCATGGCCGCGGAGGCGGGAAAGTCTTGGGCCTCCTGGAGCGGCGGCGGTCCCGCCAGTCCCCCTTATACCCAGGCTCCGGAGCGGCTTTGCTCCCCCGGCATCTACCTCCTGGACCGCCCCGACTTGACCCAGAGCGAGATCCGCATTGGTCACTTAGGTGTCCCCCGGTCCCACCCGGATTACTATCCCTTGCGGCTGGTGAACTATATTTTGGGGGAGGGTGGATTTTCTTCCCGGCTGATGACCCGCATCCGCTCGGATTTGGGCTGCACTTACGGCATCCGCAGCAGCTTCCACTACCGCCGGGCGCCGGGGCCTTTTGTGATCTCCACGTTCACCTCCGCGGCCCAAACCGCGCTGGTGGTCAAGGAGATCAAGGCCGTGATGCAGGAGGTCAGGGAAAAGGGGATTACCGCTCAGGAGTTGGCCGAAGCGCAGAGCTACTATGTGGGGCATTTCCCCCTCGGCTTGGAGACCCCCCGGGGCATCGGCGGCCGGGTGGTGTCCATGGACCTTTATAATCTAGGTTTGGATTATCTGCAGCACTACCGGGAGCGCATCCAGGAAGTCACTTTAGCCTCCGCCCGAGAAGCGGCCCGGAAACATCTGCAACCGGACTCCCTGGTGGCGCTGGTGGTGGGTCCCGCGGCCCAATGCGCCGGGGAC
>JACQYN010000096.1 GCA_016208235.1 Deltaproteobacteria bacterium
AGCTCCTTCGAGGTGGTGCGCCGGGTCAGGCGGGCTTTAAAGGCGCGGAAAGCGGGGCATGGGGGCACCCTGGACCCTTTTGCCACCGGGTTGCTGCTCCTGTGCATCGGCGAAGCCACCAAGCTGGTGCCCTTCCTGATGCCCGAGCCGAAAACCTACCGGGCGGTGGCGAAATTAGGGGAAGAGACCGACACCCAGGACCCCACCGGCGAGGTGGTGGCCCGGAGCGATAAGCTGCCCGAGCCGGACCGGATTTATGAGGCCGCGGCCCGGTTCCTGGGGGAGATCGAGCAGATTCCCCCCATGTATTCGGCCTTGCGGCATCACGGGGAGCGCCTTTACCGATTGGCCCGCCGGGGGGAGACGGTGGAGGTGAAACCCCGGAAAGTGACGATTTACCGGCTGGAGGTGCAGGAGGTGGCCCTGCCCCTGGTCACCCTGGAGGTGACCTGCTCCCAGGGCACCTATATCCGCACCCTAGCCGCGGACCTGGGCCGGGCCCTGGGCTGCGGGGCGCACCTGGCGGGCTTACGCCGCCTGGCGGTGGGGCCCTTTAAAGTGGAAGAGGCCCTGACCCTGGAGGCCATGAGGGAGATGCAAAAGGAGGAACTGGCCTCCCGGATCATCCCCCTGGCGGAGTGCCTGCCGGGTTTCCGGGCCCTCTCCGTGGGGCCGGAGGAGGCGGAGCTTTTACGCCAAGGCCGGGCCCTGCCCTGGCCAGCGGGCAATCTTACGTCCGGGGAGCGGGTCCGGCTTCTGGCCGAAGGGAAATTGTTGGCGGTGGCCGAGGTCAGGGGCGAGGCGGACAAGTTGGTAATAGCCCCGGTACGGGTGTTTGGCATAGTGAGCAGTAAGCAGGCAGTGTAGGGGCGAACCTTGTGTTCGCCCACCGCATAGGGCGAATACAAGATTCGCCCCTACGAAAAAAATACCTTTGCATTGGTATAATAAGGCTGACGGCTGCGAGCCGACAGTTAAAAAAAGGAGGAAGTCGTGGGCTTAAACACAGAACAGAAACGGGAGATCATTGATCGCTTCCGGCTCCATGAGGCGGATACCGGCTCGCCGGAAGTGCAGGTGGCCATCTTAAGCGAAAGGATCAATTATTTGACGGGTCATTTCAAGTCACACGCCAAGGATCATCACTCCCGTCGGGGGCTGATCAAGCTGGTGGGCCAGCGTCGGCGGCTCCTGAACTTTTTGAAAACCAAGGATATCGAACGTTACCGGACCTTGATCGAACAACTCGGTCTGCGCAAATAGGAGGCAGTTTAAATCACATGTCAAAAAAATTTAAAGTAGAAGTGGGAGGCCGGGACCTCAGCTTCGAAACGGGCCGTCTGGCCCAGCAAGCCAGTGGCTCCGTCATGGTAAGATACGGAGAGAGCGCGGTGCTGGTCACCGCAGTCATCTCGGACTCTATGCGGGAGGGCATCGACTTTTTGCCCTTGACCGTGGACTATCTGGAAAAGGCCTATGCCGCGGGGCGGGTCCCCGGGGGCTTCTTCCGCCGGGAGATCGGCCGCCCCAGTGAAAAGGAGACCCTCACTTCCCGGCTCATTGACCGCCCCGTAAGGCCGCTTTTTCCCAAGGGGCTGAAAAACGAAATCCAGATTATTGCCACGGTGCTCTCCGGGGACCCGGAAACCGACCCGGATATTCCGGCCCTGAACGGCGCGGCCGCGGCCCTGGAGATTTCCAACATCCCCTTCAAAGGCCCGGTGGCCGCGGTGCGGGTCGCCAAGGTGGGGGAGGAGTTGGTGGTCAATCCCACCGCCTCCCAAATGAAAGAAGCCAGGTTGAACCTCATCGTCGCCGGCGCCCCCCAGGGGTTGGTAATGGTGGAAGGCGGCGCGAAGATGGCCTCCGAAGAGGAAGTCCTGGAGGCCCTGTTCTTCGCGCAGGAGCAGATTAAACCCATCCTGGCCCTGATCAGCCAGATGCGGGAGGAGGTGGGGCAACCCAAGCTGCCGCCCCCGGAGATCCCGGATTACGGCGATCTGCCGGACCAAATCGCGGCCCTGGCCAAAGACCGCATCCTGGCGGCCGTGACCATCCCGGATAAGCTGGCCCGCTACCAGGCCCTGGACCGGGTGCGGGACGAAGTCCTGGACGATCTGGGCGAGGCCATCGTGGACGTTCCGCAGAAAGAGGTGTCCGGCCTCTTTCAGGACTTCAAGAAGCGCCTGGTGCGGGAATGGGTGATTAAGGAGCAGCGCCGCATCGACGGCCGCAGCTTCAACCAGGTCCGGCCTATCTCCGGAGAAGTCGGCATGCTGAGCCGGACTCACGGCTCCGCGATCTTCACCCGGGGGGAGACTCAGGCCCTGGCGGTGGCCACCCTGGGCACTCCGTCCGATGAGCAGAAGATCGAAACCCTGATGGGTGAGACCTTTAAGTCTTTCATGTTGCACTACAACTTCCCGCCCTACTCCGTGGGGGAAGCCCGCATGCTCCGGGGCCCGGGGCGCCGGGAAATCGGCCACGGGGCGTTGGCGGAACGGGCCATTTCCCAAGTGCTGCCAACCGCGGAAGAGTTCCCCTATACTATCCGAATTGTTTCGGAGATCCTGGCCTCCAACGGCTCCTCCTCCATGGCTACGGTCTGCGGCGGGTCCATGGCCCTGATGGACGCGGGCGTGCCCATCCAGGCCGCAGTGGCCGGGGTGGCCATGGGCCTCATCAAGGAGGGAGACCAGGTGGCCGTGCTCTCGGACATTCTGGGAGACGAAGACCAGTTGGGAGACATGGACTTCAAGGTGGCCGGCACCGTTCAGGGCATCACCGCCCTGCAGATGGACATCAAAATGACCGGCCTCACCCGGGAGATCATGACCCAGGCCCTGAGCCAGGCCCGGGAGGCCCGGCTGCACATCCTGGGCGAGATGAACAAAGTCATCGCCGAGCCGTCTCCGGACCTCAAGGAGCATGCCCCCAAGATCATCGTCCTCACCATCAACCCCGACAAGATCCGGGAAGTGATCGGACCGGGCGGCAAGATGGTGAAGAGTATCGTGGCGGCCACCGGGGTGAAGATCGATATCGAAGACGACGGCCGCATCCACATCTCCTCCGCGGACCAGAAGGCTGCGAACGAAGCCATCCGCATCATCAATGAAATCACGGCGGAGGCGGAAATCGGCAAGGTCTATCAGGGCAAGGTGAAGAAGATCATGGACTTCGGCGCGTTCGTGGAGATTCTGCCGGGCACTGACGGCCTGGTCCATATCTCGGAACTGGATCACACCCGGGTGAAGACCGTGACCGACGTCCTGAAGGAAGGGGACGAAGTGACGGTCAAGGTCCTGGATGTGGACAGACAGGGGAAAATCCGTCTGTCCCGTAAGGCTTTGATCCCCTATGACGGGCCGGAGCCACAGCCTCGGGAGTCGGATAGAGAGAGAAGGCCCGGCCGTGCACCAAAAAAGCGTCCTGAATAACGGCCTCCGGGTCGTAACCGAAGAAGACCCCCATTTCCATTCGGTGGCGGTGGGGGTATGGCTCAACGTGGGCTCCAGGGACGAGGCTCGGGAGGAAAACGGCCTCAGCCACTTCCTGGAGCACCTGGCCTTCAAAGGCACGCCCCGGCGCAGCGCCCTGGACATCGCCCGGGAGATCGACCAACTGGGCGGCTCCTGCAACGCCTTCACCAGCAAAGAAAACACCTGCTACCACGGCAAGGTCCTGGCCGAGAACCTGCCCCGGGCCGTGGATCTGCTGAGCGACCTGGTCCTTAATCCCGGCTATCAGCCCGAAGACCTGGAGAAGGAGCGGCAGGTCATCCTGGAAGAGATTTGCGCCCAGGATGACAACCCCGAGGACCAGGTGCAGGTGCAGTTCACCCGGGGGTTCTGGGGGGACGCGCCCTTCGGCCGCCCTATCCTGGGAGAAGGGGACCACATTTCCCGGGTCACCCGGGAGCAGCTTCTGGCCTACCGGAAGATCGCCTACCGGCCCGAAACCACCATCGTCGCGGCCGCGGGCCGGGTCCAGCATCAAGAGGTTCTGGATTTGGTCGCGTCCCGGTTTGAGCATTTTCATAACGGCTCGCCCCTCCGCACCCGGGGACCGGTGGCCACCCATCCGGGAATATACCGGGTTTCCCGGGACCTGGAGCAGGTGCACGTCTGCCTGGGAACCAAGGGCCCCGCGGCCGGGGATGAGGAACGCTTCGTCGCCACCCTCCTGCAACTGCTCCTGGGGGGGAACATGAGTTCCCGCCTGTTTCAGGTGGTGCGGGAGGAACTGGGCCTGGCCTACAATATCTACGCCTTTATGAGCTTTTTCAGCGACACCGGGCTGCTGGGGGTCTCCGCGGGGGTCAGCCCCAAAAACCTGGAAAGGCTTCTAGACGCGACCTATCGGGAACTCAAGAAAATGAAGGCGGAAGCGGTCTCGGAGGAGGAGCTTAAGGCCGCCAAAGAATACCTGCGGGGCTCCATCTACCTGCACGCAGAAGACTGCGACCACCGCATGATGCGCCTGGCCAAAAACGAAATCAATTTCGGCCACTACATCCCCCTGGAGGAAATCGTCACCGGCCTGCTGCAGGTCACCGCCGCCGAAATCCAGGACCTGGCCCAAGAACTGCTCCAGCCGGAGAATTGGGCCCTGGCCCTGTTGGGTCCGGTGGCGGGGGAGATGGGGGTGGATTTTTAGAGAGATGTGGAGATAAGGGCCAAGGGCCTGAGGCAAGCAGGGACACCTGCCCCACTGGCCCCTCCCCAACACCCCATAGGCGCTAACTCAATGAGTTTTTGCAAATAAATTTTCTATAATTGTTTGTTTTTTGTCATTCTGAACGGAGCGAAGCGGAGTGAAGAATGACAAGCATTGTTTAAATTGAACGCTTATGCTCCCAAACTTCCCTCTTCAACCCGCATAAATAAAAAGGGCCAGTGCTTATAAGCCCTGGCTCCTTTTTCAAGTTAAGGGATTGGGTGTAAGGTCCGCAGGCGAGACGCCTGCGCTAACGGCCCCTGGCCCCTCCGCTAATATTCCTCCTCAAAAGTCCTCGCCGTCCTCCATGATGGCCTTGTTGATGAACTTATAGAGGCTGCCGATCCATTCCAGTTCGTTTTCCAACTCCGAGTTGGCGAAGATCCATTCGCCTTCCCGGTCCTTGGCGATGACCACGATCTCTTCGATGTCGTCCAGGTCCTGATAGAATTTCTCGATTACCTCCTTGACGGATCGTTTGGCCCGGGCAAAGGGGATGATATTTTTTCTCATGCTCATTGTGGCGGGTTAAAACCACCCTCCCTGAAGAAATTTCCCTGAGGGGTGCAGGGATCTAGCCTGGTCCCCTCCCTCAGAAATGCTCTTTCAAGCTCCTAATTAATTGTTTATTGAACGGGTCAAAAAATCAATGATTATTTCGTTCACTGCCGCGGGGGCCTCTTCCTGGGGGGCGTGGCCCACTTCCGGGAGGATGTTAAGCTCCGCCTGGGGGAGGCGGTCTTGTAGCCAACGGGCGTGGCTCACCGGCAGGATGCGGTCATGGTCCCCCCAGATGATGGCCGCGCGCTGGCGCAACTGGGCCAGCATGGCTTGGATTTGGGATAAAGGGGGAATATGCACCTGGCGGCAGAGGGAGGCCAGGGCCAGGCGGCGGCCCCGGTCCCGGAAAGGCGCGGCGTAACCCGCTACCACCTCGGGGGTAATGAGTTCCCGGCGGCGGTAAATCAGGCGCAGGGCGATGGGGATGATCCAGGGCCCCAGGAGGAGGGCCAGCAACCGCCCCAGCCCCGGGAGGCGTAGAGGGTAAAAGATGTAGGGCAGGCGGGTCAGGGCCGCGGCCGGGGCCAGAAGAATCAGCGCGCTCACCCGCTCCGGGTAATCCCGGGCCAGCATTAAGGCCAGGCCGCCTCCCAGGGAATTGCCGGCCAGGGCTGCCCGGGGGATGCCCTGGTGGTCCATAAAATCCACTACTCCTTTGACCATAGCCTCCAGACTATAATCCCCGTCCAGGGGGGCCGGGGACCGCCCATGGCCCGGCAGGTCCGGGGCCAGCACCCGGAATCGCCGGGACAAAGGTCCTATATTATCCCGCCAGGAAAAGCCGGAGGCCCCCAGACCGTGGAGGAGGAGAAGGGGAGGGCCGGAGCCCTGCTCTGCAAAGTGCCAACTGCTGGAGGCGACTACCTGGATCATATCCGGGAGTAGGGTTGGACTGTCAATAAATAGGAAATATCCAAAGATATTTTATCAGATTTCAATCTGCCGATGTATAGCAGTTAGCAATGCCTTTTAATATAAGAAGGGGCTATGGGCACCAGCTTGAGCATCACTATAGCCTGACGAATTGTGGGCAATATTGCGAGATTGAGGATGTACCGGATGTCCTGCACGATTATAAGAAGAACCAGGATTATTATGCTGACCCCCATTGGGCTGTTGCCACTGATGCTGGTGATCATTCCGCCCATAGGCATTCCGGTGCTGGTCCCACTGGCGTTGATGACCATTCCAGCCGTAGGCATTGCCGTGAGGCTGATGCCACTGACGGTTTTGGCCATTCCAACCATAGGCATGGCCACGTGGCTGCTGCCACCGATGCGGCTGATTATTCCAGCCGTTAGTGTGGGCACGCGGCTGGGGCGGGGTGAAAGCCTGACGATTTGGCTGCGGGGCAAAGGAACGATTAGGTCCGGCCTGGGCGCTTAGGGCGCTCAGAGCCATAAACAGACCCATTGTGAGAATAACGTTCCACTATCTTTCTGGTATCATTTAATTAGCCTCCTTCAAAAGAATTTTGTACTCCGGATTTATTTAAATAATTTAGAAGGCCGCCCTCGTGGAAAGGTTGAAGAATTTTTCCAAATTATTTAAAAGGTAAAGTTGAATTGGCCCGATAAGCCGGGAGGTGCGGGCTGGGAATAAAAGGGTTGGGGTTGCGAGTAAGGCTGAATTCCAAAGATGTGAGTAACGGGTTGGACATAGACAACCGGCGGTGGTCCTGCGTGGTGTGGACCCTTCCAGGAGCGCCGGAAATGCTTATGGTGCCGGTCAAAGGCATGATGCCTTGGGCCATTCCACCCATAGGCTTTTCCATGGGGGTGGTGATATCTCGGGTGATCCTCGAAATGTGGATATGGTCCGGCCTGGGCGCCCAGGGGGTTAAAGGCCAGGATAAGGCCCATCATCAGGATAACGCTTAACCATCTATTCAGGTTCATTCGCTTACCCTCCCTCCGGAAATTTTGCAAACAGGATTTGCTAATTAGAAAACGGTCGGCCGGAAAGCGTTAAGAGAGTTTTTGCAAATTAAGGAAGAATACCCGAGATTATGTTGCAGTCTTGCCAGCATAGTCCAAAAAGGGTTTTAGGACCTCTTTGCTTCGGTGAGAATCCCCCAAAGGTGCCATTCGTTAACCCGACTCCTCTCATTGACGGCGTAGTAGCACAAAATTCCCTAAGACATTATTTTTTCTCGGAATTTTGAGCATACCAGAACCTCAGCGACAGATACCACCTTTCTGGGAAGTCTAATACCAAGTTGCCGTCAAAGAGATTCTTATGTAGGGGCGGACCCATGTGTCCGCCCTTGGGTGGGTGCACACATAGGTGCGCCCATACAACAGCAATTATTGTTCTTTGACGGCAACTTGGTATAAGAGTCCTCGGTTCTTAGTACGGCCCGGCAATGGTAAAGCAAAGTGGCCAGAGATTATTGACGGATGTGCTGATGAGTTGCCAAAATAGAAGCTTTTCCTGAACTAAAGATAATTGAGGATATGTTCGTTTTATCAAGCCCTGGAAAGCGAGGGGACAAGGAGCCGTTTTGGCCGAAGCGTTAAACTGTCAACTGCAAAATTTTATTAGCTGATGGCTGAAAGCTGAAAGCCGACCGCTCTCATTTCTTGGGGGTCAGTAGGGGAAACGGCGTGCCCCGGTCGGCTTCCGCGTGCACCTGTCGGTGTTGCTCCATCAATTCTTTGATCAGCCCCTGGCCCCTGGTGAGCATTTCCCAGACCCGCCGCCGGAAGGGGGTGGCGGGCGGCTCCGGCCAGGTGACCATCTCCCGGAAATACGGGTAAGCCAGAACCTGCTCCCACAATTTGACGCACTTATCAAAGAGGTCGGGATAGAAATAAGGCAGTTCGTCCTTTTTGGCTTCCAGGAAGGCCACGGCTTCTTCCAGGCGCCGGGTGGGGCCGATGGGCGGCCCGTCCCGCTGGCCCAGCTTCTCCAGGGGTTGCAGTTGGTGGGCCTGGGAGACATAGGCCATTTGCTGCACCACCTCCCGGTGCAATTCCGGGTGCTTGGCAAAGACCTCCCGGTATTCCCGGTTGATAAGATAGCTGTTCAGCACCTTTTTGGCCGCCTCAAAGGATTCCTGGCTGTAGGTGCCCAAACGGCGCTGGTTTTTGGCGAGCCAGGCGGAGAGAAACTTAAGGCGCTCCTCATGGGTCTTGGTGGAGGTGAGGAGTTCTGAGCGCCGGTAGGAGATGGTGCCGCTGTGTTCCCCCCGGACGATGTCCTGGAGTTCCTTCAGAAACCGCTTGGTGTCCTTTAAAATATTGAGGCTGGTGTCCCGGCCCCCATGGCGGGGATGGATGATCTCCTGTTTGACCACGGCCAGGGCCCGGTCCTCCAGGACGTTGAAGCGGCTGTATTTGTGCTGTTGATAGGTCACTTTCAGGATCACCACCCGCCGCCGCCGGTCCACGTAGAAGCCCTGGTCCCGGAGATGGGGCAAGGACTCGGCCAGGGCCGGAGGCAGGGAAATCAGGGCGATTTTCTCCACCAGGGGATACTTCTTCTGGTCGAATCCGGACAGGCTGGTGATGGTGCGGTCCGATTGGCCCAGAACCTTGACGAGATACTGCTCTTTCAGGCGGCTCAACCTGCGGGCGAACAGGGCCGCGGAGGTGCGCCGTTCCGCGGCAATGGGAAGGCCGTAGAGTTCCATGAGGAACTGATAGACGAATTCCCGTTCCCGTTCATAGGTGGCGCTGTCCAGCTTTCTGAACTTGCCCAGGCTGCGGCCGAAGGTCTTGAGATCGGTATCCAGGTCGGAGGGAAAAGAGCCGTACACCCCCAGGAGGCGGAAATCACCCCGGGCGTCCTTGGCTAGCACCTGGGCCCGGTCCATATGGAAGAGAAACTCCGTCAGCTCCTGGTAATGCGCCAGATCGGTGATGTCTTTGGCGGCAAAGCGCTGCTTAAAACTGGGGCGCAGGTCCCGGTCCAGATGGGGGATGATCCGGTCCAGATTCTCCCTGGCTGCCCGCTTCCGAGGCTCTTCCAGGGTGTGGAGCAGATCGAACTGGAAGATCTCCTCCTGGTAGGACAAGGGCCGGTTGAAGGCCACCAGGCTGAAACCGGGCAAGTGGGGATATTCGGCGAAGTTCTTCTCAAAGGAGGGCAGCAGTTCCCGGGCTTCGACCAGGGGATAAGAAGGGCCGTAGGGGTCCAGCAGGCCGCACTTGATATGGACGTATTCCAGGAAGTCCTTGAGGAGATAACGGTCCCGGATGGCCGCGCCCTGCTTGATGGCCGCCAGGGAGAACCCGTCCAGGGAGACTTCGGAGAAATATTCCATAAAAACGGTTTTCGGTTTTCAGTTTTCAGTTTTCGGTTAAAAGGGCATTGTCCATCCGCCAGGCCCAGGCAAGTGTTGAATATGATGGTCAAATTAATATGATGTTAAATTAAAGGGAAAATCCTCTTAACAGGCTGAATTTCCCCCCTTTCTTAAAGGGGGGTCAGGGGGGATTTTATAACGTGTTGAAAATCCCCCTAAATCCCCTTTAAAAAAGGGGGACTTAATGGCTCGATATCGAGCTACTCCAAAATTAGGCCGTCACGGCGAAAGAATGTTCTTCAACCTGGCGGCGATGATGCCTGCGGCATATTTCGAGCCCGCGTCATTGAAATGCACCATGTCATAGAGGTAAGTCTTGTCCGGGGGAACTTCCCCGGCTAAATCGATGACCAGGACCCGATTCTGCCGCCCAATTCGCCGGATGGTCTCGTTGAACGAGTCATAAATCTCTTTGAATTCCCTATAGCTGAGGCCCGAGTCCTGGCCGAAACGGCCGACGTAGGCCTCCACCACCCGGTCCGGCTTCTCGGTGATGCGGTTGGCCTGGGTCATGAGCACCGGGACTATCCCTCGGGCCTTACAGATATCCACGATGATCTGCAGGTTCATGGCAAATTCCCGGTTGAGTCTGGCCTTATCCACCTGCAATTTTTTCCGCCGGGCGGGCGCGAATTCATCTTGCTCATCCCGGAATAGCGAGCTTTTCAGATTTTTATACGCGTAATTGAGATTGGGAATGCAGATCTCCTTGAGGAGTTTGCCCACCAACTTGGTTTTTGGCAGAGTCTCAATGGGGGAGCGGGCGGTGTTCCTATTCCAATAGGTGCCTTCATAGAGCAGCGTGCTCAGGTCGTTGATATTTTCCATGAACACCACCACCCGGGGTTCCAGCGGGATCACCTTGTTCACCAGGATATCGATGCAGTTCAAGGTGTTGATGCCGGACATGGCGCCGTTATAGGAATTGATCTTCTTGCCGGTTTCCCGCTCCAGGATGTTCCCCACCACGTAAGGAAAACGGTTTTCTTCGTCCACAAACATGCACTCGGTAGTGGACCCTCCCAGAAAAACGAGGCTTACATCCGGCCGGGCATATTTCCGGGAGGGCATGATAAAGCCGTTATTATCCACGTTGATGGGGTATTTCTTGGTGAAAACGTTGTCGGTGAAGGGATGGTGGCCCTGGGGAAAGGGGAGCATGATCCTGGTCAGGGGCCGGTATTCCTTGAGCCGGATATACCGGGGTTCGGTTTCCAGGAAGACGCCGTGGCGGTGGTTGTAAAATTGCAGGATCTTTTCCGCGGCGAAGACAATGAGAAGAACGGCCAACCCGGTAATCAAAGCCAGGGTCTTCTTGGGGTTCTGTTGGAACCAGTTTTCCTTTTGGGGTTGGGGCGCTTGGGGCATCGTGTAGCTCTCTCTGCGTTCTCTGCGCCTCTGTGGTAAAAAAAGATTTACCGCAGAGACGCAGAGGGCGCAGAGAATAATATGTTCAATTACTTATAACGCTATGAATAAAAACTGAAAACTGAAAACCGGAGACCGAAGACCGAAGACCGTCCTTTACCCCGGCACCACCTTCACGTGCATTCGCCGGGAGCGGGGACCGTCGAATTCGCAGAAAAAGACGCCCTGCCAGGTGCCCAGCACCAGGCGGCCCTTGCTCACCAGGATGGTGAGGTGGGGGCCGATGACCGAGGCCTTCACGTGGGCCGGGGAGTTCCCCTCCTGGTGGCGGTAGGGCTCCTTCTCGCTGATGATTTTGTTCAGGACCATGAGGATGTCGGCCTTGACGCTGGGGTCCGCGTTTTCGTTGATGGTCACCGCGGCGGTGGTGTGGGGCACGAAGACGTGGCACAAACCTTCGCTCACGCCGCTCTTGTTAACCACTTCCTGCACCTGGGAGGTCAGGTCCAGGAGTTCGGTGCG
>JACQYN010000016.1 GCA_016208235.1 Deltaproteobacteria bacterium
GACGCCGTGCTCCGTGACCCCCAGGACCATGCTCTCCTGGGCCGGAGAAGGGTAATAACTGTGCACGAAATAATATTCCGCGCTCTCCGGCAGTCCTTGGAATAGAGGATGCTCCTGGAGAAAACGCACGGTGTTCCAGCCCATGTGGGGAATCTTCAGGCCCGGTTGCCGGGGGAGCGCCCGGGTGCTGCCGGGGATGAGCCCCAGGCAGGGGGTGTTGCCGTTTTCTTCGCTGTATTCCAGGACCACCTGGGCCCCCAGGCAGATCCCCAGAATGGGCACTCCCTGGTCAAAGGCCGCCTTGAGGGCCTGGTCCAGCTTCAATTCTTTAAGGATGGCCATGGCCCTTCCGGCCGCGCCCACGCCGGGGAAGACGATACGCTCCGCCCGGGCCACCACCGCCGGGTCCTGGGTCACCTCGCCCTCCACCCCCAAGGCCTTCAGGGACCGCACCACGCTGGTGAGGTTCCCGGCCTGATAATCGATGATCACCACCATGTAGGGTCTTACTTTCCTAAAAAATTCCTAACCTATAAAATTTATCAATCCCACGCCCCCGAGTCAACATAATCCCTTGAAAAATGGTCTTTGGGGATAAAGGAGGGGGGGAGGGGAGAGAGGGGGGGAGGGCCAGGGACGTAGGCGCGGGGTTTCCCCGCCCGACTGCCCGCAAGCCCTCCTCACAAACCGCTCTTAGCGGGCATCTGAATTGTCAACTTCTCAAATTATAGGGGGCGGGCGATAATTTTATGAGCAATAATTTCATGAGGTCCGGACATACATACCTGAATTAAGTGCTTTCCCATCAAAAAATGGGCTCTTTTGGCTATGGACATCCGGAGAAGTGTTTTTTAGCTTTTGGTCATCCTCTGTTAATATTACGTTCTCTCTGCTGTCTAATTGATAAGACCCGAGCAGTTCCTCATATTAGTAGGAAGAGAGGTGGCACAGATGGATTTCTCCTTAATGTTAATAATGCTATTCTACAGCTGCTTTGCCCTGACCTGCTGCATCTTCAGTCTGGTGGATCATTCCAAGAAAGGCCAGGTGCTGTTCCAGCTGCGGAAATGACCGACTTCCACGGATAATCTGAAATTATTGCGGCCTGGGGTTTAGGACCAGGCCGGCGCAGATAAAATGGGGCGACCGGGTGGTCGCCCTGATTTATTTTTTGAGGTTTTCTGCGCAGGTTGAAGGCCGTAATGAATGGAGTTCCTTGGCTCTGGCCCCGGGCGTGTTACGCCTTATGGCGCCCCGGCATTGTTTCCATAGGGGTGGGTGCTACTTTTCCCCGCCCAGACGGTAGCGCTGCTCCCGCCGGAATAATGCGTGTCGGCCCCGCTGACGGTGTTCTGGTCCACCATGATGGGTTCGCTCGAGGGCGCTCTTGCGGGATGTCTCCTCCCCCATCTTATCGGCCTGCTGGCCTTGGTTGGCGGCCTCAAAGTGATACAGGGACTTTTTATCTAACTATCCACCTGTACATAGCGACTTCGGTTTTTGAAATAAAACCTGGTTGCGCCTTGGACAAGTGCTCGATCAGCCAAACTGGGTAAAGGGGCGATCACTGCTATATATCAACTTTTCTGAGTCCTACTAAAAAGCTTCGTTATTTTAACCAAAGCGGCAGGGGGTCATTTTTCGTGTAAACTGCCCTACCACCGAAATTTTATTTGCATCCCTGCACAATTTCAGGCTAAATAGGGACTTAGAGAACTTCTGGGAGGGGGAACCGATGGCCGGAGCTATTGCTGCGGAGGGGACCCAGAAGGGTGGGAAAAATCGCCGGCTCCTGCTGGGCGTCGGGGTCTTTGTGGGGCTGGCGTTGACCTTCCTGGTTCTATTCAGCCATAAGGGCCTATACCGGATTTATTGCCTGCGGCAAGAGCGCCAGGCGGTGGAGCAGGAAACCGCGCGTCTGGCCGCGGAAAACGCCCGGCTGGCCCGTACCATCGACCGCCTGCAGCACGATCCGGAGATGATTCAGGATCTCATCCGCCGGGAACTGAACTTCATCAGAAAAAACGAGATTATCTTCCAGTTCCCGCCGGAAAGCGGGAATAAATCACCGGTTTCCCCGGCTCTATCCCAGACAAAACCTGGGCGGTCCCCATCCGGAGCAGGAGGTAAAGATGACCGAACAAGGAGTCTCTCTGGAGCGCCTCCAGGAGCGCCTGGAGCGGGAACCCTGCGCCGGGGCCATGCACCTGCTGGCCGAAACTTATTATCAGCAGGGCCTGTACCCCCAGGCAGCGGCGGCGAGCCGGCGGGCTCTCTCTTTATACCCTGAGAATCCGGAAATCCGCCTCATTCTGGGACAATCCCTGGTCTCCCTGGGAGAGTTTGCCGAAGCCGAGGAGATCCTGCAGCCGGTGGTCCGGGAGATCGGCCGCCTGGGTGAGGTCTTTGACACCCTGCGCCAGCTCTATGCAGGCCAGGGGCGAAAAGGAGAGGCGGACCAGGCGGAGCATCTTTACCGTCTTCTGAAAGGGCCCCTTTTCGCCCTGCTCAAAGGGGAAGAGCCCTTTGCCGCCCCTCTCTCTCCGTCTCCCCCCGGGGCGGACCGCAGGCGCCTGCATGCAGCCAGGACTCTGGAGGTTTTGGAGAAGTGGCAGGGGGCCCTGCAATCGCTTTAAATACCGTTTTTCGTTAAATAAAATCTGAAAGGGAAAATAGGATAAGGTTAAAAAGACCATAGCCCAGGCTCCGACCGGGCGCATAGGTATCTAATCTATATTCTTTTAACGAAAAACGAAAAACCAAAAATGAAAAAACGATCTAAGGGGAGAGGTAAATGCTCCTCGACCAATTAACCGCATAAGGAAGGTTGATTTTTCCATGTACAGCACCGCCGAATTCAAAAAAGGTCTTAAAATCGAAATTGACGGCGCGCCCTTTGCCATCACCGACTTTCAGCACGTCAAACCCGGCAAAGGCGGCGCGTTCGTGCGCACCAAGCTGAAGAACCTGCTCACCGGCCGGGTCCTGGATCAGACTTTCCGCTCCGGCGAACGGGTAAAAAAGCCGGACCTGATGGAAAAGGAGATGCAATACCTCTACAAGGATGGGGATAACTACTGCCTGATGGACAACGAGACCTATGAGCAGATCATGCTCACCAGCGAGCAGATGGGAGACGCGGTTCTCTACTTAACCGAAAATATGAACCTGCAGGTCCTCTTTTTCAACCAGCAGCCGGTGGCCGTGGATCTCCCCAATTTTGTGGAACTGACGGTGGCCCAGGCGGAACCCGGGGTGCGGGGGGACACCGCCAGCGGCGGCACCAAGCCCGCGACCCTGGAAAGCGGGGCGGTGATCCAGGTACCCCTGTTTATCAATGCAGGAGACCGGCTGAAGGTGGACACCCGCACCGGCACTTATATCGAACGCCTCAAATGACTCAAGCCATCTTTACCAGCACCACGTAGCGCCGCACTCCGAATTTTATCGCCTTTTTCTTCGTTTTCATGAAGACGTCCACCTTCTTTTTGCAGCGGGAGTGCATGCGGTCCTGAAACTTAAATACCCCCAAGCCGTGGAGCAATACCCGGTCGCCGAAATCCAGGTTCAGGTTCCTCTCCACATCCCGGCTGACCGCCAGCATACCTTCGGCCACCCTCTGGCCGGAAGCAGTGATCCCCTGGGGGGAACCGGGGGCGGTAACTCCGGGATGATAGGCCGTAACCGTAACCACCGACATAGTGACACACATGGTCGGCCGCGGCCAACCCATAAGACTTACCAAACCTAGCAGACAGAAAATCGCCATCTTTCTCATGCTTCCCTCTCTTTCCAAAGGGGCAGTTATTCGTGATTGGTTTTTTGGGAAATAAACGAGAAAGGAAAATGCTTAGAGAAACTTCGGACCAGAGCCGGGGGGTGGCTATGCCGGTAAATTGCGCTGACCAGACCTGGGGCCGTCCTTCCAAGAAGCGTAATTACTGCTTCTTGGGGTTTTGGCCAACTTCAGGTTCCCTCCGTTTTCTACCAGGGCTGAAGCGTACCAGCTAGGCCATCCACGCGGGCTCGTTCAAATTAATGTCCCTTTTAGCACAAGCTCAGAAACCTGTCAAGAAAATAATTTGCTCAAACAGGACAATTGGCTAATATTATTGGATAAATATCTTTATGGAAAAACCAGCATCCAAATACAGGCTGATGGTTCCTTGGATTCCGCATTTTTAACCGAAAAAGTGGAGGTTTTTCCCTTAGCAATGTGCTAATTTCGCAATAAGTGGGGAATCTTTTTTTGAAAATTGCTATTTTCTAAAAATATGTTTGAAATGATAATATTTAACAATTAATATAATTAGTTAGCTTAAAAATAAATTCTCCTGGAACCCCACCAGGCCGTTGCTCGGAAACTTTAATTTTGGGGGTGGAAAATTATTTTCTCCCCTCCTTTTCCGGGGAGGGAAGTCCGGGGCGGATTCTTGATTTTGGTTCAAAAATTAAGAATCAAAGCGGGAGAAACAAGGGGGGATGCGAATTAACTAGTCTTGCCTGGAAGATGAAGGCGCTGCCTAACCACTTTGCAGGGGTTGGCAGAAGACGCGGGGTCTGGAGGGCGGGCCTCCGGCAAGCGGAAATCCTGGCCCTCCCCCCCCATTATTCTTTTTAAACCCGCGGCCTGCGGGTGGCTCAGACCTTTCAGGAACCGCCGAAGCCAACGCTCACCCGGCCGGCCTCCACCAGGACCGGTACCTTCCGGACCCCTTGGGACAGGCGCAACATCTCTTCCAGGGCCTGAGAATCTGCCATGACGTCCCGAAAAACGACCTTCGTCCCTTCTTTGGCTTTGGCCTCCCGGGCCTTCACGGTAAAGGGTCAACTCTGTTTGCCGAAAATAGTCACCTCTGCCGCCATATTATTCCTCTCTAGCCGGCCTCCAAAAAAAAGACCTTCACGTATAGAAAATCCACCATGTTCAAAATCACCAGGGGCGTTTCGGAAAGGGTGTATTGCACCCCTTCAAACCGCTGGTTGACCCTTTCATTCACATATTCCATGAACTTCTGGGAAAGCTGCGGTTTTTGGGGGCAAGCCCGCTGCAGGAAGGTTTGAAATACCTTTGGATCCCGCATGACCACGTTCTTGGTCTCCTGCCGCAGTTTAATCCGCAGGGGTTTCAAGGCCTCGTCAAAAAAATCGCCGATGTCCTCGTATTCCTGTTTGATCCTACCGAAGCTCCACTGCCGCATGCCCCGGTATTTGTCGGCCGTCTCCCCCCGCAGGTTGTCGGTGGTCAGCATGATGATATTGATGTTGGGCACATTAGGGGTATTGGCCGGCAGGTTGACGATCTGGATGGACAGCTCGGGATACCGCCGGTGGGTGAGGACGAAGTCCCGGCTGAAGCGTTGGCCGGGGCGGTCATAGGTCCGGGACTCGGAAACCGACCAGCCGTCGCTTTCCAATCCCTGGAGCAAGGGGCCCGCCTTGGGAATGAGACGCCGCAACTCCGCGAAACTGCCGGTGGCTACGGCGCCCCTTTCCTCTTTAACGCCATAATCTTCCGGTGCAGGAGGGGGAGGTTCCGGCTCTTTCTCGGTCATGACCTCTGGCGTCTGCGGTGGTTCCGGGGTAGGGGTCTGCCGGGCAGGGGCTGCCTGCCGGGCCTGGACCGCGCTGGGATCCGGCGTCAGGCCCAAAATAAACTGGGTCTGCCCGCCCGCGGCCCCCCGGACCTGACGCCAAAATTTGTAAGGCAGCTCCGGGAAGAGGTCCACCACGATCTTCACCCCGCCGCCAGGGGAAGACTCGGTGCGCACCTGCTCCACCAGCAGGTCGTCACCGGCCAGGCGGGTGGGCAGTCGCCCGGCCTGGGCCTGAGGAAACTCCATCACCAATTGGGGTTTCCCGCCCTGGGTGCGGGTGGAGATGCGGGGTTCCACGGCCCGGCTCAACACCACCGTGAGCATGGTGTTCTCCCCCACCCGGCTCAACCCCAGGCGGCGCACTTCCACCGCGCTGCTGCGCCCCCAGGCAGCCGCCGCCACTAGGAGCCCCAGACAGAGGCAGAAAACCCCGGCCCAGCAGAATTTTCCACGAATAATTTTGTTTTGATAAGACATGAGAGGGATGCTTCAGCCTCCTTCCGGGACCCGCCGGAAGGTTACACAGGAGTTGGGAGGGCAACCTGGATGCCAGTCGCCGGACATGTCCGCGGACAACATCCTGCCTCCTTCACTGGGGGTGACGATGAGGATGGCCCCGGATTTGGTGTAAATCCAGATCCTGCCGTCGTTCACCATCCAGGTGAACTCCACGGTTTTCCCGGCCAGGGCCCAGGTCCCTTTGCCGTTCTCCTTGAGGTCCAGGTTAATATAATTCTTGCCGGCGAAGGGCTCCACGGAACGATAAGTCCCGGCGAAGGGGGAACGGGACTCCCCACAGCCCCCGAGAGCCAGACAAATCACCAGCAGACCGATAATCGCGGCCAACTTCCGAGAGTCTTTTTTCATATTTTTCTTTCCCGCAAGGTAAACCCTCCCCGATCCAAGACAAAAAAGCGATCGTAGAGGAAGATTTGGACGCACATGACCAGCATCCCTGCGTTCTTGGTAACTTTCCACCAGTTCACCGGCTCCCCTACTTCGCCGACACAGCCGCAGTTGATGGGCAGATGATGGAATATGGCATTCACCAACCCCACAATGAAGATGATATTCATGGCCCCGATCAAGGTGGCCGCGGCCCGGGTACGGATGCCCAGGATGAGGAACAGCCCCACCACCAGCTCCGCCCACGGCAGGGTGAGGGCCCACAGGTTCACCCCCCAGGAAGGCATCATCCCGTAATCCACCACATTCAGGGCAAAGACTGCGGGCCGCATGATCTTGCTCAACGCGAAGGAAATAAAGATAAACCCCAGGAGCAGCCGGCCGGCCGCCGACAGGTAAGGGCTCCGCCTGATGGGGGGGATGAGGATCAGAGCAAAGATGCCCACCGGCAGCCACTCGAGGTAGCCCGGCAGACCCAGGGGGAGGCTGGCGGCTTCTTTGGGCTTCTGTCCTTCCTGGGGGAAGGTGTGAGACCAGCCCCGGTAATCCGACAGCACCGCCACCCGGCCCATACCTTTTTGCTTCAACAAACGGGCCAATTCCAGATCGAAACGCCGGCTGAAGGAGCCCCCGTACACGATAATCGTTTTATCTTGCGACCCCTCCGTCTGGGCCACCGTGAACTGGAACAAAGGAAACATCAGGTCGAATAAGACCAAAGGCAGGTTAGTGGCGCCCTTGATGTGTTCCTGGTTATAAAACGCGCTTTTCCGGGCATCGACGAAAATAGCCTTATTTTTCTCGTACGCTTCCAGGGCCTGATTGAGAGTAATCTCGGGAATTGCGCCTTTGGCGCCCCAATCATGGATCAGAGGAATCTTGTTGTCGTTGTAGATGTTGACCACCAGGGCCAAGACGATGCTCAAGCCCACCATCAGGACATAATCGAACCAGGAGATCTGGCGCAGCTTGACCTGGTGCACCACTTCGCTTTCCAGGCGCCGGTCCCCGGAAACGAGCCAATGGGATAGCTGGTGGATGATATGCCGGGCCAGTTGGGGGTTGTGGTCCAGTAAATGATCGAATTCATCTTTGGAGACCTTGATCAAGTGTGAGTCTTCCACGGCCTCCACCGACGCGGTGCGGGGCTGGCCGGTCACCAGGGCCACTTCTCCAAAATAGGCCCCTCCTCCCAACTCCGTCAGATCGGTGCGGATGCCGTCCGCGGTCTCCCGGAAGACTTTGACCTTGCCGGATTCGATAATATAAAAAAATTCCGGTGTCTCCCCTTGGGTGACAATACGGGTGCCGGCAGGGATTACCATGTCCTGCCCAAGCTTATCCAAGATGAGGCCGTCCACTTTTTTACCGGAGGAGTGGTCATGCTCTTCTGTCATTATGTCCTCCTTGACTCCTAATCTCCCGTCCGGGCCGCGGACCGGAGACGGCCACTAAAAACGTATAATCCTTTTACCATAGGAATCTTCATAAGTGAACTCTCTGGCATCAAGCAAATCAAATTCTTTCCGCCTTATGCCGCCGTCTGTTATCTACCTGAGGCCGATAATTTTCTTTCTCTAGAAGGGATTTTCTCATTTTGATAAAAATTTATCAGGAGTTACCGGCCTTCTCTCAATGAGAGAATTTTTGGGAAAGCCAGAGCCCCCGCCTATTTGGGGGCTATTATTTAATTAAATATATCAGTAAGTTAGTCTTGTAAATCCCCCAACTTTTTTGTCAATGCCCTTGCATATTCTTATAAGGATTTAATTTTTATTAACGTGCTGAGGAATTAACCCAATATGTCCACCTTCAACGCTTATCCCTGGTTCCAGGGCAAATGGCGTCAAAAAAAGCAAGAGCGACTGGAAGAGCGTCTCCAAACCCTGGACCTGGCCCTAAAAATCCTGGTCCCCACGGTTTTGCTGGTCTGCCTGGTAGTCTCCATCAAGTTCGGCTCCTTCAACGGTTATCTGCAGCTTATGAGCCGCCGGAGCTTCGCCACCCCCTTGATGACCCTGGGCGCGGGCTTCACCCTGGTTTACCTGGCTTTTCAGATCGTGCGCACCGTGCTCTGGTGGCGCTATAAACCCTATGCCTTGCCCTCCGGGCCCCTGCCTCGGGTTACCGTCATCGTCCCTGCCTACAACGAAGGGGCCATGGTGGAAAAGGCCCTCTATTCCGCGGCCGCCAGCGACTATCCCGCGGACCGCCTGGAGATCATCTGCATCGACGACGGCTCCAAAGACGACACCTGGTTTTACATCGACCGGGCCCGGCAGCGGCACCCCGACCTGATCAAGGCCATCCGCTTCCCTAAAAACCGGGGCAAAAAAGAGGGCCTCTACGCTGGTTTTACCAGGGGCAAAGGGGATTTCTTCGTCACCATCGACTCGGACAGCATCATTTCTCCGGATACCATTAAACAGGTCATCGCCCCCATGCTCCAGGACGCCAAGATCGGCGCGGTGGCCGGCAACGTCAAGGTCTATAACCGGGCCCGCTGCCTGCTCGCCCGCATGCTGGCCGTGCGCTTCGTCCTGGCCTTCGATTTCCTCCGGGCCTCCCAATCCATGTACGGCGCGGTCACCTGCACCCCCGGGGCCCTGTCCGCGTACCGCCGCCAGGCGATCATGCCCATCCTGGAAAAATGGCGGGCCCAAACCTTCCTGGGCGGCCCCGCCAACATCGGCGAAGACCGGGCCCTGACTAACTTCGTCATGCGCCAGGGTTTTTATATTACCTACCAGCGCAGCGCGGTGACCCATACCACCGTGCCGGAAACCTACCAGGGCCTCTGCCGTATGTACCTGCGTTGGGACCGCAGCAATTTCCGGGAATCCTGGGTGCAGCTCTCTTTCATCTTTTCCAACTACCGGAAAAGAGACCGGGTCCTGCCCATCATCGACTTTTTCATCACCCAGATCGAGTTCCCCCTGACGTATCTCTTCCTGGGGCTCCTGTTCATGTCTTTCTTCATCTACCCCTTCGTCATGGTGAAATTCTTCGCGGGCCTGGGCGTCATCACCATGGTCTATATGTTCTACTATATCCACCAGGAGCGGGACCTGGAATTCGTCTACGGCATCCTCTACTCCTATTTCGCTTTCTTCTTCCTCAACTGGGTCCAACCCTACGCGTTCATCACCCTCCGGAACGACCACTGGCTGACGCGCTAACGCCCGATTAAGGGATTAATATAGAAAACGGGGGTTCGGCAGAAGATGCCGAACCCCACTTTTTTGGGAGGGGAAGCCAGAAGCCTGTGGGCTCAGGCTCCTGATCCTAAGAGTTCTAAGTTGAGACCTCTGCAGAAATGCATACATTGTCATTCTGAGGGAGCGGAGCGACCGAAGAATCTCAAGATAAGAGATTCTTCACTCCGCTTCGCTCCGTTCAGAATGACAGCCTAAGAGACTTTCGTAGAGTCTCAAGTTCCAAGTCCAGGTTCCAAGTTTGGAGAATGCCCATGAGGACCTTTTCATAAATTACGGGTGGGCCGAAGGATCATGTAAAGACTATCTAGAAAAGACCTTATTAGTGGAATCTTGTCAGGATAATCATTATCTTTCTGACCACTGACCACTGGCTCCTAACCCCTAACCCCTAACCCCTAAAACATCCCTCCCAATTTCCCCGCATACCCCGTAAGCTCCGCGTAACCCTGGCCGGTAACAGGTTGTTGCTGGCGTTGGCCCTGCACCTTAATTTGGCCCTCCCAGTAGGTGACGCCCCCGGCCTCTCCGGCCCGGATCTCCTGGTCCGCCAGGGTGGGGATGAGGGTCAGGGATAAGCCCGCACTGGGGATTTCCAGCTTCCAGGCCGCGGGGTAGAGGGCCTGGCTAGGGGGTGATCGCCAGGTGTTGGTGGGAGTGAGCTTAAATTCCGCCAGCTTCAGGTGCCGCCCCTGTCCCTCCGGATCGATGAGGGTGCCGGACGACGCGGGGTCGATCTTGCCGTCTTGATGGCGCAGCAGATAGAGCATCACTTCCCAACCGTCCTCCAGTTGCAGGGCGAACCAGTCCCAACCCGCCTGCTCCGGGGCGAGCGTATGGGTGAAAAACTCATGGTCCATCCAACTGGAGCCGGTGACTTCCAAGGTGCGCTCTCCCAAGAGGATGCGGCCCCGGGTCTCCATCCGGGTCAGGGAATAATAGTAGCTGGCCGCTTCGCCTTGGACGGCCTTGCGGCTGAAGCCCGCGTCCCCATGCAGAACGGGCGGCTTAATGGGGGTAAGGATCAGGTCCATCCCCAGGTCTCCGTCTTGGGCCTGAAGGTGGTGGGCGTTTCCCTCAACTTCTGCGCTCCAGGCATCGATCCACACCTTAAGATTACCTTCCGCCGTGCCCGCCAGGCCCAGCGCGCCCCGGTTAGCTTTTTCCCGAAAAATGAAGTTTTTGCGGGTCGCGTCGCTCAAGGCCAGGTGCGCGAAATAGACGGTGTGCAGCGCCCAGGCGGACCGGGCCCGGGAGTCGGGCTTTTTCAGGCCCGCGCGGAAGAAGGTGAGTTGATACCCGAAGGACTCGCCGTCCTTAGCGCGCAGATGCCCCGTATAATACCACCACTCGGTTTTATATCGGGGGTGCGCCCCGTGGTCCCGGGGAAACTGGAAGACCCGGCCCGGTTTGGGGATTTCGAACTCGGGGCCCGCGGTTGCCAAACGAGGAGCCAGTACTACTAAGAGAATAACAAGAAAAAGGAAGGGTATGGCTTCCAGTCGCTTGATGAAAACCGGGAGCCGGTAATTAAAGAGAGGATTTGCCCATCGTTTCCTCCCTCCCCCTTGAGGGGGGAGGGTCGGGGTGGGGGTGAAATCGGCGTGTAACACCTCATACCGAGCCGCATTCAATCGGCTATATTGGAAGCCGCAAGCTTTAGCCTGCGCCGGCACAGGCTGGAAAGCCTGTGCTACCCTTTGATTGAAAATTGGTATCAAATACCCGGCAGCTCCTCCCTTAATCAATATCTTTCCCTTCATAGATATAGGCCAGAACCCC
>JACQYN010000030.1 GCA_016208235.1 Deltaproteobacteria bacterium
CGGCCCGAGAATCTGAAGAAGGCGGAAGACTATGTATTCCGGGCCTTTCAGGAAATGGGCTATGCGCCCCGGCGCCAGACCTTCATCTACCAACGCCAGGAAGTGAGCAACGTCATCGCCGGGGAGCAGGCCCCGGGCGGCTACTATATCCTGGGCGCGCATTTCGACACCGTGGCCGGCACCCCCGGCGCGGACGACAACGCCAGCGGCGTGGCCGTGCTCCTGGAAACGGCCCGCCTGGCACGGAATACCTCGCCCCGGCCCTGGACCTTCATCGGCTTCACCACCGAAGAGCCCCCCGCGTATTTCACCCCTTACATGGGCAGCCGGGTCTATGCCAAGCAAGCCCGGAAGCGGAAGGATAAAATCCTGGGCATGCTCTGCCTGGAGATGGTGGGCTACTTTCGCCAGGAGCCGGGGAGCCAGGAGCTGCCGCTGCCTTTGCGGCTCATGGGCTATCCCACCACCGGCAATTTTATCGGCCTGGTCAGCGACCGGCGCTCCCGGCCTTTGTTGGAGCGACTGGACCGGGCCATCAAGCAGGGCTGCCGCCTGCCCACCTCCACCCTGGCCGTGCCCCTGGGAGGGCATATTTTGCCGGAGGTGCGCCTGAGCGACCACGCCAATTTCTGGGACGAAGGCTACCCCGCGATCATGCTCACGGACACCGCGTTTATGCGCAATCCCCATTACCACGGACCCGGCGATGTCATGGAGAATCTGGATCTAGAGGCCATGGTGGAGTTGACGCTGGGGTTGGTTAATTTTGTGAGCGGTGAGCAGTAAGCAGTGAGCAGTAAAAAAAATAGTTCCAGGTTCCAGGTTCCAGGTTCCAAGTTCCAGGTTACAAGGG
This sequence comes from Deltaproteobacteria bacterium, assembly GCA_016208235.1. Classification (GTDB taxonomy): domain Bacteria; phylum Desulfobacterota; class Desulfobaccia; order Desulfobaccales; family 0-14-0-80-60-11; genus SURF-52. The sequence goes on from JACQYN010000030.1 coordinate 854, forward strand.
TGCGCCCTGCGCACCATTTCACCAGGACTGTGGCGGGCGAGGACGCCTGCCCTACGACTTTTCATGACTTATGGGTGGGCCAAAGGCCCATGAGGAACTACCCTGAAGAATGTTGACCCGCACAGGCTGGAAAGCCTGTGCTACCCCTAGTTTGTATGGTTTTTAGATGAGCCGCAGGCTCATGTTTTTTAACGGCTCACTGCTCACTGCTCACTGCTTACTATTCCCCAGACAGCCAGAAAGCCGGAGGAATGCGGCCAATAGGGAGAGAGGAAGAGTAAACGACCGCCCCAGCAGCAGGTGGCTCATCTCCAGGCCGTTGGCCACGGCCTGGCCCGCGGGGTGGTTGTTGAAAATCAGATAAACCTCCGGGGCCTTGTCCAGCAGTTCCCGGGTCCGGTCAGCCAGGTCCTCCAACTCCTCCGGTCCATAATAAAAATCGTACCGGGCCTGGCGGTCTTCTTCGAACTTGAACCACACGTCCTGGCGCCGCCCGTGGCAGCGCAAATATCCCACAGAGCCGGTAATCCAGCGGGTCGCGCCCAGGGGGTAGGAGACCAGGGGTTGGTCCAGGTTGCAAAATTCCCAGCCTGTTTCCCTTAAAAATTCCCGTACCTCCCGGTGCTGCCAGGAACGATGGCGCACTTCCAGGGCTAAGGGAAATTCCGGGAACGCGGCCTTGATCTCCGAGAGATAATCCCGGTTCTCTTCCGTGTTATGGAAAGAATAGGGGAATTGGGCCAGGAGTACCCCCAGGCGGCCCGCGGCCAGGATTGGCAGGAGGCCTTCCCGGAACTGCTCTACCTCCCCGGACAGAAGCTGCCGTTCATGGGTGAAGCGGTTCAACAACTTGGCCGTGAAGCGAAAATCCGGCGCGTTGGCCACCGCGTCCAGCCAACGGGGGGCCAACTGCGGCCCCAGGGGGCGGTAAAAAGTGACGTTGATCTCCACCACGTCAAACCAGGCGGCGAGAAAAGTGAGGCGGTCCGTGCCCTTCAACCCCGGAGGATAAACTACCCCCTGCCAGTCTTTGTAGTCCCAGCCTGCAGGTCCGATTCGCAGCATTTAGAAGCCTTGAGAGAGTGTGGTGGGGAAAGGGGCGTTTCAGTGGTCAGTAATCAGTAATCAGTAATCAGTGATCAGTGATCAGTTTTTTTCTCTGGCAACTGACCACTGGCCACTGACCACTATCAAGCCTTGGCCTCTTCTTCCCGGGCCAAAACCGCCTTCAAGGCTTCCAGGGCCACTTCCAGTTGGCTGTCGTCCGGTTCCTGGGTGGTGATGCGTTGGGTGGCCAGACCGGGCCAGAGCAGGACCCGGGCCAGGGGGTGATGGGGGTACCGGCCGCCCCAGCGGATGATTTCGTAAGAGATGGCGGCGATGGGGAACATCAGGCCCACCTTGATAAGCACCTGGATGAGGTTGTTGAGGATACCGGGTTTAGTCAGAGGCGGAAACATGGGGAAGAAAATGGTGAAGATCAGGAGGCTCACCAGGAGGACCACCAGGAGGAAAGAAGTGCCGCAGCGGGGGTGGCAAGTGCCGTGGCGCCGGGCATTCTCCACGGTGAGGGGTTCTCCGGCTTCGTAGGCGCAAATGGATTTGTGTTCCGCGCCGTGGTACTCGAAGACCCGGTGGATTTCCCGAAAGCGGGAAATGCCCCAGATATAAGCCAGGATAAAGATGAGCTTGATGATGCCGTCAATGACGTGGAAGAGAAAGTCCGCCGGGGTCAGGGGACGGCCCAACAGGTAGCCGGCCAGGCCGCTCAAATAGTGGGGCAGGAAGCCGAAAAGCAGGAAGGCCAGGAGAAAGGCCCCGGCCATGGTCAGGGCGATGCTGCCCCAGCCCAGGGAGGTTTCCTCTTCTTCCACCGCCACCTGGGCCGAAAAGCTCAAGGCTCGGATGCCGGTGACCAGGGCCTCCACGAGAACCACCGGGCCCCGGAAGATAGGGCGTTTCAGGAGGGAATAGCGGGCGGCCAGGGAGGTATAGGGCTCATCCTTCAGGAGCACGGTGCCGTCGGGCCGCCGCACGGCGATGGCCAGGGCCTGGGGGGAGCGCATCATCACTCCCTCCAGCACGGCCTGGCCTCCCACCGGCAAGGAGGGTTCTCCGGATTTCATTCAGCTTTTTCGGCGGCCTGGTTCTTATTTTGTTCCAGGTGGGCGTATTTACGGCGGAAGCGCTCCACCCGCCCGGCGGTGTCAATCAATTTCTGTTTGCCGGTGAAGAAAGGATGGCACTTGGAGCAGATTTCCACCCGGATATTCTCCTTGGTGGAACCGGTGGTAAACTCAGTACCGCAGGCGCAGCGCACGTTGGCCTGGATGTAAGAGGGATGGATGTCTTTTTTCATGGTCCGGTTTATCTCCTGCTGAGCCCAAATCAGCCTATCAGGGAGGGTCGGGCTGCTTTAAGCTACTATTACGGTATCGAAATACTAAATTTACCTGAAATTTCCAAAAAAGCCATAGTGAAAATGGGGACAGACGCTATTTTTTCTGACCTTTGAGCTTTGGCCCTGCCTTTCCGTTGTTAAAAAAATAGCGTCTGTCCCCATTTTCTATCAGTAGTGTCCGGCAAAGATTTGGCATGATCGGTGGCAGATTGAAAACGAAATGTAACCAAAGGGCTTTATCAGGGGCCGGCGCAGGCTAAAGCCTCCAAAAGCAAAAACCCCCCCTCACCCTGCCCTCTCCCCCCAGGGGTGGAGAGGGAAAAACCAGGATAACTCCATAAGTTAATCAGATGTGGAGATTCTGTTGCTCCGTTCCTGGCCTTACAGCAAAAACCTTGCCGGACACGATTTTCTATTAATTCATTTCCCTTTCTGACATCTAGGACAAAAAAAGGTGCTGCGGCCCCCTTGAGAGATGCGGGCGATGGCGCGGCCGCATTTGCCGCAGGGCTCCCCTCCGAGGCCATAAACCATGAGTTCCAGTTGAAAGAGGCCCGTTTCCCCCCGGCTGTTGAGAAAATCGGCCACCGTGGTGCCACCCTTGGCAATGGCCGCGTTCAGGATGCGCCGGGTTTCTTTAAGGACCCGGGCCCAGTCCGCAAGAGACAAATGGCCCGCGGGCGTGGCGGGATGGAGCCGGGCGGCAAAGAGAATCTCGCTGGCGTAAATGTTGCCGATGCCGGCCAGCAGCCGACCGTCCATCAGGAAGTTTTTCAAGGCCCGGGAGCGGCCCCGGGCCTCGCCTGCCAGCCAAGCCGGGGTCACCTGCCGGGAGAAGGGCTCTCGGCCCACCTGGGCCAGGGGGGCCGGCTCCACTCCCGGCGGAAAGACCAGGGCCTGGCCGAAGCGACGCACGTCCTGGAAGGCCAGGTCCAGGCCGCCCTCTATCTCAAAAATCAGGTGCACGTGGGGCAGGGTAGGGGAGGCCGCGGGCAAAAGCAGTAAGCGTCCGGTCATTCCCAGGTGGAGGAGCAGGGTCACCCCCCCTTCCAAATGAAAAAGGAGATATTTCCCCCGGCGCTCTATCTCGAGGATGGCGCGGCCCGGCAGCCACTGCTGCAGTTCCTCCGGGGAGGACTCCTGGCGCAGGCGTTTCTCCCCCACGACCACCGTTAAAATACGGCGGCCCAGCACCCGGGGGGCCAGGCCCCGGCGGATGACTTCCACTTCCGGCAGTTCCGGCATTGTAAAGACGGTTTTCGGTTTTTCGTTTTTGGTTAAAAAATAAAGCCGCAGGACGAGTTTGACGCTCCATTTTGGGTGCGTAGGACGCATCCCCCGTAAGCTTCGCTACTTACCTATATTCACTGCCTCCACGACTCCCCTTAAGCCATTAATATCTTGAATTCATTATCTTATTCTGGTTGCGGGGTGAGGCGTGGGCCAGGGCGGGCGAGGAAACCCCGCGCCGAGGCCCCTGACCTTTCGCTCCAATCGCTCCCTACCGCCCGGAAATATGCGAAAATTTTGCGTTTATTCCTCAAGAAATTTTTCTTTTTAATCGATATGAAAATATGAAGCCTTTTTACAGAGCGCAGTAGCCGCCGCGGGCAGGTCCCAAGCCAAAGGGAGGGAGCGGTCGCGGCCGGACCCGCCCGGGCAGGTAATTTAGCAAGAATGGTTCGATTCGCGAAAAAAATAGGTATCCTTTGTATTTTCGGAGTCCTGGCGCTAGCTTTGGGTCCCCGGGGGGGAGAGGCTCGGGAAATCCAGCTCCTCATGGCCCTGGACATCTCCGGGTCCATGAAGACCACCGACCCCTTGCGCCTCCTGCCCAAGTCCGCCCACATCATGGTGGAACTCCTGGACGAGAAGGATAGCCTGGGGATTTTGACCTTTGAGGACGCGACCCTCACCCGCCTGGCCCGGGGCCCACTTACACCAGCGCAGCGGCGCAAGGGGTTCCAGGAATTGACCCGTCTCCAACCCCAAGGTTTGTGGACGGATATCCACCAGGTCACGGCGGAAGCCCTGAAAGCCTTCGGACCTCCAGGGGAGGCCAAACGCGCCCTTCTCCTCATCTCTGACGGGCAGATGGACATCGATCCCCTTAAAGGTAACTCTAAGGCATTTGTGGAGCGGGTGCACCAGGAAATTATTCCAGCCTACAAGAAAGCCTGTATCCCCATATATACCGTGGCTTTTACACCGGAGAGCGATCACGTTCTCCTGAAAACCCTGGCCGAGCAGACCGGGGGGCGCTTTTTGCTGATCCCCGCGGCCGGAGATTTGCACCAAGCTTTCACCAAGTTTTATGAAGATCTCAAGGGGCCGCAAGTGGCTCCTCTGGTGGGCAACCACTTCCTCATCGATCCCCAAGTCCAGGAGGCGATCCTGGTGGTCACCCGCTCCAGGCAGGGCAAACCGGTGATTCTGGAAACCCCCAAAGGACAGAAGCTCGGCCCGGCCAGCAAAGGGATCCGCTGGTTTTCCGCGCCCACCTTTGACATGGTGACCCTTCCCAAGCCGGAGCCGGGCAACTGGACAGTGTCCGGCCACAAAGAAGGGGACGGCAGGGTTATTTTGATGACGGACCTGAAGCTGGACTGTCCCCATCTGCCCGAGGAGGCGGGAGCGGATGAAGCCCTGATGGCCGGGGCCTTGTTGATAAATAAAAGCCAGCCGGTGACCGCGCCGGAAGTTATGAATCAAACGGTCTTTACTGCGGAGCTGCAGGCGGAAGGGGGGAAGCCGGTGCAATTGCGCCTGGGGAACCCGCCTGCGAACCAAAAGGACCTTTGGCCCCCGGGCGCGCGGGTAGCCAGGTTCCCCGCGCTTGGCGCTCCCGGTATCTGGAACCTGAAGATCCGGGCCCTGGGCAAGACCTTCCAACGGGAGAGGAATTTTTCCCTTAAGGTCTCCACACCCTGGTATAAGGTCCAGGAAGTCACCGGAGACGGACCCACCCAAGTGGAATTCCTGCTCACCCCGGGCCGGGAAGTCGCCCAAATGGTGGGCCGTTTCAGTATCAGCGACCCCGCCGGCGGGGTCGCGGGCACCTTTGGGCATCCCCTGCCGGGGAGAGGCTTCCGTTTCACCTTTCCCCCGGACCTCTCCGGTCCTTATCTGCTTAACGTCCATCTGACCGGAGCCACGGCCTCCGGCCGACCTTTGGTGCTGCAGCCGCCGCCGGTTAAAGTGAATTTATCTCCCGGGGCCGTGGCCTCAAAAATGGGGCCGAAGAGCGCGGCTGCGGCCTCGGACATGGGGCTGAAAGGAGCAACCGCGGTCCCGGAGATGGGGCCGAAAGCTGCGGCCGTGGCCCCGGAGATAGAGCCAAAAGGCGCGATTGGGGCCTCATCCCCTGCTGCCGCCGTCCCTAAAACCCGGAGCCGCAAGTGGCTCTGGATAGGAGCCCTGGGACTGGCGGCCATGGTCATTACACTGGGGACGCTGGTGGCGGTGGCCTATGTCTTCCGGCCGCCTGCGCTTCGCTTTCTTATTTTGGGGGCCGCCGATGAGACCTTAACCGACGATATGCCCCCGGAAAAGCAAAACCTCCTGCTTAGGGCGCAAGTGGAATCCTTGCAAAAGGAGAAGGGGAAGCTCTTGGCGGATTTAGGCGAAATGCGCCAGCAAATCGAGAAACTGACGTCCTCCAAGGAGGAATTGGAGGCCAGGCTGGGGGAGCCTTCCAAGGAATATAAGGAAAAGTCGAAGGTCATCAAGGAGCTGGAGCAAAGGCTGGAGGAGGCCGAAAAAGAGGCCAAATCGGTGCAGGAAGAATACATGGCCCTATATGCCCGCAGTCAGAAAGAGAAGCAGACCTTGAAGAAGGGCTGAGAAGTTCGCAGAGAAGACCCACCGAAGCTTTTACGATACAATCCCCGCCATACTGCCGCGGTGCAGATTCTCTAGTTCCAATTTCCAATTTTCAAGTTCAAGGTTCAAGGTTTAAAGTTCAAAGGTAGGAGAATGCCCATCAGGAACTTTTCATAATTTACAGGTGGGCCAAAGGCCGATGAATGACTGGCCTGGAAAGAAGCAAGAAAGAATGGTGGATAAGACGCAGTATTTAAAAAAGCATGTCAATGAAGTGGCTGTGGTATTCCTTCAGTTCCTTGTGGCATTCGCCGCAGAAGAGACGCACCTCCCCCTGGATCTCCTAGTCGTCGCTTACCGCGGAAAAGCTCCCATCCTCATTTTGCACATAAAAAGTGGTGATGGTGACCCCTTCGGCCACTTCATAGAAATCGGTGTCATTGGCGCAATAAGGGCAGGAAATCTTCATTTCCCTTGCTCTTGCCGGATGATTTGCTGCAAGTCCTGGCGGTAGGTGGAATTGTTGGGGGCCAGTTTGCGGGCCACCTCCATTTCAATGGAGGCCCGTTTGAATTGCTGCCGGGACAGACTCTTCTTGCCCTGTTTCTGGTAGATTTCCCCCTGATGGGAAAAGATCCGGGCCAGATAGAAATGGGTGCGGGGCTCCCGGGGATTAAGTTCATTAGAATGCTGGAGTTCCTGGCGGGCTTTTTTATATTTGCCCTGGTGGTAATGGATGATCCCCAGGTTGCGGAGGATGGCCGGACGGTAGACCTTGTCCTGGGTTTTTAGGGCCTTCAGGAGCAAAATCTCCAGGCGGGCCATGGTCGTCTGGTCGCTGAGAGCAGAATTCCCTTCCTGCAGCAGCCGGTCACTGAGCTCGACCACTTCGCCATTGCCCAGGGCCCGACCGCGCAGGGCTTCCTCCAGGATAATCTGGTCGGGTTGGCTGGCAGATACCGGCGGGGGCGCCGGCGGGAGCGGGGCTTCGGTCATGGGCGCCACCGGCGCCCCCAGGCAACCTGCCAGGGTTGCCAACAGCAGCAGGGCCGGCCAGGGCCTTATGATCATCACGCGCAGCAATCCTCTCTCAGAAGGGATCAGGCATTATTATGCCATCCCCGGGAGTCCAGTCAACCCTTTTGACTGTCGCGGCTGTTTATACCAAGTCGCAAACAAAAGACGCAGTATCGTAGGGGCGCACCCGTGTGTGCGCCCAGAGCCAGGGCGGACACATGGGTCCGCCCCTACAAGAAAATTGTCTTTTGTTTGCGACTTGGTATTAGGCAGTGTCTAATTCTTCCCGGAAGAATTGGAAGCCCTTGCGCACCACCTGACGGTTGATGCGGGCCGGGTGCAATCGTCTGAGGAACTCGTCGGCCAGGGAATCCGCCTGTTTCTGGTCGCCGCAGGTGAAGATGTCCAGGACCAGATAGCCGTACTCCGGCCAGGTATGCAGGGAAATGTGGGATTGGGCAAGGAGGGTGAAGCCCGTGACCCCGTGGGGGTCAAACTGATGAAACCGGGAACCCAGATTGGTTAGTCCGGCTTTCTTTACCGCGGTCTTGACGAGGAGATGGAGAAATTTTCGGGAATTAATCTTCTCCGGATCGCAGCCGAAAAGCTCCATCATCAGGTGATAGCCATCCGGCCGCGGGTTCTGGACCAAGAGTTCCCGTCTCATGGGCACCCCTCCTTGGATTGCAAAAGTTTGGCGAGTCAGGGAGTTGCCTCCCTAGGTCATGCCACCCCCCCTGGATAGCAGGAATAGAGAATATCGTACAATTTCTAAAGGAAAATCTAATAATTGTCAAACGAAAATCCGGCGGTGGAGACAAGGGCAAATCCCTCGGCCCGGGAGCCCGCGGCGATGAAGGTCAGGGGACGCGGGGAAGGAGGGGAGGCCCGATCAGACCCAGGTCCTCAAGGAGGGGCCGGGGGTCCACCAGGTGCCGGGTGAACCAGTCTTCATAATCCTTCGCCCCCAGGGCCAGGGCCAGGATCTCCGAAAAGTGGAAGATGGGGAGTTTCCTGGTCGCGGTGCACCGCACCTCCAGATTGAGCTGGCACATGGCGCAGGAGGTAACCAGGCAGTCCGCGCCTGCGGCCACTGCGCTGCCGATGATTTCATTGACCAGGGAGGTTACCGTCTCGGGCCGCACCGCAGACAGGAAACTGCCGCAACAACGGTAGTTATAAGCGCCGTGGACGGGTTTGCCCTCCAGGGCGGCAAGGATATTTTCCATTTCTGCCTGGTAATATTTCTGGCGTTGCAGGGCTGGGGGGCGGAAGAGCGTACAGCCGTAATAGGGCACAAACTTCAGGCCGTTCAGGCTGCGGGCCGCGCCTTTCTTCAAGTTGCCCAGGCCGAACCTGACCAGGGCTTCCAGAAAATGGATGATTTCCAGATCCGGGGGGATGGGGCGGCCCCAGCGGCGTTCCTGGGCCCGGCGGATGTGCGGGTCTTGCTGCATATCCAGGTGGGTATGGCGGAGATGATGGAGACAGCGTGGACACATCACCAGCAGCGGGCGGTCGGGGGGGGCCAGGGACAGGTTGCGGGCCGACAGGTTAAAGCCCAGCTCGGGATCGAGGCTGTAAGCCGAAGAGGAGCCGCAGCAGTTCCAATCCTCCAGTTCCTGGAGGTGGATGCCCAGTATGTGGCAGGATTGCATCAGGGAGTAATTGCTTTCCATGGCCGTGGTGGCTATGGAGCATCCCGGGAAATAGGAAAATTCGAGGCTCTCCGGAGAATTCATCGGGGTTTTACTCGCCAATAAGGGAGGAAAAGGCGGTTAATTTCGTTGACGGCCTTGACCCTGGAAGGCATGAGGTCCAGTTTACGTCTGGAGAGCATCCTCAGGCCCACGTCCACATCCTTGAACCACTGGCCGGTGAGGAGCTTGTGCCGCAGCATGATTCCCAGCTTGTGGGTGCGGCCGTAGCGCTCGATGGAGCGCAGAACCTCCAGGTGGAAGGCCAGGATATCCGGGGCGGCGATGGCCGCCCTTTCCTCCAGGGCCAGGCTGCGCAGGGTGTCCATGATGGCTGCGATGTCGATGGCGTTGGGGCACTGGCTGGAGCAGGTGTGGCAACTGACGCAGATCCAGATGGTGGCGCACTCCAAGGCCTTTTGCCGCAGACCGTACTGCACCAGGCGGATGACCCCGTACGGGGGATAGTCCATGGACTCCACAAAGGGGCAGCCATTGCCGCAGGAGCGGCATTGATAACAGCGGTTCAAGTCCGTGTGGCTGCGGCGATTGACCTCCCGCGCAAAATAGCGGTCCACCTCGCTAATTATCACTACTTCCGAGGTCTTAGTCGGCGATTGGGGTTGGCTCATCAGGGAGGGCGTCTTTGATCATAGTTACAAATAACTATCTTATACAGCAGACTGGCTACAGTCAATGCGAAGTACTTAAGTATTACTAATTCCAAATTCGGAAACTGAATATTCACGGAAATGGTCGCCTTGACAGGCCTTTCCCGCTAAGGTAACAATTGCTTAATCAGCAACCCCCGGGTATTATTTCTCCATAATTTTTGAAAGGAAGGCGGCAGATATGGAATCAGTATTTCGGCCCCGGCGGCTCAGGCGAGGGGAAACCCTGCGGCGCATGGTGCAGGAGACCCGGCTGCGCGTAGAAGACCTCATCTATCCTATGTTCGTGGCCCCGGGAAAGGGTGTGCGCCAGGAAGTCCCTTCCATGCCCGGGGTCTTCCGCCTGTCCGTGGACAAGCTGATGGAAGAGGTCCGGGAGGTGGCGGACCTGGGGATTCCCGCGGCGCTGCTCTTCGGCCTGCCCCAGAAAAAGGACGAGACCGGCAGCGAGGCTGCGTCCCCCAAGGGCGCGGTGCAGCAGGCGGTGCGCCAACTCAAGAAGCAAGTGCCCGGCCTGGTGGTGATCACCGACGTCTGCCTCTGCGGCTACACCAGCCACGGGCATTGCGGCCTGCTGCGCCCGGGAGGCGAGGTGGACAACGACGCCACCCTGGAGGTCCTGGCCCAGGTGGCGGTGTCCCACGCCCAGGCGGGCGCGGACATCGTCGCGCCTTCGGACATGATGGATGGCCGGGTGGGGGCCATCCGGGAGGCATTGGATGAGGTGGGCCTGGAAATGACGGCTATTCTTTCTTACGCGGTGAAATACGCGTCCAGCTTCTACGGCCCCTTCCGGGACGCGGCGGAATCCGCGCCCCAATTCGGAGACCGGCGCTCCTACCAGATGGACCCGGCCAACGCCCGGGAGGCCGTCCGGGAAGCGGCCCTGGACGCGGAGGAAGGCGCGGATATCCTCATGGTCAAGCCCGCCATGCCTTATCTGGATATCCTGGCCCGGCTCCGCCCGGAATTTGATCTCCCCCTGGCCGCGTACCAGGTGAGCGGCGAATACGCCATGATCAAGGCCGCGGCCCAAAAGGGCTGGCTGGACGAGACCGCGGTGATGCTGGAATCTCTGCTCTCCATCAAACGGGCCGGCGCGGACCTGATCCTCACTTATTTCGCCAAGCAGGCCGCCGAACTGTTGGGAAAGTGAGGGAGTGACGGCCCAAAAATCAAAAAGTTCAGGTAATACAAAAAGCCCTGGTGGCACAGGCTTCCAGCCTGTGCAATCTTTTCAGATTTCAAGAAGGAATTTGCCCCACTGGCAAGAGCCGGGAAGGGTGTATTTTATAACTTGGCGCTGTAAGCAAGGGCGAACTTTAGATTCGAAAGACCGTACCCTTGTCATGGATACTTTACGGCATTGGGATGGTTTGAAATGGAAGATTTTTGCGGCGGTGATTTTAATAGACCATGTGCACGTCCTGGCCCAGTCTCTTCCCAAGGGCGAAGGCGGGGCCTTCGACCTGGCCGAAATCATCCATAGTGTTAAAAGCTTCAGTTCCCAGAAAATCAACCGCTTTGGGGGAAATGTGGGGTCCTTGTGGCAGGATGAGCGTTATGACCGCATTGTCCGGGACGAAGCTGAATTTTTGGAAAAATGGCAATATATAAGAAACAACCCGTCAAAAGAAGGATGGGACTCGCAACCCGAAGAATACCCCTGGCTTTATGAGAAAGGCAGATGAGCACAGGCTGGAAGCCTGTGCCACCAGGAGTTGATCTTTGAAAATCTGCTTCTTTCTTAGAAAATGCCATCCTGTTAAATCAAACCTTTTAATTAGGTTTTCTCTGTCAACATAAAAAAAACCGGGCAGGATTCCTGCCCGGTTTTTTTGTGCTGCTTCCGGATTCATCCCCTGTTACGGGAGGTGTCCGGGATAGGCGGTGAACCTAATGGTTGCCGCCTACAGCTTCTTCTCCTCTTTCACCGGCTTTCCCGCCGGGGAATCGGACTTCTTTTCCACCTTCTTTTCGGTCTTGGTGGTCTTCTTTAAGGGGTCTTTGACCTTTTCCTTTTCCCCGGCCTTGGCCGCTTCCTTGGTCAGAGGGGTTACGGGTTTGGCCTTTTCTCCAGGCTTGACCGCTTCCTTGGTCACGGGTTTGACTTTTTCGCCGGGCTTGACCTCTTCTTTGGCCCCGGGTTTAGCAGGCTCACCAGGCTTATCCAAGGGCTTGGGGGCTACCTGCTGGGTGATCTTGGTTTCCGTTTTCGCTGCCGGTTTTTCCGCTTCTTTGCCCGCGGCTTGCGCCATGCCGGCGCCGGCCAGACCCAAAGCAAAAGCCACAGCGATTAAAGTGGAAACAACTTTCTTCATTTTCTTTTTTTCTCCTGATCTCGATTGAGTTGGTCGCCAAGGGCGATTGATATTTATGAATGCATAAGCCTTGCCAAATGCCAAATCGGGAAAATATTTTATAACTAACTGATATTTTTCATTAATTAATATTCTTCAAAGTTGCTATTTGGGGGGCTTAAAATCCAGAATTTTATTTTGAGAGAAGGGGCTAGGGGTCAAATGAATTTGCCGCAATGGAGGCCGGGTTTGGGCATACAGGGAAATCTAAACTTGAGAGGAAAGGCAAAAAAATGAGAATTTGCTTATCAAATTGAAAAACCCAGGCAGGCCGCGGGGTTCAAGATTGTCGGTCCGCCAAATAAATTTCCAGCCGTTTGAGCGCTTCCGCCAGGTTCTCCAGGGAATTGGCGTAGGACAGCCTTAGAAAACCCTCGCCTCCCGCGCCGAAGTCGATGCCCGGCGTCACTCCCACTTTGGCCTTTTCCAAAATATCAAAGGCCAGGGCATAGGAGTCGGGGGAGAGGTGCCGGGCGTTGACAAAGACATAAAAAGCGCCGGTGGGGATGACCGGAATATGAAAGCCCAGCTTCTCCAGGCCCGAAAGCAAAAAGCGTCGCCTGGCGTCGTAGGTGGCCCGCATCTGCTCTATCTCCGGGCCCGCCTGGGTCAGGGCCGCGATGCCGGCGCGCTGCACAAAGGGATTGGCGGAGATAAAGAAATTCTGCATCAGTTTCTGCAGGGGCCGCACGAACTCCCGGGGCGCGATGAGGTAGCCCAGCCGCCAGCCGGTCATGGCGTAAAGTTTGGAGAAGCCGTTGATCACCAGGGCCCGGTCGGTGAACTCCAGGATGGTGTGCTCTTTGCCCTCATAAACCAGGCCGTGGTAAATCTCGTCGGAGACGATGAAGGGTCCCAACTCCGCCAGCGCGGCCAGGCTTTCCTTGGAAAGCAATGTGCCCGCGGGATTAGAAGGAGAATTAATGATCATCGCCTTGGTGCGGGGCGTCACATAGGGGCCCAGCTCCTCGGGCCGGAACTGGAACCCGTCTTCCTCCCGGACCCGCACGTAGCGGGGCACGGCCTCCACCAGCCGCAGCATGTTGGGATAGCAGGCGTAATGGGGGTCGGTGAGGAGCACTTCGTCCCCCGGGTCCAGGAGCCCGGCGAAGATCAGGACCATGGCCGGGGAGGTGCCGGAGGTGACGATGAACTGCTCCGGGGATAGCTTTACCCTATACTTCTCCCAGTAGTGGCTACACAGGGTCTCCCGCAGCTCTATGAGTCCCTGGGAATGGGTGTACTGGGTCTCGCCTTCGGCCAGGGCCCGGAAGGCCGCGTCCTTGACCACCTGGGGGGTGGCAAAATCCGGCTCGCCGATCTCCAGGTGGATGATGTGCTCGCCCCCGCGCTCCAGTTCCTTGGCCCGCTCCAGGATGTCCATCACCAGGAAGGGGGTGATCTCCCGGGCCCGGCGGGAGACGGCGCGGCTGATTTCTTCATTCCGACCCATGCCAGGCAACATAGCAGGGGCGTGGCTTGAAGGCAAGAAGTTGTGGAGTAAGCAGTAAGCAATGAGCAGTAAGCAGTTGAACATGAGCCTACGGCTCACCCATAAACCATGAAAAGTAGCGGTAGCACAGGCTTTCCAGCCTGTGCGGGATAAAACTTTTCAGAACAATGAAAAAAGAGTGGTCCGGCAGGTATTGATTTTTACTGCTCACTGCTCACAGTTCCCCGGACCTCCCCCTCATCAAATTTTTCTCATACTATTCTCTTGACACGTATATATTTGTATAGTATATAAGAGCCATGAAGCCCTTAACGGATAAACAGCAAGCGGTGTTGGCCTTTGTGGAGGATTTTTGTGTTCGCCAGGGTTATCCCCCCACGGTGCGGGAGGTGGCGGCCCGGTTCGCGATCCAGCCCCGGGCCGCGGCCGACCACCTGGAGGCCCTGAAGCGCAAGGGGTATCTCCGCCGGGAGCCGGGGTTGTCCCGGGGTCTGGTCCTCTCGCTTAGGGGGCCGGGCCAGGTGGTGGAGGTGCCGGTGTTGGGCCGCATCGCCGCGGGCCAGCCCCTGCTGGCCGAGGAGAACGTGGAGGATACCCTGCCGCTGCCCCGGGCCTGGGTCCGGGGGGAAGAGGTATTCCTCCTGAAGGTGAGCGGCGAGAGCATGGCGCCCCTGATCCTGCCCGGAGACCTGGTGATGGTGCGGGTGCAGCCCCGGGTGGAGCGGGGGGAGATCGCGGTGGTGCTGGTGGCCGAAGAGGCCACCCTGAAGCGGGTCTACCAGGAGGCCGGGGGCCTGGTCCTCAAAGGGGACAACCCGGATTTTACCCCCCTGCGTTTCTCTGCCGCGGAGGTGGCGGAGATGGTGCAGATCCTGGGGAAGGTGGTGGGCGTGTACCGCAGCCTGGAGAAGGGGAGCAGATGAAGGCCCTGAGCCGCTGGCTGGCCCCCTTGAGGCCGGGGCGGGCCGCGCTCCTGTGGGGCGAGCCCCTGCGGCCCCTGGCCGCGGCCTGGGGCGTGGCCCGGGGCGCGCCGGTCTTCATCGTGGACGCGGCCAACCGTTTCGACCCTTATCAGTTGGTGCGGGAGGCCCGGACCCGGGGTCGGGACCCGCAAGAGGCCCTTGCCCGGGCCCGGGTGGCCCGGGCCTTCACCTCCCACCAGTTGGTGCGTCTCCTGAAGGAGGAACTGGCCCGGGAACTGACCCCCGGCGGCCTGGCGCTGGTCCTGGGGCCGGTGAGCCTCTTTTACGACGAACAGGTGCCCTTAAAGGAACGCCGCCGCCTTTTCCAGGAAATGGTGGACACCCTCACAGCTATCAAGACCCGGGCCCCCATCCTCCTTTTGCAGCCACTGCTGCCCCGGGGCGCGACCAACCGCCACTTCGGCCGCCTGCTGACGCCGCTGCTGGAGATCATCGGGGTGGTAGGGGAGGTGGCGGCAGAAGGCCGGGAAGGAGTAAAGCCGCGGCTGGCTCCCGAGATTTCTCTATCCCTCCGGGCAGCTACGTCTATAGATAAACCTTGCAGTCCGCCCCGAGCCGTAAAGAAAGGATCATTAAAGTGGACATAATTTTGCCGGATAGCCCCTGTCTAAACTCCTGGCCGGAATTTACGGCTTCCATCAGGAAAGCCTCCGCCTCCTCCCAGGACAAGGTTACCCTGGTTCAGGAAATCCTGAAATTCCTGGGAACCGTGGCCCTGATCGCGACCACCGGGCTGCTCCTGCTGCTGCTGGGGTGAAGAAAGGTTGGTGGAGGAAGGGGCCAGGGGCCTGTGGCCCCTGCCCCCCTCCCCCAAAACGCTACCTCCGCAAAAACCGCGCCAGTTGGCGGCCATAGAGTTCTTTGGCGTCTTCGTCGGTGGGGCGGCTGAAGGTAGTGGCCCCTTTGCCTTCCGGGGCCTTTTTGAGGACGATGCCTTTTTCTCCGAAGAGTTTCAGGGCGTTTTGGAAGGTGGATTCGGACAGGGCTTCGGCCCGTTCTACTTCTCCCAGTTTGTGGAGTTTATGGCCGATGGACTGGATGCGTTTCAAGAATTCCTTTTCGCTCCGGGGTTTTTTCTGGAGGTATTTGATGGAGCGGAAGACGATCCAGTAGGATTCCAGATAGTTGTAAAGAAGGTTGGCGAAATAAGCGAGTTCTTTGAGGCCGGACGCGGATAAGGTATAACGCGCCTCTTCCCGGTCCAGGCAAATCACCACCCCCCGGGAGCCAAAGTAGTCCAGGGTCTCTTCCACCTGTTGTTCGGGAGTAAGGTCGCTGAAGATGAACTCGTTTTTGAAAAAGTCGGTGAGGAAATTGAAGTCCGTGAGGACCTCCTCCCGGCTGAACTCAAAGCCCTGCCTGGCCAAAATCGCCAGGGAGACCAGGGACGCGGGGAGGAAGAAATGGATGATGTTGTTTTTATAATATTCCAACAAGGGGCGCTTGGTTTCGTCGATACTGTACCCCCCCAGTCCTAATTCATCGGTCAGGCCTTCCTCTTTTTCGATGGGGGTGATGAGTTTCCGGGTCTCGCAAAGCTTCAGGGTATCTTCCACGGCCTGGGGCAGATTATCCAGGGAGTCGGCCTGGGGTATCTTTTGGTTCTGCAGGTAGTCGTGGAGCACCTGGATGATTTGCAGCAGTTCCCGGCGATAGACGCCTTTGCGGGGGTAGGTGAGGAGCGCGGCGCAGACCAAAGAAAAAGTAGTGACTATGGAGATGCGATTGATGGCTTGAATGATGCGGTAGCCCAGGTCCTGGCTGTGGTTGCGGATTTCCGTGGCCGTATCCGAGCTCGGGGGAAATTGGGCCAGATATTCTTTAAAGGAAATGGGTTCGCTGAACTGGATATAAGCCCGGCCATAGCGTTTTCTCAGGAACTTCCTGGCTTTCATCAGTTGCCCCACCGATTCTGCCTCTTTTTTGCTTCCTTCCAGTTCCTTGAGGTAAGCCTTCTCTTCCAGGACCTGGTCATAGCCGATGAAGGTGGGGACGAAGATCAGGTCCGGAGTCGCCTGATCGTAATAGGTTTTGAGGATCATGTTGAGGAGGCCCAGCTTGGGCAGCACCAGCTTGCCGGTGCGGCTGCGGCCCCCTTCGATGAAAAATTCCAGGTTGTGCCCGGACTTGAGGAGGGTCTTGAGATAAGCGTAGAGCACTTCGGCGTAGAGTTTGCCTCCCAGGAAGCGGCGCCGGATAAAAAAGGCCCCGGAATTCCTGAAGAAGTGGCCCAACGGCCAGAAGGCCAGGTTCTTGCCCGCGGCGATGCGGGGAGGGTGCAGGTGGTGCCGGTAAATGAGGTGGTTGAGGATCAAGTAATCAATATGGCTCTTGTGGCAGGGGATGAAGATAAGGTTGCCCCGCTGTCCGGCTTCCCGCACCTTTTCAAACCCGGCTTCATCCCAGACAATGTCTTCGAAAAGACCTTGCCACAACCAACCTAACAGGCGGTCGAAGAAGTATAGATAGAGAACGTTGAAATTGGAGGCAATTTCCCAGAAGTAACCCTGGGCGGTGCTCTTGATTTTGTAAATCTTCTTTTTCTCGGTCTCGGCCAGGTGCTCCATGAAGCGGGTCAGGCCTGGATCGGTCAAAGTGAGTTCCAGGAATTCCTCCCGGGACTTGATTACCGGGCCGGTGATTATCCGTCTCTGCAGGTCGATACCCTGGATCAGTTCCCGGCGGATCTTCTGGGCCAGCGGGGTGAGAGGGCCGGATTGGGGGCCCGAGGCCAGAACTTCTTTAAGATTCAGGGGTTCGCCCACCTCCACCACCGCCTTCTTGGACTTGAAGAAGCAGAGGACCAGCTTCCGGAGTTTGCCGGGGTTTTCGCTGTCGCCGAAAAATAGCTGGAAGATGCTCTTGTCTTCCCGGCCCGGGTCCTTTTCGTAGATCACCATCTGGGGCACCAGGAAGATGGGGAAATCGAGGCCTGCCTGGATTTCCAGGAGATGGCGGATGGGGTCTTCCCGGGGCTTGAGGAAGCGCTGGCGGAAACCCACCTGGTCCACCAGAAACATCAGCGAACCGCGCTTTTCCTGGAGCATCCGCTGAAAATAGCTGTCCTGGAAGGGGTTGGGCCAGGAGCGGCGCCGGGTGAAATAGTCCAGGGCCGCGGAGATGATCTGCAAAAGGTGGGAAAAAGGCTGCCACATCCACAGGTTGAGGTCGAAGGCCACTTCCGGGGCCACTATCCCCAAGTCTTGATAACGGCGGTTGAAAAAGAGGAAATCCAGATGGCTGCGGTATTTCAGGACATAGACCAGGGCTCCCTGGTGGGCCAGTTCCTGGAGGCGCTCCCGCTGCCGGGGATGAACAGTCACCCGGGAGAAAAAAGGATCCAGGGTCCAACGTAACAGGAAACCGGGACGCCGGGGCAGATAGCCGGCGTAATGGTAGCCATGCCCTCCCATCCAGCCGGTGAGGCGGCTGAAGAGGCGGCGCAGCAGACTTTTAGGTTTCGGGGTCTCGCCGGGAGCGGCGGGGCCCCGGCCCTGGGATTCGGTGCCCATCTCTTAACCTTGCAATAATCTTTAACTAAACATCTTAATATATAGGGAATCTCTTAAGACTGTCAACCGAAATAGGGAGCCCGGCCGGGCAGTGAAAAACAGCCGACTCAGGGGATTGAAGAGTACATTCTATCTTAAAATCACCGGATTTTCCAGGGAGAATGGGGACAACCTCCGGCAAGGGAAGCGCTTTCGGGGCCTTCTCTTGATTCCGGACCCTGCCATTGCTAACTTTAGTGGCCAAAAATAAAACTGGACCGCGCGCCAAAGAAAGGAAAATACCCATGGCCGACGACTTGTTGGACAAAGGAGCCATTGTGCAACGCGATAAAGAGACTTACGCCATTGCCCCCCATATTCCCGGGGGCATCATTACCGATTTTAACCTGTTGCGGCGGCTGGCGGACGTGGCTGAAAAATTCGGCGTCAAAGCCGTCAAACTCACCTCCGCGGAGCGGTTTGCCCTGGTGGGGCTTAAACCCGGCGACCTGGATCAGGCCTGGCAGGAGCTGGGCCTGATCCCGGGAGCCGCGATCGGTCTATGCGTTCGCTCCATCAAGATCTGCCCCGGCACCACCTTCTGCCGCCTGGGCCTGCAAGACGCAGTGGGGGTGGGACTGAAACTGGACGAAAAATACCACGGCATGCCGCTGCCCTATAAATTCAAGATCGGGGTGTCCGGCTGCGCCAATAACTGCTCCGAGACCTCCATCAAGGACCTGGGACTGATGGGCATGAACAAAGGCTGGCGGGTGTTGGCCGGGGGCTACGCGTCCGGGCTCCATCCCCGCCTGGCGGACGTGATCGCCACCGGCCTCAGCGACGCGGAGGCCCTGGATCACCGCCCGTATCCTGGATTGGTTCAAACAGACCGGAAAAAAGAAGCGCCTGGGCAAAATCATCGACGAAATCGGCCTGGCCCAATTCCAGACGGAACTGGGCCTGCCTGTGGAGTGAGTGAGCGGTCAGCAGTGAGCAGTGAGCAGTGAAAAACGAGTAGTCTTGTTTTTTACTGCTCACCACTCACTGCTCACTGTCCGCACAGGCAGGCGATTTGGCGCATGAGGGAGCGGGTGAGGGCCGGGGCTTGCCGGGGGTCCGGGGTGCTCAAAGGCGGGCCGATATTGACTTCCACCTCATAGCCCAGGGCGCGGGGGTGGTAAGTCAGGCCTAAGGGCAGGAAGGGTAGGGGCCCCAGGCCGTTTTGCCCCTGGAGTTTGAGCAGGAGCTGGATGAGACGGTGTTTGCCGGGCCCCACCCGGCCCCGGACATAGGTGCCTTCGGGAAAGAGGACGATATAGGCCCGTTGCTCCAGCAAAGGAAGCAGCTTTTTGAACGAGGAGAGGGTGGCCCGGGGCCGCTCCCGGTCCACCGGCACTCCGCCCCAGGCGCCCAGTAGTTCCCGGATGAAGGGATAACGGAAGAGTTCCGCCTTGGCGATATAGTGAAGGGGCAGGGGCAGGGCCGCGCCGATCATGGGGATGTCTTCCCAGCGCTGGTGCTTGGGGCAGATAACGGCCGGGCCGGAGGGAGGAAGATTCTCCAAACCCCGGACTTGCGGGCGGAAGACGCGGCCTATGGTCTGGCGCACCAGCCAGCGGCCGAGAAAATAGAAGTTGGGAGAAAAAGAACGGGTCATTGCGGAAAAAAGATTAGATAATATGAATTGTCTACTAATCTTAGCGATTAACAAGAGGCTGTCAAGGAAATCGTGGAGTACCATTAGGGAGGTGACCTATGGCACGGCTTCTCATCCATCCAGGGGAGCACCTGGCTGATGAGCTGAAGGCGCTCGGAATGAGTGCTAACCAGTTGGCAAAAGAATTAGGCGTGCCCACGAACCGGATCACCGAAATCATACGTGGCAAGCGGGGAATCTCGGGGGATACGGCCTTACGCTTGGGGCGCTGGTTTGGCACAGGGCCGGATATCTGGATGAACTTGCAAAAAAACTACGAGCTGCGGCTAGTCGCCCAGGAAATAGGCGAGGCCCTGGAAAAAATCCCCCAGCATCGCGGCAAGACAGAGATGAGTAACGATCTGCGTCTATAGCCAATCCTAAAGGCAGAAAAACAGGTCTCACGCTGGCGATAATCAAATTGGATGAGTTGAAAATGATCTATCTCGACTACAACGCCACCACGCCCCTTGCGCCGGAGGTGGTCCGGGCCCTGCAGCCCTACCTGGAGGGGGAATTCGGCAACCCCAGCAGCGATTATCTTTTGGGGATAAAGGCTAAGGAGGCGGTGGCGGAGGCCCGGCGCCAGGTGGCGGGCCTTCTGTCCTGCCGGCCTGGAGAGATTGTTTTCACCAGCGGGGCCACGGAGGCCAACAACACGGTGCTCAAAGGGGTGGCCCG
This sequence comes from Deltaproteobacteria bacterium, assembly GCA_016208235.1. Taxonomy (GTDB): domain Bacteria; phylum Desulfobacterota; class Desulfobaccia; order Desulfobaccales; family 0-14-0-80-60-11; genus SURF-52. The sequence continues at coordinate 21,129 of JACQYN010000030.1, forward strand.
GCACCGGGGCCAGGGTCAGATCATAACCACCGCCATCGAGCATCCCGCGGTGCTGGCTCCCTGCCGGGAGCTGCAGTCCCAGGGCTTTGAGATTACTATTCTGCCGGTGGATTCCCGGGGACTGGTGGACCCGGACGCGGTGCGCCGGGCCATTACCCCTAAAACCATTCTGATCAGCGTCATGCACGCCAATAATGAGACCGGCGCGCTCCAGCCCATTGCCGAGATCGGCGATCTGGCCCGGGCCTCGGGGGTCTGGTTCCACACCGACGCGGCCCAAAGCGTGGGCAAAATCCCGGTCCAGGTGGCGGAGTTGCAGGTGGATTTCCTGACCCTGGCGGGGCATAAATTTTACGCGCCCAAAGGCGTGGGGGCCTTGTACGTGCGGACGGGTTGTGCGTTCACTCCTTTGCTCCACGGGGCCGGGCAGGAAGGAGGCCGCCGCGCGGGCACGGAAAACGTGCCGTATCTCGTGGCCCTGGGAGAAGCCTGTCGCCTGGCCCGGGAACGGGTGGAGCAGGATGGCCCGCACCTAAAAAGCCTGCGGGATCTGTTGCACGCGCGGTTACTGGCGGGATTCCCGGAATTGACGCTCAACGGCCCGGAGCAGGAACGCCTCCCCAACACCCTGAACGTCTCTTTCCCGGGGCTGTCCGGGAGCGCCATCCTGGGGGGGATCCCGGAGGTGGCCGCGTCTCTGGGCGCAGCCTGCCACAGCGGCGAGGAAACCATCTCCCCGGTGTTGGCGGCCATGGGCGTGCCCCTGGAAGTGGCCCGGGGCGCGGTGCGCCTGAGTGTGGGCAGGCCCACCACCGTCGGGGAGGTGGAGCGGGCCGCGGAATTAATGCTGGAGCGGGTGCGGGCGCTTAAGAGGTAGCACAGGCTTTCCAGCCTGTGCCGACGAAGGATAGAAGCCTGGGGCAACCCCATATAGCCGATTTAATGCGACTTGAGACCTCTGCGAAAATGCATCAATTGTCATTCTAAGGGCGGAGCGAACGTAGAATCCAAAAATACGAGATTCTTCACTCCGCTTCGCTCCGTTCAGAATGACACCTTAAAAGACTTTCGCAGAAGTCTCAACTTGGCAAAAATCTGTAAATCAACAATAATTATATTTTTGCCAAAAACGAAAAACTCGAATTTCTTCCAACCTCCCTTAGACTACACAAAAAAAGGGGCGCCCCCCTAGGACACCCCTTACCCCAATACCCTCTTGCTGCCTGGAAAAGAGTCTTAACGCTCCATGATCAGGTTGGCGATCATGCTGTTGGCCACTTTTTGTGGATCCACCGGATAACTTCCCTGGTCCACGGCCTCTTTCAGAGGGGCCACCTTTTCTTCCCGCACGTCCGGAGTCTCGGCAATGACCCGGCTGGCCTTCTGCATCAGCCGGGCTTCCTGGGACAGATGGATATTATCGGTGTTTTGATTGGCCTCGGTTCTTTGTTCCGCCCGGGGCTCTACCGCGCTCGTCGGTTCAGTTTGTAACTGACTGACGTTGGTTCCTTGAATGTCCGTGATTTTCATAGAAGTCCTTAAATTTCTAAGCTCGTTTTATGTGTAATCATTTTTCTGGATGCAGTCAAGTATTGACGCTGCCTCATCCTTAAGTCCCGCCTTAACTCAAAACGCAAATAGGAGGCGAGCCCTTATCCCCTGAAAGCCCCAGGATGCTGGGGTTTCGGGTATTTATAAGGACTTCCTCACCCATCCTTGTTGTGAGAAAGCAGGCAGGTTCCTGCCTCTTGTTTAGCTTATCGGGCAGGCAGGGAAAAATCTTAAAAAAAATCTGCTAAATTTCTCCTGGCCACCAAAGGTAAAGAAATTGAGGGGTTACCGCCCCGGAGAAGTCAGGGAATGGGAACTGGGAATAGATATTGGGTCGGTAACTGCCGGGGCGATGATAGCGCACCACCTTGGCTTCTTCCAGGCCGGCCTGTTTCTGAGCGATTTTGATGGCGTCGTCCAGATACCCCAGGCTATCCACCAATCCCAGGTCCTTGGCCTGGGCGGCGGTGTAGATGCGGCCGTCCGCCACCCGCCGCACCTCCTTAATATCCATCTTCCGGCCCAGGGCCACCACGTCCACAAAGCCCTGGTAATAGCTGTCGATAACCTGCTGCATCATCTGCTTTTCTTCCGGGTTGGCGGGCCGGAAGGGGGACCAGAAGTCCTTCCACTGGCCGCTTTTCACCATCTCGCCTTCCACCCCCACCTTATCCATCAGCCCTTTGATATTCAGCTTCATGGCCAGCACGCCGATAGAGCCGGTAATGCCGCTGGGATGGGCCACGATGGTATCCCCCGCCTGGGCCAGATAATAGCCTCCGGAAGTGGCCAGGCCCATGAGGCAGGCCACCACCGGCACGCCGGTCTCCTTTTTATAGGCCATCAGCTCGTGGTGGATGAGGTCCGAAGCGCTGACCGTGCCCCCCGGGGAATTGATCCTGAGGACCAGGGCCTTGATGCGCTTATCCTTGGCCGCTTTGTCCAATTCCTCTTTGACCCGGCCGGGGGTGGTCACCGAGGCCATGCCAAACAGGCTGCGGGGCTGGGACTCCACGATGAGACCGGAGATGTCCACCAGCAGGATCTTGTCCCCGCCATACCCGGAAATCACCTTTTCTTTCAGGGGCTTGGGTTCTTCGAAGAGGTCCACCTTGACGGTGACGCACCCGGCCAGGAGCAAAACCAAAAAAACGATGAGGAGCCGGCTTAAATTTTTGAGCAGCATTGCCTGCCTCTCGGCAAAGGTATTTACTCGGAACAGGGGAGGGGACCAGCGGCAGGTAATCATTATTGCCCTTCCGGCGGGGAGGTGAGTCGTTCCAGCAAGCGCCGGGCTTCCTTCCGGTCTTCTTCCAGACCTCGGGGCAGCAGGGCGTGCTTGGAGCACTGGAGCACTCGCTCCAACACCTGGCGGGCCTGAGCCTGCCGATTAAGCTTTAACAGAGTCTCCGCCAGATAGAGGTTGTTGGTGCTGTTCTCCGGGGCCAGGCGCACGGCCGCGGTCAGGAGCTGCAGGGATTTCTCAAGATCTCCCACGGAGAAGGGCCAGGCCGGGGCCTCAAAGTAGATGCGACCCAGCACCCGGTGGCAGCCGGCTTGGTCATAGGTTTCGTCAATGGCCCGGGCCCGTTCCAGCTCCTCCATAATCCGGGGGAGGAGCTTCCGCCCCTGCATAACCCCGCCCGTATCCGCCTGGCCGCAAAGGTGCATGGCCAGCCAGTAGCGGCCCTCCACCCGGGTGGGCTCCTCCTTTAAGAGCATTTCCGCAAAAGTTTGGCCTTTTTCGTAATATTTCTGCCGCTGGCTGGCCACCGTCAATTCCCCGATGAGAAAACAGGTGCGGGCCAGGCGTATCAATATAGGCGTCTGGGGGGGGGTGGTCTGTTTCAGGATTTCCGTGTACAGATCCAGGGCACAGAGGGCCTGGGGCAGGTCAAGGGAGGGACTATTAAGGAGTTCGTCGGCTTCCTTCACGGGGTCTGTCGCGGCTGCCGGGCCGGGAGCGGGCCCCAGGCAGATCAGGGCGATAAAA
>JACQYN010000067.1:0-25599 GCA_016208235.1 Deltaproteobacteria bacterium
AAAGTATTAATCAACACTCATACCTTATCCAAACCTGACGGGAAAGTCAACGGTTCCCCCATTTAAGCCCCGCAAGGAGCTATCTCCCTGTGTCGGCTTGCATCCGCGCGTGCATTTCCTAAATTATCTAAATAAGGTATTTTGCGTTTGTTGTCTGCTAAAATTTTTAAATAAAACTAATATATTAAATAGCAGGTTTACAACATTAATAGGCAAGATTAGGATAACCCCCTGACTTTTATAAAGGAACCGCCATGCCCTATATCAAAGCCCCCCTTCGCCAAGAAATTGATGCACTGATCGATCAACTGGCTTCGGGCATCATCGCCCAGGCCCGACAATCCGAGGACCCCGGCGCTTTTGCGGGTCTGCTTAATTATGCCTGCACCCGCTTGGCCTTGCAGATCGTCCGCCGCCAATTCGGGCAGATGCGCTACTGGCTCATCGCCTTGATTACCGGCATCTTCAAAAATATCGGCGATGAATTTTATCGCCGGGTGGCCGCGGCCTACGAGGATAAACAGATGGCCCGGAGCGGGGATGTGGATTTCTTCCAGGAATATTTGGAAGAAATCAAAAAAATGTGATAAGCGTATCCAGATTCTGGTTTGCAGGAGAATATCTTGGTGAGGTCTGATTATTCCGACCGGGAACTGGACCGTTTCCTGGCCGCTCGGATTATGAATCAAAAAGGGACCCCGTCTTATACCTCGGAAATAGGCCAGGCCTGGCAGGTAGTGGATAAGATGATGCGCAAGTATATGTGCGAGCTGAAACTGGATGTGTTTTTAGGGGTCTCCGGGGAGTCCTGGGTGGCCTCTTTTTACAGCCCCATCAGATGCAGGAGATATGAAAGTAAAGCCAAAACCGCGCCCCTGGCCATCTGCCGGGCCGCTAAAGAGGCTTTCCTGGACCTGATGGGGGGTTAGCCTATCTCAATTACAGTAATTCCCCTGCCCTTCTTGCTCGGAAAAGTTCAAGGTTCAAAGTTCAAGGTTAGACCAAAGCCTTTTCCCGCTTTAAACGTATCCTTCTCGTTCCCAAGCTCCTACCCTGAAAATGCACGCCCCGCACAGGCTGGGAAGCCTGTGCTACCAATACCTTTATTCTGGTTCCCAAGCTGCGCTTGAGATCCCAAAAGATGCAAAGCTATGCTTTGCGAAAATCGATGTCGCTATCGACCCACGCCATTGTGACCGGCCTGCCCAAGCGAAGCTTGGGCCATAGTTGCGTTCCCAAGCACAGCTTCGGAACGAGAATAAATCTCCTGATGGGCATACTACCAACTTTGAACCTTGAACTTTCCCCTTTTCCCCTTTTAAACGTAACTATGGTACTTGGGCTCATACATCTGGGATTTGATAAAGCCCTGGAGATCCTCGGGTTTCGGCACCGTGGCCAGACCCCGCTCGTAAGCCACCTCCGCCACCGCGGTGGCGATGGCCGCGGACACCTCCCTGATTTTGGGCAGCGGCGGGAATAGACTCCCCTGCTCCAGGTCGTCGTCGGAGACCAGGGAAGCCAGGGTCTTGGCGGCCACGGAGAACATCTCATTCGTAACGTGCCGGGCCTGGCAGGCAATTGCCCCCAACCCCACCCCCGGGAAGATATAGACATTGTTCCCTTGCGCAGGCACGAATTTCTTCCCCTGATAGACCACCGGCTCAAAAGGGCTGCCGCTGGTGTAAATGGCCCGCCCCTCCGTCCAGTTATAGGCCTCTTCCGCCGTGCATTCCGTGTTGGAAGTGGGGTTCGACAGGGAAAAGACCAGGGGCCGTTCATTGATCCGGGCCATGGCTTCCAGGATGGGGCGGGTAAACATCCGGGCCTTTCCGGACACGCCGATGATGGCGGTGGGCTTCAGGGTCTCCACCGCGGTGAGAAAGTCCGGGATGAATTCATGGTCATGGGCATAGAGACGCTTGTGCCCGCTCAGATCACTGCGGCTCTTCACCACCAAGCCCCGGGAATCCACGAACCAGCAGAGTTCCCGGGCTTCCTCTGCCGATAAGCCTGACCCCACCATGGCGGAGACCGTCAAATCCGCGGTGCCCAACCCGGCCTCGCCGGCCCCCAGGAACAGGAATTTCTGTTCCCTGAGCCTGCCGCCGGTAATGCGCAACGCGGAGTAAATCCCGGCCAGGGTCACCGCCGCGGTGCCCTGGATGTCGTCGTTAAAGGCGCAGATGCGCTCCCGGAATTTCTCCAAGAGTCTAAAGGCATTGACATTGGCAAAATCTTCGAATTGCACCAGGGCCCGGGGGAAGACTTCCTCCACGGCCATGATGAACTCCTCCACAAAGTCGTCATAAGCCGCGCCCCGGAGCCGCCGCTGTTTCAAGCCGATATAAAGTGGATCGTTCAGCAGTGCTTCGTTTTCCGTGCCCACGTCCAGGGTGATGGGCAGGCTGAGGGCATGGTGAATGCCCGCGCACGCGGTATACAGGGCCAGTTTCCCCACGGGAATGCCCATGCCGTCCGCGCCCAAGTCCCCCAGGCCGAGGATGCGCTCCCCATCGGTGACCACGATGATGCGGATGTCCTGATAAGGCCAATTCCGGAGAAGGTCGGGCATCCGCCCCCGGTCTTTGGCGGAAATGAAAATGCCCCGGGGCCTCCGGAAGATATGGCCGTACTCCACACAGGCCTGCCCCACCGTCGGCGTGTAAATAATAGGCATCATCTCTTCGATGTAGTCCGTCACTATCCGGTAAAAGAGCGTCTTATTGCGATCCTGGAGGGAGATCATAAAGATATATTTTTCGATGTCATTGGGTTTGCGGCGGAAATTCTCCAGCACCCGCAGCACCTGGTCGTCCATGGAATGGACCTTGGGGGGCAGCAATCCCCTGAGCCCCAGAACCTCCCGCTCCTTCTCCGGGAAAGCCGTGCCTTTATTAAAAGCCGGGTCCCGGATCAACCTGACGCCCGTGGGAAAACCGAGCATCCGGGTGAACATCCTTTCCCAGTCATCGGCCAATCTGCTGTCCTTCAGGGCCGCGGCCAAATTCACCAGATCCAGGAACCTGGATACCGTCTCCGGGGCCATCAATTCCCGGTCGATGCGAATAATCGTGTCCTTTTCATCAAAAGTCACCTGGTACATGCCCTTTTACCTCATGTATGGGATTTGCCCGAAAGCTGGGGCCCTTCCTTAACAGAATTATAGATTATAGTGAGAATATCTAGAAATTGAACATTAAAAGCACCATCGGCAACCTGGAATCAAATAAAAAGGCGCAACCTCTAAGGGTTGCGCCGGTTTTATCCTGATGAGCGCCGAACGCGGGACGTGGAACCCTCACCGTGCCGGCGCCTGGGGGTTAATCTCTTCCGCCGGCAGTGGCGGGGGGCCAAGGCCGGTATGATCAATGATTTCCTGGACTTCATCGAGGGCAAACCCAAGCCGGGGTTTTCCTTTCACCCCTTTGCCGAGAAAAAACGGACGGAGAAGGAGAAATATATCTTCGTCTTTGACGCGGACATGAACCCCTTCCCGGATTTTGTGGAGCCGCTGGTGGCCATCATGGAGGACAGGCCAAAGCTGGCCTTCGTGCAAACCCCCCAATATTATTCCAATTTTGAGTTAAACCGCGTGGCCCGGGCCGCCGGGCTCCAGCAGGTGGTCTTTTACGAATACATCTGTGAAGGCAAAAGTATCGGAGATGCCATGTTCTGTTGCGGCACCAATGTCATTTTTAGAAGGGAGGCCCTGATGGACGTGGGCGGCTTCGACGAGTCTTCGGTAACCGAAGATTTTGCCACCTCGCTGAAGTTTCACCTGCGGGTCTGGAGCTCGGCCTACTTTAATCGGGTTTGCGCCTTTGGTTTGGGCCCGGAAGACCTGGGCGGCTACTTCAAACAGCAGTTTCGTTGGGCCCTGGGCACCGTGGGGCTGTTTCGCACGATCCTGCAGGAGTTTTTCCGCCATCCCTTCAGACTCACTATAGCCAAGTGGTGGGAATATTTTTTGTCGGGGACCTGGTATTTCGTGGGCTGGGTCTTTTGCATCATGGCCTATTGCCCGATCCTCTTTCTTTACCTAAATGTTCCCAGTTTTTTTGCCCGGCCGGAGGTTTATTTCTTCTTCTTCCTGCCCTACTTTGTACTGTCGATGGCCATATTCCTGGCCACGCTGCATCTCAGAAAGTACCGGGTCAAAGACGTATTCCAGGGCATGGTCCTCAATGCCATCTGTTTCCCGGTCTTCATGAAAGCCTCGACCCTGGCCATGGTAGGGGTACGGGGCACCTTCGCGGTCACGCCCAAGGGCCAAAGCCGGGCTCTGCCCCTCATGGCCCTGTGGCCTCAATTAATCACCGCGGTCTTGAGCTTCGGCGCAATATTTTGGGGGGGGTTGCGGCTCTATTACGAACGAGAGCCCTTCTCTGCCATCTTGGTGAATATGAGTTGGTGCCTGTATCATTTCCTCCTGTTTTCCACGGTGTTGTATTTTAACTTTCCCGAAGAACGCGGGTAAACCGATGAGAACCGGCCTGCGGCTAGGTTTAATCCTCCTAATATTAATCGGGGTTCTAAAGGCATGTGATAAAGGTCCAGGATACCCTTGCTTTTGGGGGGCAGCCCTGGAGGGTTACCCCATCACCGCGGCGAAATTGGAGAAAGTCGAGCAAGAGCTGGGATTTTCCCCTCAGATTGTGCTTTTCTATCTCCAGTGGCCGGCCCCATCCAGCCCGGGAGAGTTTCCCAAAGAAAGCCTGGAGGCCATCTGGCAACGCAGGGCCGTGCCCTGTCTCACCTGGGAGCCCATATACTATCAGGACAATAGAGAAGTCATGGTCCTTTACGAGCAGATCGCCGCGGGCCAATACGATTCTTACCTCTCCGCCTTTGCCCGGGAGGCTGCGGCCTGGGGCAAGCCCTTCGTCATCCGCTTCGCCCACGAGATGAATCTCGAGAGGTATCACTGGGGTACGGCTAAAGACCAGTATGGCCCCCAAAGTCCGAGAATTTATCAACAGATGTGCCGCTATGTAGTTGACTTTTTAAGAAAGGCAGGGGTGGATAAGGTCTTATGGGCTTCTGTCCCAACGCCGAATCTTTGCCCAACCCGGTCCAAGACCCTCAAGCCTCTTGGAACCGGGCCAGCAACTACTACCCCGGTGACGATTATGTGGATCTCCTGGGGATGGACGGCTACAACTGGGGCACGACCCAAACCATGGAGAAAAATGGCTGGCAAAGCCGCTGGCGGTCTTTTCAAGAGATCTTTGCCCCCATGTATCAGGAGTTGCGGAGCCTCTCTCCTCACAAGCCGCTTTTGGTCTTCGAAACCGCCTCCGCCATGGAAGGGGGAGACAAAGCTTGGTGGATCAAAGAGACTATGCCTCTCCTCCGGTCATGGCAGGTGCAGGGGCGGTCTGGTTTCAGGTCAACAAGGAAGTGGACTGGCGCCTCAATAGCGGGGGGGATCTTTCTTACCTTCCCCTCATCCGTATCCAGGCTTCCGCTGCGCAGCAGTGGCTCCAAAGCCTCATTAAAAAATAGCGTGAGAGTCCTTTAAGCTCCGGTGGCCGGAGCATTCACCTTAATTCAGGCCCGACATTTATTCCTTACCAGCATTTTAGAGAGGCATTCAACTGCCCTGTATTAATTCAGCAGGGTGGAACGGTTAAAGCAATGACAGTCTCTCGTCGTAAATGAATTCGCGGGTATGCCGGGCTACCCGTTCCGGTTCGATCTGAATCCTCGCCGTTCCGGTTTCCATGGAGGCCCGAGCCACGGCCTCGGCCACGGCCGGAGGCACCCGGAAGTCCATGGCGCCCGGCAGAATGTAACCGGGGTTCAAGTTATCCCCTACCAGGTCAGCGATGGCGTGGGCCGCGGCGACATTCATCTCCTCGTTGATGGTTCGGGCCCGGACGTCCAGGGCGCCTCGAAAGATGCCGGGAAAGGCCAGGCAGTTGTTTACCTGGTTGGGAAAATCGGAGCGGCCCGTGGCTACCACCGCGGCGCCCCCCTGCCTGGCCGCGTCGGGATGAATCTCCGGCACCGGATTGGACAGAGCAAAGACAATGGGGTCCGGGGCCATGGTTTGCACCATCTCCTGGTTCAGGACGTTGGGCCCGGAGAGACCGATGAAAACCTCGGCCCCCTTCAAGACATCGGCCAGAGTGCCTCGCAGCCGGTCCGGATTGGTGATCGCCGCCAGTTCCTGCTTGATGAAATTCATCCCCTTGATGCGGCCCTTATAGATCACACCGGTGGTGTCGCAGACGACGATGTTCCTGGCTCCGGCCTTAAGCAGGATCTTGATCGAGGCGATGGCGGAAGCGCCGGCGCCGTTGACCACGATCTTTACCTCTTTCAGGTCCCGATCCACGATCTTCAGGGCGTTCATCAGGCCCGCCAGGGCCACCACTGCGGTGCCGTGCTGGTCGTCATGAAACACCGGGATCTCCAGCTTCTCAATCAGACTCCTCTCGATTTCAAAACAGCGGGGTGAGGAGATGTCCTCCAGGTTGATGCCCGCAAACGCGGGCGCGATGTTTTCCACCAGGTGCACTATCCTATCGGTTTCCTGGGTGCTGATGCAGAGGGGAAAGGCCTCCACGCCGCCGAAGGTTTTAAACAGGATAGCCTTTCCCTCCATGACCGGCAGCGCGGCCCGGGGACCAAGGTTGCCGAAGCCCAGCACCGCGCTCCCGTCGGTGACGATGGCCACCAGGTTGTTCTTGCAGGTAAAATCATAAGCGGCCATGGGGTCCTGGAGGATTTTTTGCACCACCTCGGCCACCGGCTGGGGGGCGTACAGCCGGTTATAGATGAACTCGTCCTTGATGGGCACCTTGGTATTGACCTGGATGCAGCCTTGATAGCGGCGGTGCAGTTCCAAGGCCTCCTCATCGAAGCTCATCTTCCCGTAATCCTGGCCCTCCGAAGGCAGCCAAGCCATTTCTCCTTCATAGATATAACTTTCGGTGCGCTCGTGAATCCATTCGGGCGTGACCACCTCCGGGCCTAGTTGGGCCACCCCCGTTTCCTGGGCAGCCCGAGCCACGGCCTCGGCGATCACCGGGGAGATGTGCCAGTCCATCTGCCGAGGAATAATGTTTTGGGGGGTGAGCTGGTCATCAGGAATCATGCCCGCCAGGGCCCGGGCTGCGGCCAGGTACATCTGGATATTGACCCGGTTGGCTCCCACATCCAGGCACCCCCGGAAGAATCCCGGGGTCACCAGGGAGGAGCGGATCTGGTTTTCGCTATCCGACAATCCCGTGGCCACCACCGCGGCGCCTCCGGCTTTGGCTTCGGCCTCGCTGGTCTCCGGCTCCGGCAGGGCCAGGGCAAAAACAATGGGATCTTTGGCCATGCCGGCCACCATGTCCCGGGTGACCAGGCCTCCCGAAGATAGACCGATGAAGACGTCGGCCCCCTTGATGACCTCGGCCAGGCTCCCTTTAATGTCCTGGGGGCCGACCAACCTGGCGATCTCTGACTTGGCCCAGTTCATGCCCGCCAGCCGGTAGACGCGTAACGCCCCGTGCCGGTCGCAGAGCACGATGTTATTCATGCCGGCCACGATCAGTCCCTTGGCTACCCCAATACCGGAGGCCCCGGCGCCGTTGATGACCACGCGCACTTCGTCCATCTTCTTCCCCACCACCTTGAGGGCGTTGGTGAGGGCAGCCAGGACAATGATGCCGGCTGCATGAAATTCATGGTGCAAGACCGCCACCCGGACGGCCTTCCGGACATGGCTCTCCACGGTAAAGCACTTGGGCGCGGCGATGCTTTCCAGACAGATACCGCCGAAAGAAGGCGCCAGGGCGCGGACGATCTCCACGAACTCATCGGCATCCTGGGTCTTTAAGGCAATGGGTACGGCATCCACATTAGCGAAGGTCTTGTAGACCACCGCCTTGGCTTCCAGCTTAGGAAGAGCCGCCAAAGCCCCCACATTGCCGAATTCATACACCGCGCTGCCGTCGGAGATCAGGGCGATGGAATTGCCCCGGCAGGTATGGCTGTAAGAGGCAATGGGGTTTTTCTCGATCTCTTGGCAAACCGCGCCCACTCCGGGGGTATAGATGCGGCTCAGCACCGACATGTCCCGGATGGGCATCTTGCTCTTGACGCCAATCAAGCCGCGGTAGCGCCGGCGGAATGATAAGGCATCTGATTCATTAATCATTTTATTCATACCTCTAAGAGATTCAACATATCCCCCGAAATGCAACTTAGGCAAAATCGGGGATGGGCTCTAGGAAAGACAAGGTGGACGTGGTCTGGGAACTCAATCCACCCGATCATGGCACCGATAAAGGAGTTTGCATTTTCTCTTTATCTCCTCGACCATGAAATCCTTTACCATGTCCTCCTCATCCACATCCTTAACCCCCTTGACCCTGATATAAACATGCCGGAAGCCTGCGGGGGCACGTCCGTACTCCGTAAAGATGCCGACAATGCGCCCCCCATGCGTCCGGACGATGTTGGCAACTTCGCCGATGGAACCGGGACGATCATCCACTTCAAAGCCCATCTGCAATTCCGAATGATGGATTCCCGAGATATCTACAAAGGCGCGAAAAACGTCACCCTTGGTGATGATGCCTTGCAGCTCGCCTTTGGCATCCACCACCGGCAGGGCCGAGATATTATATTTTTGCATCAGCGCTGCCGCTTTTTCCAGGGTAGCCTCCGGAGCGATGGTAATAAGCTGGGAGGATCTGATACTTTTAATTTTAATTTCTTCCATTAAATAATAAAGCTCATGAATATCCAGGCTGGTGGCCTTAGAGGGTTGGGCCTCCTTCAGATCCCGGTCCGAAATGATACCCACGAGTCGTCCCTCTTTCAGAACCGGTAAGTGTTGAATCCGGTTCTGCTTCATAAGCTTCGAGGCTTTCATGATGGAATCATCGTCCTCTATGGTGGCAACGATGCTGGTCATCCAATCCTGCACCAACATGGCTTGTCTCCTTTTTGCATTCCCCAATCTCGGTTGCCTGCGGCCTGGTACCTATGCAGAATTATTACTTGTCCTGAGTTGTCCTTCCCCGCGCGCGTTAAGTGGGTCAGACTCGTAGATAACATTATTGAACGAGCACTTTAAATGCCCAGATACGCCTGTTTGATGTGATCATTATTCAACAGTTCCTGGCCGGTGCCGGAGAGCAATATGCGGCCGTTCTCCAAAACATAGCCCCGATCGCAGATCTCCAGGGTTTGCTTGGTATTTTGTTCGACGATAAGGACGGTAACCCCTTCCTGGCGGATGCGCTGGATGATCTTGAAAATTTCCGCCACCAGGATGGGGGCCAGGCCTAGGGAAGGCTCATCGAACATGATCAGCTTGGGAAGCGCCATGAGGCCCCGGCCCACCGCCACCATCTGCTGTTCGCCGCCGCTCAAAGTCCCGGTCAGCTGCTTCTCCCGCTCCCTAAGCCGCGGGAACAGGCCGAAGACCCATTCCATGGTTTCATCCCGCTTGGCCTTGGCCCGGGGGCAGAGGGACCCCATGATCAGGTTCTCCCGCACCGTCATTTCGGGAAAGAGACGGCGCCCTTCCGGCACGTGGGCGATGCCGTGTTCGATGATCTTGTGGGATGGAATCTTGTCCAGGTGCAGGTCCAGAAAGCGAATGCTGCCGTTGGCCGGCCGGTTCAACCCGGAGATGGTCTTGATGATGGTGGACTTGCCGGCACCGTTGGCCCCCACCAGGGCCACGGTCTCGCCTTCCTTCACTTCGAAGGACACGTCCCAGAGCACCTGGAGGTCCCCGTAAAAGACGTCGATGTTTTCCACCTTAAGCATAGGATTCCCCCAGGTAGGCTTCGATTACTTCCGGGTTGTTGGCCACTTCGGCGGGGGTGCCTTCCGCAATGGTCCGCCCGTAATTGATGCAGTGGATGCGGTCGGAAATGGTCATGATCACTTTCATCAGGTGCTCGATAATGATGATGGTGACGCCTTTGTCCCGCATCTTCAGGATCAGCTCGATGGCTTCGTCCAGTTCCGCAGGGTTCAACCCCGCCGCGGTCTCGTCCAGGAGCAGGAGTTCCGGCTGGGTGGCCAGGGCCCGGGTGATTTCCAGGCGCTTGCGGCCGGCGATGGGCAGGCTCTTGGCCGGCTTCTCCTTTTCGGACATCAAATTGCAAAATTCCAGGGTGTCCAGAGCCAGTTCCCGGGCCTCTTTGAAGGTGTTGACCCGGCAGAAGGCCGAAGCCATGACGTTCTCCAGGACGGTCAAACGTTTGAGGGGCTTTACCACCTGAAAGGTGCGGCCGATGCCCAGATGGCAGATTTGGTAAGTTTTCATGCCCTTGATGCTCTTGCCTTTGAACAGGATGTCTCCGGAAGTCAAGGGATAATAATGATTGATCAGGTTGAAGATGGTGGTCTTGCCGGCGCCGTTGGGGCCGATCAAGCCGAAAATCTCCCCCTGGTTCACGGTGAAGCTCACGTCGCTCAAGGCCTTCAGCCCTCCGAAGGTCTTGCCGATTTCTTGCGCTTCAAAGAAAGCCATGGATGCACCTACCATTTAACGGCTCCGGACCACGAGCCGTTTGATTTTCGGCCAATCTCCCACTACGCCGTTGGCCAGGTAGAGGATGACAAAGATGACCATCAGGCCGAACACCAGGGCGTGGGACTGGCTGACCCACTTGGGCGCCAGTCCGAAGATGGCGCTCCGGAAGGTCTCTTGTATTCCCACCATGATAAGGGCCCCCACCGCGGGGCCCCAGATGGTGGCCACTCCCCCGATGATGGCCACGAGAATGGCCATGATGGAGATGTAAGGGAGGGAAAAGACCACTTCCGGGTCGATGAAGGCCATGTAATTCATGTAAAACGCGCCGGCAGTCCCGGTAAAGAAGGCGCTGATCGCCAGGGAGAGGTTTTTGTACAGAGCGGCGTTGATGCCTAAGGATTCCGCGGCATCCTGGTCCTCCCGGATGGAGACGAAGTAAAAGCCCCACTTGGATTTCATTACCAGGTTAAAGACCAGTAGCGAGGCCGCGGCCAGAGCCAAGGCCACGTAATAGTAAGGCAGTTTGCTCCGGAAAGTCTGGATCAGCAAGACGCCCACCATCCCATTAGTGAGGCTCTCCCAGTTAACCGCGATCAGTCGGCAAATTTCGCCGGCGGCAATGGTGGCCAGGGCGAAGTACGGTCCCCGCAGCCGAAAACAGATAAAGCCAATAACCAATCCCGCCAGGACGGCCGTAAAACCACCCAGAGCCATGCCCAACCACGCGGACGTTCCCAGCTTATCCGCCAAAATTCCTGCGGTGTAAGCCCCGGTGCCGAAAAAGATGGCGTGGCCGAAGGAGATCTGGCCGGTATAGCCCGCCAGCAAATTCCATGACCCCCCGATCACCACCCACATCAGGGCCAGGATGGCCAGGTGCCGGTAATAGTCGGAGGTCACCACCAGGGGGAGTATTATAAAAACTACGGCAATGATGGCGCTGATCACCTGATTGCGTTTCATGGCATTCCCCTTTTCTTAAACCTTGGTCAGTCGCTTCAAGCCACCCGGCAGGAAGATCAACACCAGGAGAAAGATAATCAAACCCACCATCTCCTTATAGCTCATGCCGATATAGGTGGCGCCCATTGACTCGGCGATTCCCAAGGTGAGGCCCCCGAAGATGGCCCCCACCGTGCTGCCCATGCCCCCCAGGATAGTGATCACAAAGGCCTTGGTGGTAAAGGGCCGGCCGATGTCCGGAAACAGGTAAAAGATCGGGATGAGCAGGGACCCGGCGGAGGCCACCAGGGCCGCCCCCAGGCCATAGGTGATAATGGTGATGCGCCGGGAATTGACCCCCATGAGGATGGCCGCTTCCTTGTCCTGAGCGGTGGCCCGAATGGAACGGCCCAGATCGGTCTTGAGGAGAAACCAGAACAGGACGATGGTCAAGGTCACGGCAAATAAAAAGGCCACGGTCATGGCCACGTTAAAAGAAATGCCCCCGAGGAAAAAGACTTTGCCGGTGTAGCTGGTGGTCACCGAACGGTAGGTGGAACTGAAAATGAACCGGGCGATTTCAGTCAGCACAATAGCAATGCCCACCGTCATGAGCACCTGATTTTGCGGGATGATGGTCTCCACCTCCATTAAGGGGTTGAGTAGGAACTTTTGAATGGCGACCCCCAGGAAAAACAGGCAGGGCATGGCAACGAACAGGGAGAGATAAGGATCCAGGTGAAAAAAGGTGTAGGCCACAAAGGTGATATACATGGCCACCATCATCAATTGGCCGTGGGCCAGGTTGATGATTCCCATCACCCCCATGATCAGGGTCATCCCCATGCCGATCAAGGCATAGATGCCGCCGATCAGGATGCCGGAAACCAGCGTCTGGAAAAATACCGTCATATTTCAGCTTCCTTTTTCGGATGCCAGGGGAAATTCTCAGGAAAATTCCCTGGGTTGCGCTCTACTTAAAGCCCCACTCCTTCAGCCAGTCCACCGGATAGACGTATTTGGCCTGGGCCAGATCGGCCGGCCAGATGAGCCGCAGCTTCCCTTCTTGCCACTGGACCACATAGGTGTTGAGTCTGTTTTGGTTGGTCATTTTGCCGTAAGAGACAAATTTCACCGGGCCAAAGACCGTCTGCATGTCCGTCTCTTTGAGGGCCTGCTTGATATCCTCCGGGGCTAAGGACTTGGCCCTTTTCAAGACGTCGGTCATCACGTAGGCGGCCGCGTAGGCCTCGGCCCCATGATATTCCGTGTCTCTTTGGTATGTGGCCTTGAACTTGTCAAAATACTCCCTGGCGCCCGGGATAGGCAAACTCTGGTGCCACAGGGTAACGGAGATTACCTTCTCTGCGGCCTTGCCGGCCTCCTGGGCAAACTCGGGCAGGGTAAAACCCGCGGCGCCGCCGACAAACAGCTTTGGAGTCAACTTCATTTCCCGCGCCAGCTGCATCAATAAGGTGGCATCCCGGAGGTAAGAAATCATGTAGACAAGATCAGGATTGGCCTGCTTGACTCTCATCAGGAGCGGCTGGAAATCGAAGGCCCTGAACCACCCCTCGTATCCCTCCACCATCAGAACCTTGATCCCCAATTTTTCACAGGTATTTTTGAAGGCCTTGGCTCCCTCAGCGCCAAAGAGGGAACTTTCATGGAGGATGACCACGTTCTTGGGCTTCACCACTGCGGTGAGGAAGCTCTCCAGGCCGCTGGTGTAATCACTCACCGTTGGATTGAGGCGGAAGATGTAATCATAGCCTTTCTCGGTAATCACATCCGCGGAGCCGGTGTTGATCAGGAAGGGAATGCGGTTCTGCTGGGCCACCCCGGCCATGGCGTAGGTGACGGCGCTGGCGTAGCCGCCGCCCAGCATCACCACCTTGTCCTTTTTAATGAGCTTCTCCATGACGGTGCGCCCCACCTCGGGGTTCCCGGTGTCATCAGCAAACAGAAACTGCAGCTTTTTTCCCTTAATGCCCCCGGCGGCGTTAATTTCCTCCAGGGCCAGATAAAAGGACAGCTTCTCGATTTCCCCGAATTTGGCCTGGTCGCCGGTAAGGGGGAGCACTATGCCCACCTTGATGGCGTCCTGCGCCGTCGCCGGTCCAGGTGCAAGAAAGGTCGCCAGGGCCACCCCCACGAGCAGTATCTGCAGAAAACTTGTCATCTTGAACTCCCTCTTATATCAGGAGGTCCCAACCCCTGGCAGGGTTGGGAGGGCTGCCAGGGAGTTCAGGGAGCGGCGCTCCCTGGTCCTCCCCGGCTCACCAGCCCTAAAATCCCCACTCTTTCAACCAATCCACCGGATAAATGTATTTGGTTTTAGCCAGATCCGCCGGCCAGATGAGCTGCAGTTTGCCGTTTTGCCATTGCACCACATAGGTGGTCAGTTTGTTCTGGTTGGCTTTCTTGCCATAGGAGATGAATTTCACCGGGCCGAACACCGTCATCATGTCCGTTTCTTTGAGGGCCTGTTTGATGTCGTCAGGACCGTAAGATTTGGCCCTTTTCAAGGCATCGGCGATCACGTAAGCGGCGGCGTAGGCCTCGGCTCCGTGATACTCCGTATCTTTGTTATATTTCTTCTTGAACTTCTCGAAATATTCCATGGCGCCCGGCAGCGGCAAGACCTCGTGCCACAGGGTTGCGGACACCACCTTTTCCGAGGCCTTCCCCGCATTCTGGGCGAACTCGGGGAGGGTGAAACCCGCAGCGCCCCCCACGAATAGCTTGGGAGTGAGCTTCAGCTCCCGGGACTGCCGCATGAGGAGCGAGGCGTCCATGACGTAGGAGATCATGTAGACGATATCCGGATTGGCCTGCTTGACTTTAATGAGCACGGGTTTGAAATCGATGCCGCCGGCTTCGTAGCCTTCAGTCATCAGCACCTTGATCCCCAGCTTGCTGCAGGTCTTTTTAAAGGCCTCGGCCCCTTTCGTGCCGAACATGGTGTTTTCGTGCAAGATGACCGCGGTCTGGGGTTTCACCACTTCGCCCAGGAAGGTCTCCAGACCGCTGGCGTATTCACTTACCGGGGGATTGAGGCGGAAGATATAGTCCCACTTCTTTTCGGTGATGTCATCCGCCGAGCCGGTGTTGATGAGGAAGGGAAGGCGGTTCTGCTGGGCTACCCCGGCCACCGCGTAGGTAACGGAGCTGGCATAGCCGCCCCCCAGCATGGCTACCTTGTCTTTGGTGATGAGCTTTTCCGCCACTGAGCGTCCCACCTCCGGGCGCCCCGTGTCGTCCTCGATGAGGAACTCCAGCTTTTTGCCCTTGATGCCTCCGGCCGCGTTGATCTCCGCCAGGGCCAGATCGAAGGACTGTTTTTCGATTTCTCCGAACTTGGCCTGGTCGCCCGTCAGCGGCAGGACGATGCCCACTTTAATGCTTTCCTGGGCGAGCGCCGGACCCATCAGGAAGGCGGTTAGGGCCAGGCATGTCAAGATCGGGGTAATGCTTGCCAAACCTCTACGCATAACTCCTCCGTTTCTCAAAACTCAGGTTTTCTGCAGCAAGGCGCCACCTAACAGCGATGGTTATCCTTGAAGCCGGCCACCAGGTTGGGATTGAAATTCTTAAGGTTTATTAACGCGCCAACCGGGGAAGGCGTAAATTAGAGGATTTCGCTTCTTTTTGTAAGAAAATTTCTACAAGTTTCAGAACTAACCGGCAGTTATTCATGAGCCTGCGGCTCACCCGTAAACCATGAAAGATAGCGATAGCACAGGCTTTCCAGACTGTGCCGGGTAGAACTTTTCAGACCAGTCATTCATGGGCATGCGGCCCACCCGCAAATTATGAAAAGGTCTTGATGACATATTGTCATTCTGAGCGCAGCGAAGAATCTCAAAATACGAGATTCTTCACTCCGCTTCGCTCCGTTCAGAATGACAGATCAATATTACTTCTTGGACCGCAACTTGGTGTCGGACCAAGTCCTCATGGGCCTTTGGCCCATCCATAAATTATGAAAAGTTCCTGATGGACATACCCTAACCTGGAACCTGGAACCAGGAACCAGGAACTTGGAACTATTTTTTAAGATGTGACCAGCCGGTTTTGGATGGCAAAACGGGTCAGTTCGGCATTGTTGCGGAGGTTGAGCTTTTTAAGCAGGCGCAGGCGGTAGGCGTCCACGGTCTTGATGCTGATACCAAAAGCCGTGGCGATTTCCCGGTTGGTCCAGCCGGAGGCCAGGCGCCGGAGCACCTCGATTTCCCGGTTGGAGAGGGAGGCCAGCAAGGACCGGCCCGCAGTCTTTCTCGCCGCATGGAGGGCCAGGGCCTCAGCCGCGGTTTCGGAGAGATACGCGCCCCCCCCATAGACTTTGTGGATAGCCTTGACCAATTGCTCCGGGGCCGATTGCTTGGTGATATAACCTTTGGCCCCGGCTTCCAGGGACCGCACCACGAACTGCTCCTCCTCTTGCATGGTGAGGACCAGTATAGGAACCTTGGGGCAGTAGAGCTTAAGTTGGCTGATAACTTCGAGCCCGTCCAGGCCCGGCATGGTGAGGTCGATGACCGCCACGTCGGGCTCCTGTTCCCGGGCCAGGCGGATGGCCTCCCGGCCGTCCGCGGCCTCGGCAATCACCGCAATGTCGCCGCTCTCCTCCACCAGGCGCCTGAGCCCCGCCCGGACAATGCTGTGGTCGTCCGCCAACAAGACTTTAATCATGGCTTTTTCGCATGAGGACTCGCCCACCACTAAGGGAACCTAGCAAAGGCTCCAGCATAGGGCCACCTATATGATCTAATTATTAGTTCATATGAACTATATAGTAGTTCATATCATCCTGGAAGATTTCCTGATGCGCATTTTCCTAACTTGAGACATCCGTAAAGTCTCCTCAGCTGTCATTCTGAGGGAGTGGAGCGACCGAAGAATCTCGTTTTTGGCAGCACAGCTTTTTCAGGCCGTGCCGATGATTCCTCGCAGATTGGAAATCCTGGGCGCTAAAATACGAGATCCTTCGCTTCACTCAGGATGACAAAAAATGCTTTTCGCAGAGGTCTTAAAT
Source organism: Deltaproteobacteria bacterium (assembly GCA_016208235.1). Classification (GTDB taxonomy): domain Bacteria; phylum Desulfobacterota; class Desulfobaccia; order Desulfobaccales; family 0-14-0-80-60-11; genus SURF-52. Next base: position 16,479 of record JACQYN010000067.1, read on the forward strand.
TACGAAAAGCTCGTTTTGTTACTGGTACTTAACTTTGAACCTTGAACTTTGAACTTTTCAGAGCAAGGGCACTTTAAAATAAACGTCGGTTCCTTTCCTCGCCTGGGGCTGCACCTCCAGCTCCCCCCCCACCAGGCTGGCCCTCTCCTTCATGCCGGCGATGCCGAGGCCTTCCTCCTCCGTGAGCTTCGTGGCGTCGAAGCCCTGGCCGTTGTCGGACACGGTAAGGGTGAGGAGGCCGTCCTGGGCCTGAAGCATCACGTTCACGAGGTTGGCGCCGGCGTGGCGGGCCACGTTGGTAAGGGCCTCCTGGGCGATGCGGTAAGCCGCGGTGGCCACATTGTCCGGAATGGCGGGCACCCTATCGCGCTCAAAGAAGCAGGTGATGCCGGTGCGCCGCTCGAAATCCGCGGTATACCACTCCAGGGCATCCTCCAGCCCCAGCCGGTCCAGCACCCCGGGGCGCAACCTCACCGCCATCTCCCGCACATCCTGGATACCCTTGTCGATCAGGCTGCACATGCCCGAGGCCCTTCCCTTGGCCATGGCATCCCTCCCTTTAAGACGCTCCGACAGCCAGACGCAGTCCAGCCGCAGGGCGGTGAGCATCTGCCCCAACTCATCGTGCAGCTCCCGGGCAATGGCGGTGCGCTCCTTCTCCTGACCGGCGATGATGCTCCCGGAGAGCCTTCTTAACTGGTCCTGGGCCTTTTTCACTTCGGTGATGTCCGTGGAAATGGCGCATAAGCCGCTGATGGCGCGAGAATCGTCGTAAATGGGGAACTTCACCGAAAGATAAGTATGCAGTCCGTCTGCCTGCGGAATCTGCTCTTCCACCTGCTGGCACACTTTGGTGGCCAGGACCTTGGAGTCGTTGGCCTTGAGCTGGTCCGCGGTCTCTTTGGGAAAAATGTCGTAGTCGGTCTTGCCCCTCACTTCTTCCTGGCTTAAGCCGAACAATTTTTCGAAGCGCGGGTTGATCAAAGTGTAGCGGCCGTCCCGATCTTTAATATAAATAACCGCCGGAGTGTATTTTAAGATGCTGGCGATTTCCCGGCTGCGCTTGCGAATCTGCCGCTCCAGGTCTTGGGAGTAACTGCTCAACTCCTCTTGGGCTTGCTTCAGGGCCCTTTCTGCCTTCAGCTGTTCGGTGACATCGATGGATACGGACAGGGACCTGAAGATGTTCCCCTTATCATCCCGCTCGGCAAAGGCAGAGAGCAGCAGGTCGATAATTTCCCCGCTCTTCTTGACGAACTGGAAAGAGACGTCCTTCACGAATCCCTTATGCAGAAATTCGGGGAAGACAGTCTCTTCGGCGTAGCGCCGGGACGCCTCCGTGTGGAACTCCAGAATATTCCGGCCGATTACTTCCTCCCGGAGATACCCCAACATCTCGCACCAGTAGTCACTGACGCTCAGGAGGCTGCCTGAAGGGTCCACCGAATGCAGCATGGCGGGAGTATTTTTATACAGAGTGCGGTAGCGTTCTTCGCTTTTGCGCAAGGCCATTTCCGCCTCTTGCCGCCGGGTGAGCTCCCGGCTCGCCCTCCGGTAGAGTATGCCCACCGCCAGGCCGATGAGCAGGAGCAGAACCAGAATAATATGTCCCGTGATCCTCATTATGGGGTCGGACACGGTTTTGGCGATGGCCTTGAGGCTCTTGAGGTGTATGACGTGCCAGCCGGGATAACTGTCCAGTTCCAACTGGTGCATCAGATACTCCTCACCTGCGGCATCCACGGCGGCATGGGGGCCCCTAAGGGTCAGCCCCATCCAGGGCCAGGGCCCAACTCCAAACTGAACCGACTGGGCGATCTTGGCGGCGCGCTCGGAGGAAAGCTGCTGTATCGTGTGGTTCAACCAATCATCGCGGCTGGAAATGAAAATAATGCCCGAAGGATCAGTCACCATCACAATTTCGTCACGATCCGCACCCAGCTCTTCTTCTATGTGTTCGATGGAGGCCTTGATCACCACCACTCCCAGGGGAGCCTCCTTTTTTCCATACACCGGATGGCCGTAGTAGGCTCCCCGTTTCTTGGAGGTGATGCCGAGGGCCAGGTAAGAGGAGGGAGCCCCGGAAATGGCCTGTTGAAAATAAGGCCGGAAGGCAAAGTTAACGCCCACAAAGCTGTCCGGGGCGTGGCGGTTACTGGAGGCCGCGGTATTCCCCCGGCGATCCATCAAGTAACAAACTTCGACACCCAGGGTCTTTTGAAAATAGTCCAGCATGGCGTTGGCCTGAGCCACGGACGCGGCATCAGGTCGGGCCAGAGCCTCGCGGATTTCCTTCATCCCGGCCAAAACTCGTGCCGGTTTGACGTTTTCCGAAAGAAAGGTGGAGAGGTTTCTCTTGATGGCCACCAACCGGTTCAGAGATTGCCGCTCGGCTTCATGGAAGGCGGCTTCCTTGAGGGAGGCATAGTAGAGGTAGCCTCCGGCAGAGGCGGACAGAAAAGACAAAAGGGCGAGAATTAGTAAAATTAACCGAAGCTTCATGGAGCTGCTCTCTCAACAGCATGATGAAAGATCTTGTTCAAACATATAAATTACCTCCATGGAAAGCAAGGAAAACCAATGAGGCATGGATCAGGCAGGCAGACGGGGAGTAATGACTCGGACGAGAGTGGCAGGATGGATAATGAGGGATACAAGAGGTTGGCAATCGAGATTGTCAGTCTTTTTGTTTATGGTTGCCTTTGTTGACCCCTCTTGCATATCATTCTTAATAATTTTAGCAAGTTGAGCTAAGGCCCCCTTTTCCCGGAGAGCCATAAGACCTGGGCCATCACCGCTTCCGCTTCCGAAATCTTCCCCTGCTGTTGGTAAGTCAAGGCCAGGTTGCGGTAAAAACCGGCATTGGTAGGCGCGAGCCGGATGGCTTCCTGGAAAAGGGCCGCCGCCTCATCAAATCTGCCCTGCTCGGCATAAATGATGGCCAGGTTGTTGTATGTTGAGGAGAATCGGGGGGCAATGGCCAGGGTCTGATGGTAGGCGGCGACGGCCTGGTTGATTTTGCCCTGGTTCGCCAGGGCCATGCCCAGGTGGTGATAGGCCATGTAGTTATTTTTGTCGATCTCCAGGGCATGGTTAAAGAGGGTCTCCGAGTTCCGCCAGTAGCCTACTTGCACCCAGGTGGACAGCAGACAGGCCAGGAGTGTCACCCCCGCAGCCGTGGAGAGGAGGGTCTGCCGGCGCCGCCAGCCGGCGGTGGCCTCAGCCGCCCCCCAGGCCACCATGAGGAACAGGCCGATGAAGGGGATATAAGTATAACGGTCCGCCAAGGCCTGATCGCCCACCTGGACCAGCCCGATCACCGGCACCAGGGTGCCCAGGTACCAGAGCCAGCCCACCGCCAGGTAGGGCCGGCGCCGGGCCTGGGAGAGCAGCCAGGCCGAGAACGCCAGCAGGGCCAGGCCGGCCCCCACGGACTGCCACCAGGGCACCGGGGCCAGGGAATAAAAGAAGCTCATGGGAAAAGGCCAGAGCAGCTTTACCAGATACTCGACATAGGCGACCAGGGCGTTGGCGATCCGGGGCCCCAGGGGGCGGAAGGCCAGAGGCATCAGCGCGCCGCTGCCCTTCTGGGCCACCAGGGTTATCAAGGAGGCCAGCGCGGCCAGGGCGATCAGGGGGATTTTTTCCTTGAGGAGCTGCCAGTAAACACTCTTGGGAGACGCCGGCTGGCGCTCCCCGCCCCCGGCAAGACCCGGCACGGCCGGGGGTCCCCCCGGCACCCGGCCCAGGGGCCAGTAATCCAGGAGAAGGAGCACAAAGGGCAGGGTCACCACCATGGGCTTGGCCATTAGCCCCAGGGTGAAGAAAAGCAGGACCAGCAGGTAGCGGCGCGGCGACGGCGCCCCGGCGTATCCGGCATAAGCCAACATAGTGGCCAGCCAGAAGAAGGCGCTCAGCACATCCTTTCTTTCCGACACCCAGGCCACCGACTCCACGTGCAGCGGGTGCAGGGCAAACAGGGCCGCCACCAGGGCGCTGGGCCACAGGGCCCCGGTCACCCGGGCCCAAAACAGGAACAGGAGGATGGTGTTGGCCAGGTGAAAAGCCACATTCGTCAGATGGTGGCCGCCGGACCACAAGCCGTATAACTGGCAATCCAGCATGTGGGACAGCCAGGTCAGGGGGTGCCAGTTGCAGGCGTGCAGGGCGGTGAAGGCCCCTTTGACCCCCTGCCAGGTGAGGCCGGCCAGGACCATGGGATTGGCGGTGATATACAAATCGTCATCTAAGGTGATGAACGCGTGGTCCCTGACCTGGACATAGGGGGTCAGGGCCGCGGCTGCCAGCAGCAGGCAGATGAGCAGTCGCAGACCCCCCGGAGTCCGGAATAATCCTGGTGATGGAGTAAATGAGACGCTGCAAGGTTCTGCTTTCCGTTTTCAGTTTATCCTGGGAAGCTCCGCGGCCGGATAATACTAAGTACCAACTTGACATGCAAATATAGGTATAATTTATTTATTCTAACCGAAAACTGAAAACGGTTTAAAAAGGCCTCGCAACGGGCTTGGGAGGACCAGGGATGACGGTTTTGGCGGCTAAACTTCCTTTTTGACCACCTCAATCCCCAAAACGAAAAATAAGAAAGGGAAAGGAGAAACCCCTCCTTTCCCTTTGCTTTTTAGGGGGGGCGCATGCCGGGCTTTATCCTCGCGCCCCTTTAATATGATAATCCTTACCCTTACCCTTTTTTTATTTCCCCGGCCAATCGGTGAACTGCACCCAGAGCACCGCGCCGTATTCCGCGTCTTTTTTCTTGCCGTCCTTATGGGGGATGGCCTGCTTTTCCGTGGTCAGGGCCGCGAACCCCCACCAGCCAGCCTTGGGCGGGGCAAAGGTGAAGACCCCGTTTTTATCGGTCTTCACCACCTGGGCCACGAAATAGTCGTTGGGCGCGGCCACCTTTTTCTCCCCGTTCCAGTATTCCACTTCCACGTCGGCGCCCGGGAGGGGTTTGCCTTTGAATTTCACCACCCCCTGGAAGACGTTCCCCGCATAGAGGCCGAAGGGCCTACTCAGGGGCACGATTTCCGCTTTTAAGCCCACTTCCTGGTCCCAGCCCTCCTCGGCGCCGAAGGCCGCGACATAAACTTTCGTCTGGTGAACGATATATTTATTTTCCGCCGGCTCCCAGTAAGGTTGGGGATCGAAATAGAACGCGTAAATGCCCGGCTTTTTCAGGGCGTATTTGGTTTTCCAGGCCTGATTATCCAAGACTTTGGTTTCTTGGAGAGTGGTTAGGAGATCGGTTTTTTCTTTCCCGGCTTGCACGCCGAACCGCTTGGGTTTGGCCATGGTCATGCCTTTCTGCTCAAAGGGGTGGCAGAAGGCCAGGGTGAGCTCCAGGTCGGGGTTGTCTCCCTGCATGACCATGGATTTCTCCGGCAGGATCACGCCGAAATGGGCCCGGCTGACGCCGGCCAGGCCGAGGATGAGGAGCAGGCACAGACTTAAGGTGAGATAACGTCGCATAATTTTCCTCCAGGCATTTGTGATATTTGTCAGGCGGCCCATGGTTGGGCCAGTTTGAATTAGTCTCAGAGTCCTCATCACTCCCCCTCCCCTGGTGGGCATAGGCGCTAACATAAGGCTCTTTTGTCATTCTGAGCGTAGCGAAGAATCTCTAATTTCATTGGAAAATAGAGATTCGAAACGAAGCTTCGCTCCGTTCAGAATGACAAAAATTGTTTAAGTTAGCGCTTATGCCCCTCAAGGGGAGGGAGAAAAGACCTTAAGACTTGTAAGATAATCCGGGGACCGTATACTAGTTACCCCGCTTGCGCCAGGCCTCCCAGTTGGGGCGGCCCAGGGAATCCCGCAGCAGGAGGACATGATCCCCTTTAACGAGTTCGTAGGCAACGACCCGCAGCTTCCCGTTCTTCTCCTTCTCGCACATCCCTTTGACCCGCACTTCGTCTCCGGGCCGGAGTTCGAACTCCTGGCGCTCCAGGTACCAGACCGGACCCAGGCTGACGTGCACCCGGCCCTGCTTCTTGGTGTCCACCACCACCGCCATACCCGGGTACATGCCGGGTTCCAGGGTCTCGGTGAGGACTTGGGCCACTTTGCCGCTCTCGTCGAAGGCCTTGCAGATGGCCTTCACCGGACACGTATAAGGTGTATAAGGACAGGGCCGGAAGCCCTGGCCCCGGCCCTGGGCTCCGGCTTGCGGAAGCTGCCACCAGCCCAGCAGACTGACCATGAGACAGGCAGTAAGGAAATGAATCTTCTTCATGCCGCACATCCTTTCTTTATTTAATTTTAAAAAGCGTAAACCATTGAGAGTAATGGCGTGATATTGGCATTAGTGTCCTTCCCGGCCAGGTCGATGTTCACCCCCATAGCCAGGGAGAATTTGTCCGTGGCCATGTACTCGATGCCGGGTAAGAGCGAGAGCAGGGCCGTCGGTGCGGCATTGGCCTTCGGCCCGACAATCCGCCCCGCGTCCCAGGTGCTGGTCAGCTCCAGGAGAGCGACCCACTTCTTGGTGAGGGGGTACTCCGCGGCCAGGTTGACGGTGACAAAATCCCGGGGGTGGTTCCGCCGTTCGATGGGGTTGCCCTCTTCATCCTCCGCGTCGGTGGAGAAGGAGGTCTGGAAGGTGTACCAGAGATTGCCGTAGAAGATAAAGGGTTTCACATACTTGGACAAGTTAAAGCCGGTGGTGAAGGCATAGGTGCCCCCGCCCAGGGCATCGGTGCCCAACCGGCCGGGATTGAGGTGGCGAAAGTGGCCGCTGGGAAAGGTGGGGGTAAACAGGGCGCTCACCGTGGGCGCCGCCTGGGTTTCCTCCACCAGGCGGTACTTGAAGGTGAGGCTGATATCGCCGAGGCCCCCGAAATTCGCGGCGCGCTCCCCCAGGGGCCCCGGCGCATCGACGTTGCTTGCCCAATTGTGGAGATAGGGAATCACCGTATAGACCTCCAGATTATTCCAGAGGCCGTAGGTAAGCTTCAGGCTCATGCCGTAGGACTGGAAATCTCCCCCCGCGCTTACCCGCCGCCAACTGAGACTGAAGGTATTGGTGACAAAGCTCAAGCCGAAGGTGGGTTGGACGGCGAACTTCCCTTTCTCAATGGGGATGGCGGTGTCGGTAATGATGGGCCCAAAGGTGGAGGGACACTCGCCTTCTTTGGCCTCTTCCTTGGCTTGGGTTCCTCCCTCCGCGATGGCGGAGGGTTCGGAAACTGCCTTTTCCTTCTCCTCGGCAGCAGTTACGGGATTAACCGCCCCTGTTGCCGGATAAACCACACAGAATACTGACAGCAAGAATACCCAGATTCTGACCGATATCATTTTACTTTCTCCTATCGCCTTTTCAAGTCGCCGGCATTTGCTTAATACTGCTGTCTTTAGGCCGCCGTAAACCGCAAAGTGTTCCCGAGCCGGACTTCTTCCCCCTGGCCAAAGCTTTCTTCGAGAGGATCAAAATAAAAAGCCACGAAAACCTGGCGCCTGCAGGCGCCACGAGCCTTCGTGGCTATTACATTCAAACCTTTTTTTTGAGTTCTCCGGGGTTCATTCCCGGAATTTCTACCAGCATAAGGGAAGGGGCAGGAAATGTCAAACTTTTTAGGGGACAAATTGAGCTCCCGGTTTTCTTGGTGCCAGTTTCTTAAGGTACCGGCAAAATCTTCGGCCAATGTTTCCCTAGGCCCCATACCTCCAAGACAGGCAACCAGTGAAACCGCCGCGGCTCTCCCTAAAAGCTCTCCAGAGCCTGAGCCAGATGCTCTTCCTTGGTGGGTTTGCCTTCCACTGTACCCAGAAAGACATTCTGGTAATGGGTACGCAGAAGCCGGTCAAAGGCTAGATAGGCCTTTTCTCCCTCGGGGACAGGGCTGCCATGGGCCATCAAGACCACCACGGTATTCTTTAAATCCTTGGGGAATGTCTGGGCCACAACCTTAAGGACCGCCTCCTGATCCTTCTTGCTGCTCAGCAGCGGTTTTCCCAAGGCCACTTTCAGACCGGAGATCTCCCTGCTTACCTGCACGATTTTCTTGTCCCACTCCTCCCCCGGCACGATATGGAGGGATTGGATGGCCACCCGGGTATAGCCGGCGGCTTTTAATTCCCGCAAAGTCGTGCCCAGGTCATTGAGTTTCTTCCCCTTTTCCCTGGCCACCTTGTGCCGGACTTTATGGGAAGTAAAGGCCCAGCGGATTTCGTGATCCGGAAAACGTTTTTTTACTTGCTGCTCAAAATGCTGATAGGTATCAAAGGCTGTAGTGCTGGTGCCGAAGGCCGCCAAAACAATGGCGGGTTTTTGGGGGGATGCCGCGTTCAAGGTCCAAGGGGTGCTTACCATTGTTAGGATAAGCACCAAAGATAGCCACCCAAACCTGATCTGCTTTACCATGCCGTCCTCCTTTATGAAGTTTTTGCAAAAAAAAAATCCTTAAGTCACAAAGACTTAAGGATTGCACCCAGCTTCTTTATCCTTAAATGTAGCTTGCCGCCCGCTATGCCTCGTAGGGGCTCAAGCATACTATCCAGGCAGGTCTTCTGGCTTCCGGTTCAACCTAGTCCCTGCGCCTTCCCATCTCGCTTTAGCGAGACAGTGGCTTGATGCAGGTTTCGTCCCCGGTCACAGCGGCGGGACCGCGCCGGTTTTGCACCGGCTTCCCTATTATGCCCTAAATGGGCACCCGAATACTTTTGGAACACAGCCTATATGAAGTGGGTGCAACCCGTCAAGAAAAAATCAGCAATGCCGGCAAGATTCTCTTTTCCATCAAACGCCCTATTTGGGGGCAGTTAACAGCCCCATCGCCGCCTGCGGCTCAGGGTAATAAGCCCCGGTGAACTCCCTAGTTATTTCTATGCTCCTGCTTGGTGGGGCAGGATTCCGAAGTGCATCCGGGACAATACCCCCCCTTTTTCCACAAGGAACGATAGAGCAGGTATAAAGCCCCCACTATCAAAGCTCCAGCCAGCAGAACGTCCGTGAGTCCCATTCCTAACCTCCCCAACCCAGGAGTTTCCCCCCTTGATAGATGATGAAAGACACCACCCAGGCCAGGGCCGTCCCGTAGGCGAAGGCCAGGCCGAACCACTTCCAGGAGCCGAACTCATGGCGAAAGGCCACGGCCACCACCAT
>JACQYN010000067.1:25643-48026 GCA_016208235.1 Deltaproteobacteria bacterium
AGATAAATTTCCCCCATGGTGCCCACCACGATCTCCTTGGCGATCACCCCGGTGATCAGGGCCGCCGCAGCTTCCCAGTTCCCGAAGCCCAGGGGCTTCAGCACCGGGGCCATGACCGCGCCGGCCTGGCCGAGGTAGGAATCCTGTTTGTGTTCCACCCCCCAGGGGAGGTTCAGGAGAAACCAGGTGAGGACCGAGACCGCCAGGATGTAGGTTCCGGCCTTGATGAGAAAGTGCTTCCCCTTTTCCCAGGTGTGGATCAGGAGGCTGCGCATCCCCGGCAGCCGGTAAGGTGGGAGTTCCATGATGAATAAGGGGTATTCACCCCGGAACAAGGTTCGCTTGAAGAGAATCCCCACCAGGACGGCCAGGACAATGCCCAGGACATAGAGGGACCAGATGACGGTGCCCGAGTGGGCCGCAAAGAAGGCCCCCACAAAGAGCACATAGACCGGGAGCCGGGCCCCGCAGGACATGAGGGGCACCAGCAGAGCGGTCAGGACCTTGTCCTGGGGGTTTTCCAGGGTGCGGGTGGCGTAAATGGCCGGGACGTTGCACCCGAAACCCAGGAGCATGGGAATAAAGGACTTGCCGTGGAGCCCCATGGCGTGCATGGCCCGGTCCATGACAAAGGCAGCCCGGGCCATGTAGCCGCTGGCCTCCAGGAAGGTGATGAAGAACATCATGGCAAAGATGACGGGGACAAAGACCAGGACAAAACCCGTACCGGCCACCACCCCGTCGGTGGCCAGGGACACCAGCCAATCCGGGGCCTGAATCAAGCCCAGGAGGGCCCCGATCCAGCGCTTGCCGGGGCCGTTGATCATCTTGTCCAGCCAATCCGCAAAGGGAGAGGAGACGTCGAAGGTCAGCTTGAAGACCAGCCACATGGCCGCCAGGAAGATGGGGATGCCCAGGAAGCGGTGCAAGACGACCCGGTCGATCTTCTCCGTCATCTCCACCCTGGCGGCGGCGGGTTTACGCAAGACTTCCCGGGTCAGCCCGGCGGCCTGGGCGTAACGGGCGTCGGCCAGGAGGCTTTCCAAGTCTTCGCCATGGGCCTGTTGGAGATGTCGCACGGCCGCGCCCTCAAAGGGGCGGGCGTCGCCCAGGTTGATTTCCTCCAGGACCTGGCGGTCGCTTTCCAGGAGCTTGAGGGCCAGCCAGCGGGAGGGATATCTTGCCGCCAGATGGGGAAAAAGCTGGTGGACGCGGTTTTCCACTTCCGTGGCCGCGGCCTCCAGATCTTCGCCGTAAGACATCTTCCTGGGCCGGCGGAGCGCCGCGTCTTCTCCTGCCTCCACCACCGCGGCCAACAGGTCGTCCAGCCCCCGCTTCCGGGTGGCCACGGTGGGGATGACTTTAGCGCCCAGCATCTCCTCCATGGTCCGGGTCTCAATGCGGTAACCTTTATTTTCCGCCTCGTCGTAGATATTCAGGGCGGCCACCACCGGGATCCCCAGCTCCAGCAGTTGCATGGTCAGGTATAAATTTCTCTCCAGGTTGGTGGCGTCGATCACGTCCACGATGACGTCCGGGGTGTCGTACAGCAGATAATCCCGGGCGATGCGCTCTTCTTCGCTATAGGGGCTGAGGCTGTAAGTGCCGGGGAGGTCCACCAGGCGGATTTTTTGGCCCTGGTATTCCAGGACCGCCTCTTTCTTCTCCACCGTCACCCCCGGCCAGTTGCCCACCTGCAGCCGCGTCCCGGCCAGGGCGTTGATCAGGGTGGACTTGCCGGCATTGGGATTGCCCGCCACCGCCACGGTGAGCACCTTTTGGGGGGTTATAACCTCTTTCAAGGCCGCCGCGGTTTTCATGACAGCACCTCCACGGCGATACCTTCCGCCTCCTTCTTGCGGAGTGAGAGTTTGTAATTCTTGACGGTAATCTCTATGGGGTCTCCCAGGGGCGCGATCTTTTCCACCTGCACCACTTCCCCCACCAGGACCCCCATATCCAACAGACGCCGCTTTAAAGGGCCCACCGCGCCGATTTTCGTGATTCGGCACCGGGCCCCGGGCGGTAATTTTGCCAGGTTCATCAAGCCTTCCTCCTCACTTTGATCTTCATGGCCACGCCCCGGTTCATGGCGATGCGGGCCTCATCCACTTTGACCAACAGGGCCCCGGCGCCGCTCGCATTCAGCACCTCCACCGTTTTGCCCACCCGCAGACCCAGGTCTCCCAGACGACAGAGACTGTGGGGACTGGCTCCCGGGCAACGGCAGTGTTGGCAAGATGGTTTTTCCAACATTAATTCCACGACCTCGGCTCTTTCACCGGGGGCTAACAGTCCCAATGGCAACATTGTTCATCCTCCGGAGGGTTATTGAGACAGAGACTTTGTCTCAAATATTTACCAAAAAAATTTTTGGCCGTTACTTTTTTCTACTTCTGCTCCTGACAGGCCGCGCAATAGCCATAGATCTCCAGTTTGTGGCCGGTAACGGCAAAGTTGTGGGCCTGGCCGATGCGGTCTTCTGCGCCCTCCACGGCTTCGTCCCGGAACTCGATGATACGGCGGCAGCCCAGGCAGCGCAAATGGCAGTGGTGCTCATGTCCGTAAATGTGTTCGTAGTGCATGTGCCCATCCTCAAAAAAGACCTCCTGCACCAGGCCGCTTTCCACCAACAAAGGCATGGTGCGGTAGACCGAAGCACGGGAGATGCGCTGGCCCTTCTGGCGCAGGCGCATGCTTGTCAAGCAATTTTTTCCAACAACCATAGGGAATCTGTAAAAGGTTAAATACCCCCATTTTGATGACTATTCCCCCCCTGTTGGGCTCTAGGCGGGCTGACAGCAGTGTCCATGCACATGGCAGCATTCACCCACGGTATGGTGCAAAAAAGCATCCTCATGGGAGACGATCATGTAACCGATGTCCAGGTCCTGCAGGAGGTGCACGAGACGGTGCTTGGTGTCCGTATCCAACCCGGTGGTGGGCTCATCCAACAGGAGCAACTGCGGTTGCATGGCCAGGACGGTGGCCAGGGAGACCAACTTCTTCTCGCCCCCGGAGAGTTTATACGTTACCCGGTCCTCGAAGCCCTCCAGCTCCAGCTTGGCCATGGTTTCCCGGGCGATCCGGATTGCCTCCGCCGGCGCTTTCCCCTGGTTCAGGGGACCGAAGGCCACGTCTTCTAAAACGGTGGGACAGAAGAGCTGGTCGTCGGGATTTTGAAAGAGCAGGCCCACCTTTTGCCGCACCGCCACAAAATCTTTTTCTTTGCTGACTTCCTGCCCGAAAATGACGATTTTCCCCGCCTGGGGCTTGAGCAGCCCCATGATCAGGTGCAGGAGAGTGGTCTTGCCGCAGCCGTTGGGACCGATAAGACCGATGTGTTTGCCGGGCAGGAGTTGAAAATTGAAGTCCTGGAAAACCGGGGTCGCGGCTCCGGGGTAGGAAAAAGTGATGTCCTGCAACTCAATCAAGGGTTCACTCATCATAACCTCACAGGGGGCCGGCGCCCCGCCACTCCAGGTAGAGGAGCGCGGCCAGGGCCAGCAAGGATACCGCGCCAAAGACCCGATCCCGGGGCTGCCAGGAAAAGATCCGCAGGCTGTAAAATTTACCGTGAAAGCCCCGGCACAACATGGCCCGGTAAACAGAGTCGGCCCGGTCGCAGCTGTGCACCAGCAGCATGGCCGCCAGATAGGCGTAGGTACGGTAGGTATGCAGGTTGGTGCCCGGGTGAAATCCCCGGATTTTCAGGGCCTGGACCAGGCGCTGGAATTCCAGTTCCAAGACATGGAGGTAGCGGTAGGTAAAGAGCAGCAAGTGGCACAACTTGTCGGGCAGCCGTAGCCGCTGCAGGGCCTGTCCCAGGGTGTTGACCGGCGCGGTGGCGATTAAAGCGATCAAAGCGATGACGATGGTGTTGGATTTCAAGGTAATCAAGCCGGTATAGAGCAGGCCCTGGCGGCTGACGGTGAAGGGTCCGAATTGCCACACCGCGTCCCCGGGATAGGTCAGCGGCAGGATAAACCAGAGAAAGAATATAAAGGCGTTCACCACCAGGAGCCGGGCGCCCACTTTTTTTAGAGGGAGCCGGGCCAGGGCCAGGCAGACCAGGGCCAGAGCCAATCCGGCCAGGGCCGTTGCATAGGTCTGGGCTACCGCCACCGAAACGGCAAAGAGCCCGGCCACCACGATTTTCCCCCGGGGGTCCAGGCGGTGCGCCAGAGAGACGCCGTCGGCAAAAGGCTCCTGGATGGGACTCAAGAATCCTTCTTCCTTTTGCTCTGGAAATAGGCCCAGAAACCGAAGAAGCCCAGGATATAACCGAGGCCGCCGAGGATATCCGGCAGAGAGGCGCGGTGGACGGCCATCTCCGCGAGCTTCTCGTTAATGGGACCGAGCTGGCGCGCCAGGGCTTTATTCACGGCCTCCTCCAGCATTTGGGAGTCCACGGTGGCTGCCTTAGTCCCCGGAGCCACCGGACTTGGCGCCGCTGCCTGGGGAGCTGCAGGGGCAGGAGCAACCGTCGCCTTTTTGGCCCCCGGCAGATAGCTGGAGGCTTTTAGCAGCCATTCTCCCTGATGGCCCATGGCCGCCACGATCACGATTTTGAGATCCATCTTCTGGGCCGCGGCCGCGGCCGGGATCTTAAAGGCATATTTTCCCTGATCATCGGTTTTGCCGGTCACCAGGATCTTGCCGGTTTTCTGCTCCAGCACCTGCACCTGGCCCTGGCGCACCGGGTTGTTAGGCACAAACTTGCCTTCCGTGTGGATGGTGTCGCCCTCGGCATAGGCGAAGACCAGCACCCGATGGGCTTGGGCTGGGGTCGTCAAAGCCAAAACCCCAAGAATCAAGAAGACCCCTTGAGTCCAGAGGGCCGGCAGCTTTGGTCTCCGGAAAAAACATTTTTTAGGCATATATTCCCTCCAGCATCTCTGGGCGGACTTTTTGGAAAAACAGGAAAATAAAGAGCGTAATGATGCCTTCGATGATCATTATGGGGATATGCGCCAACAAGACCAATTCGGCCACTTCCAGGAAAGACTGGCCGGTGGTGATCAAAGCTACGGCCACCAGCAAACCGCTCAGCAAAATGGCCGTGGCCCCGCAGGCAAAAGCCCCCACCGCCGCGGCGGTCCCCGGGCGTCGCAATAAACCCCGATAGGCATAGAAACAGAAGACCGCAGGCGCGGCCATAACCACCGTATTCACCCCCAACACCGTCAGTCCCCCGAACTGGAAGAGCAGGGCTTGTAGGAAGAGTGCGATGAGGATGGCAGGTACGGCCACCCAGCCTAAAAGCAGCCCCATGAGGCCGTTGAGCACCAGGTGCAGGCCCACCGGCCCCACCGGCACATGGATAAGGGAGGCCACGAAAAAAGCCGCGGAGAGGATAGCCACCCGGGGGATGGCCTCATAATCCAATTTTTTCAGGCCAATGGCGGTTCCCATAACCGCCAACCCCGCGCCCCCGCCCAAGACCGCGGGACTGAGAACTCCTTCGGAAATGTGCATATTTTGCCTTCCAGGAGATATTGCCCCCTAATGTGGGGCATTTAAGTTGGAAGGCCTGGGAAAGGCGAGGTATTTCCCCCCTTTTCTAAAGGGGGGTCAGAGGGGATTTTATAACCTCTTGAAAATCCCCCTAAATCCCCCTTTAAAAAAGGGGGACTTAAAAACCCGCTTTTCGGAGCGCTTCCCAAATATTCATTACCAAATTTATGAAGCATGGCTATAGAGCCAAACCCACGCTTTTACTTCCCCTAAGGCCACAAAAAAAGCCATGAGGCAAACGTCCTCTCCGGAGGATCGCCAGCCTTCATGGCTTTTAAGTTTATTGGCTCGGTTGTTGTGTGTCCCGGGGCTTCTTACCCCGAATGGTTTTTTATATATGGGATACCCAAAAAGTTCAAGGGAAAATTTCTTCACCCCTCCCCATGGAGGATGATGCCGGACCAGAAGTAAGGGTGCGATTCTTTGACCCGCACCGCCTGGCGCGCGCTCTTCAAAGCCTCGCTCCTGGTTTTACCCTCTTTCAGGGCCTGATAAAAGGCGTGGTAAAACTTCAAGGACTCATCCACCGGGATGTTCCACAGGGTCACCATAACGCTGCGGGCCCCGGCCTGCTGGAAGGCCCGAGCGAAGTTCAGCACCCCTTCCCCCTGCATCACCTTCCCCACCCCGGTCATGCACGCGGCCAGGGTCACCAGCTCTGCGTCCAGCTTGAGTTGCAGCACATTGCTGAAGGTGAGTAAGCCGTCATCCGGGGATTTATTCTCCACCTGGCTCAACACCAGGGTGGGCTCCTGGACTCCCGCCATTTTGTCCGCCAGAAAGCCGTGGGTGCCGAAGAAAAGATAACGGTATTGACCCAAGGGGGTCTGGCGCACCCGGGTCTCGGTGGCGTTTACGTCCAGGAGCACCTGGGGAGGCTGGGGCTTCACCTGGAAAAGGTTAGCCAGGTCTGTCACCGTCTGCCGGGTTTCGGGCAGCGGCGGGAACTCCAGTTTGCCCCATTCCTTGCCGGTGGCCGCCATGGTTAAGGCCTTTTCCGGCCCCGTACTTTTCAGCCCCCCGGCCTGCCCCTGGCCCGCTTTGTAGGCCAGATAGCGGCTGCTCCCCTTCTCATAGATGCAGTCGCCCAGGGCGAAGAGGGGTTGGGAAGCTTTAGAAAGCCCCAGATGGCGGTTCAGGGCCAGGATGGCCGCGGACTGGGAATAGGTCACCGGCCAGCGGTCCCCCACCAGGGTGCACTTGCTCCAATCCGGTCCGGCCTGGACCACCAGGGCCTCCATCGGGAAGGCCCCCAGCGCCCCGTCCGGCACGATGATCAGGCGGGTTCCGGGATTTACCCCGGCCAGGGCCGGGGCCAAAATCTCCCGGTATAAAGCATCGGCTTCGGTCAGGGAAAAACGCTTCAAGTCTTCCCGGCGCAGGACGCTTTGCCGGAAGGGGGCCAGCATGGCGCCCAGACGCTTCTCCAGGGCCTCCTTCCCCAGGCCCAGACGAAAGATAGTGGTCTTCCCCCCGGGTTCCACCCGGAAGAGATAGCTCTCCTTCTCTCCCAGGGCGTACTCCAGAAGCACTTCTCCTGATTTCAGGGGCAGCTCCTGGGCCCTATAGGGTTGGGGATAATGGAGGGCCGCATATCTGGGGTCCCGGCGCCGCAGCTCCGCCACAAACCTCTCCAGTTCTTTTTGCAAGGCGTCCCGTTTCCCTTCGAACTCCAGCACCGGCTGCTCCTTCCGGTCCCAACCTTTCCCACGTTCCTGGTATCGCTCTAGCCTCTGGGCTTCCAGGGTCTGTATCTGTTCCCGGATACTTTTTTCCTTGGCCGCCAAATCCCGGGGTAATTGGGAACTTGCCGGCGCGGCCCCGGCAGCCACGGCCTCCAGCAAAGAGCGGGCCTTGATGGATTCGGCAAAATAGAAGGCCACGGCCCCGGTGTCCCGGCCATAGGTTTGCAGGGCAGCAGGGACAGGCTCGCCCTTTTGAGCCATTTCCGCCAGCAGCCCTACCATCCCCTGGTAGGCCCGAAAATAGCCGCCCATACGCCCCCCTTCGAAAAAGCTGGTGCGTTCCCCCGGAGTCCGGGCTCGTAATTCTTCGATGCGGCGGATGGCCTCCGAGAAGGCGGCCAGGGCCTCCTCCCGCTGCCCTGCCCCCTTGAGGGCCAAGGCCTTCTGGGTATAAAACTGGGCCTGGTATTGGGCGCTCATCCACGCCCAGGGAGTCAGATGCGGGAAAAGTTCCAGGGCATCATTATAGCGCCCGGTAGCCAGGTAAAGCTCCACCATGCCTTGCTCGCCTTGTCGATGTTTGGCCCGGCGGAAACAAGACTCGGCCTGGCTATAGTCTTTCTTGACCAGGTAAAGAAATCCCAAAGTTCTGAGACTTACCGCGGTCCAAAGATTTTCCGGTCCTAACACCTTTTCTCTAATCTGGACGGAGCGCTGGGCCAAAGGCAGGGCCTGGTCATAAGCACCCATCTGGGCATAAAGGGTCGCCAGGGTGTTCAAAGCTCCTGCGTTCAGGGGGGCTTCCGGCCCCAACGCCTTTTCGCTGATCCGTAAACCTTGCTGGCATAAAAGCAGGGCTTTATCTTGAGCCCCCATCTGACCATACAGGAACCCCAGGATTATCAGGCTGTCGGCAGTCTGGGGGTGCTCCAGCCCCAGGGCCTTTTCCCTGATCTTCAAGGACTGCTGGGCCAGGGGCAAGGCTCGATCAAAGAACCCTAGCACCGTATAAACCTTAGCCAAACGAGCCATGCAGGCAGCAGTGAGAGGATGCTCCGGCCCCAGGGCCTTCTCGCTGCTCTTCAGGGCTTGCTGGTATAAAGTCAGGGCGGGATAATTCCTATTGGCATCCTCCAAGGCCCTGCCCTTTTTGAGCATTTCCTTGATTTCGGCCACCTCCGGCTTCTGGCCGGCGGCCGGCGTCTCCTCCGGGAGAGCTGCTTCTTTATCTGGAGTCGAACCGAAACCTCTTTTTTGGGCGAACGCGGATGTTCCCGGCCCGCTGAGGAGGACCAGGCAAAGACTGAGGGCCATGAGCCTGAGCATCTTCACCTCCATGCACCTTAAGGTAGTGACACTACCCCCCGCAGAGGGATTGGGTCCGGACCCAGGTTTTCATCTCCTTCAGGGCCGGGTCCCCCGGGTTTTTCTTGAGCAGGTCATCCAGGATTTTGTTCATCTCGCTATATTGCCGGTATTCCGCCAGGACCCCCAGGAAATACAATTCCGGGGTAAAGTCATCGGCCCCGGCTTTCTGCTTGAGGTCCTGATAAACCGCTTCCGCCTGTTTAATTTCCTTCCGGACCACTTCCGGGGACGGCGCGTCCTTGGACGGCACCGGGCACACGGGAGCCATGGTCTGGATGGCCCCTGAACGGCCCGGGGGGCTCTTCTCCATCATCGGCGTGGCTCCGGCGCGGTCGGGGGGGACCATGCTTTTCGCGGCCGTGGCGCCCGTACGGCCGGGGGCGGAGCGGAGCATCTGGGTGGCGCCGGAAGAGCCGACCCCGGAGCGGGGCAGGGGGAAAGGCGCGGCCGCGATCTTCTGGATGGCGGACGCGGGCATCATCTTCACCTCCGGGGATGCCACCTTTTTACCTCCCTTGGCCGCGCTTTCAGCCTCCCCGGCCATAAAAACGGCCGGCCCCTTCCAGGTTTCCTGGCGGCCGCCGGCGAAATAGAGCAGGGTTAAGGCGCCATCCTTGGATAGCTTGAAGTTATCGCCTTTCCGCACTTTCATGAAAGCCTGGACCCGGGTAAGGCGCCATCCTTGGATAGCTTGAAGTTATCGCCTTTCCGCACTTTCATGAAAGCCTGGACCCGGGTCTGCTTTTTCTCTTCTTTATTCCAATAAGTGGCCTCTCCGGCCAGTTTGGTCACCAGGCCCACATCTGGAGAAGAGGATTGGGCCAGGGCCCCGGCCGTGCACAGAAAGAGGGCGATTAGCACCAGACAGAAGGACTTTTTAGGGATACTGATAATGGCCTGCATCACTTTTCTTTCCTCCATAATTTTTCCCTTTGGCTACTTTTGGAACGGTCTTCGGTCTTCGGTTTAAAGAATACAGATAATTAAAAAACTAAAAACTGAAAACTGTCTTACTCCTCCAGGCCCTTTACTTCCAGGACCACCACCGGTTCCTGGCGGCCTTTGACCAGGAGTTCCTGCCTTCCTCCGGTCACCGCCCCCGGCCCCGCGGCCTTGACGGTTCTGTCACTGGCGACAATGCTCCATCCCAACTCCTTAGTCAAGCCCTCCAGGCGCGAAGCCGTGTTCACCGTATCGCCGATGGCGGTGAATTCAAACCTTTTGGGGGTGCCGATATTGCCGATAACTGCCTCCCCGGTATGAAGGCCGATACCGATGCGGAAATTATTGAACCCCCGGTCTGGAAAACGCTGCTCCATCCAGGCCTGGAATTCCCGGGCCTTCTCCATCATGGCCAGGGCCGCGGCCACCGCCCGCCGGGCATGGTCCGGCTGGGGGGCCGGCGCCCCAAACACGGCCATGACCGCGTCGCCCACAAACTTATCCACCATGCCCCCCTGTTCCAGAATCGGCTCGCAGGCCCGGCTGAAATAGGTATTGAGCATCTCCACCACTTCGTTGGGGCTCAGGGACTCGGACATGCCGGTGAAATTCCGAATATCCGAGAACAGGACCGTGACCGTGAAGGCTTCTCCCCCCAGGTCGGGCTGCTTGCCGGAGGAAAGGACTTTTTCCACCACTTCCTCGGAAACATAGCGCCCGAAGATCTGGCGCAGGCGGGCCCGTTCCTTTTCCTCGCCGGTGAGTCTCAGGCCCAGGATTCCCAGGTAGCCCAACAGGAGCCCCAGTTGCGGGGCGGCCGCGGGCAGCAGCCAGTTGCCCCGGAAAAGAAAGTAGGAAAAGACCGCGGCGCTCAACCCCAGCAGGCCCAGGGCCGCCAGGCCCGCGGCCGGAGATAAGCGGAAAAATAGGGCGACTCCCAGACTAAGCACGACCGCCAGGTAAACCCACCGGAGGGGCGCGGCAACCGTCTGCGGAGACCGCCCGGTAAGGATGGTTTCCACGATGTTAGCATGAATTTCCGGCCCGCTCATCGGTCGGGCATAGGGGGTTTGATGAATGTCCTGCACCTCCGAGGGCTCATAGCCGATGATGACCACCTTGTCTTTAAGGGCTTGAATCTGGGGATCCTGAGGGGTTCCAGAAAGCAGATGCTGATAAGAGACCCGGGGGATGGTGCCGGGAGGACCGGCGAAGGCGATGGGGGAAGGGGGCTCCAACTCCTCCGGGGGTTCTTTCCCGGCAGCCCGGGCCGCCAGGAGTTGGGCAAAGGTGGTCCACCTCTCTTCGCCCCCCCAAGGGAAGGCCGGCAGGAAGCTGCGGTTCACTCCGTCAGGATCAGTGTAAAGCCTGACCAGGCCCACGTCATTCGTTTGGCCCGGCAGAGAAGCCCAGTAATCGGGAGGGGGGAGGAGGAGTTTTATATTACCCTGAGCGTCCACAGCCCATTCCCCGCCCAGAATCACCTTGCCCGCGGCCAGTTGTTCCCGGAAAGATAGGTCATAGGTGCGGCTCAGGTGGCTTTCAGGTAATTTGAGCTTTTTCAGCCATGCTTCCGCACTAACGACAAAAATAAAATCCAGGCCGATGACCCGGACCCCGGCCTCCCGCAAGACCTTGATCACTTGGGCGTGATGCGGGCTCCAGAAGACCAGGGGCTCATCCTGGTGCTCCAGCCGGGTCTGGTCGTCGATGGCCACAATGGCCACGTGCCGGGGTTCATAGCGCCGGCCCGCGAGTTGGTGCCAGAGGTCGTAGTAGCGGTCCTCGGCGCGTTTCAGCCACTCCTCCCGGCAGGCCACTTCCACACCCGCCGCGATCAGGACCACCAGCAGGACGGCATATAGAAACTTTTTGCCCAAGTGCCTAAGTATCCCCGCGTTCTCCCCAGGGGAATCCCTGGAAGTCTCCGTCCAGGGCCAAGATTTTCCTTAAGGGTTTTTTGCTCGCCAGGTTCCTCGCCATTGTATCAAAAACCAAAAGTAAAGGGCAGGAATACCCAGGCTAAATCAGAATAGGGTCGGCAACTGCCAGGTTGCGGTCCAGGGGTTTGCTCAGCCGGAAGAGGGGAAAGGTTTGGGAAAATTTTCCCATAATGGCGTCTATAAAGAATTAGGTTTAGAATATAGAGAGTTCTGCCGATGTAAAGGGCATGGAAGGTTGCATGGCTGATTGTCGTAACCGGGCTGATAGAACCTGTTTTTTTACTTTCATCCGCATCCGGCCGCCTTAACCGGCAACAACTATGATGTGGGGGTAATGAGCATGGGAGAGATTGTTGATTTCCGGCCCACCCAAAAATCCATTTATCGGGCCGCAGTCAGGGAAATGGAGCAGATGTACCGGCTCTCCTCCGGCGGCGCCGACCCCATCGTTGACGACGCCTCCAGGGAGATGTTTGAGAGGGGCGAGATCGACGAAGTGAAATGGATAAGTTGGGAAAGATACTGCATTAAGGTCTTGAATAACATTGGAGAATAGCATATGGAAAAAGAAATGGTATGACTTTGCCCAGGAGGAAGCCTTGAAAATCGCGGCGGTGTTGGGAAGTCCCCGGTCCCAGGGGAACAGCAGCACTCTGGCCCATAAATTTCTGGAAACCGCCAGGGAACTGGGGGCCGAGGTGCGGGTATATCCTTTGAACCTGATGAATTTCCAGGGTTGCCAGGGCTGCGGGGCCTGCAAGGCCAATATTGAGACCTGTATCCAGGAGGACGACCTGGCCCCGGTCCTGGAGGCCGTCAAGGCCGCGGACGTTTTGGTAATGGCCTCCCCGGTTTACTTCGGGGACCTCAGCGGGCAGTTGAAATGCTTCTTTGACCGCACCTATTCTTACTTTAACCCGGATTTCTCCAGCCGGTTGCCAGGGGGCAAGAAGGCCGTCATCGTGTTGGTTCAGGCCAACCCGGACGAGGGCCAATTTAATGATATTTTCCCCCGCTACCAGCGTTGGCTCACCTGGTTCGGCTATACCCCGGTTTATCTGCTCCGGGCCGTGGGCGTGAAAGACCCCGGCGATATCCGGCAGCAGGCGGCCCTTCTGGATCAGGCCGCGTCCCTGGCCCAGGAGATTATGAAATAAGAGTATCCCCCTTCTTTCCTGCTAAGGACTTTACCCATCTTTTAATTAAATAGCGTCATAACTATTTGGGTATCTCTGCCCGCCCGCCTACCCGTCCCCATTCGGTTTCCCCCTTTTCCCTTGGCGACGAGATGATTACAATGTTAAGTCATGAGAATCATCGCCCACCTGGATATGGACGCCTTTTTTGCGGCCGTGGAGGAGCGGGACCACCCGGAACTTAAGGGCCTCCCCATCGTGGTGGGCGCGGACCCGGCCCAGGGCAAGGGCCGGGGGGTGGTCTCCACCGCCAATTACGCGGCCCGGAAGTACGGCATCCATTCCGCGCTCCCCATTTCCACGGCCTGGCGGCTTTCCGAAAAGGCCAGGGCCCAGGGGCAGCCGGGCGCAGTCTTTCTGGGGGTCAATTACCGCCGTTACGGCGAGGTTTCCGAGCGGATCATGGCCCTGGTGCGCCGCCATTCCCCCCTGGTGGAGGAGGCGGGCATTGATGAAGTCTATTTCGATCTGAGCTTCGCGGGCTCCTTTGAGCAGGCCGCGGAGATCTGCCGAAGGCTAAAAAAAGAAATCCAGGAGCAGGAAAAACTCACCGCGTCCGTGGGCATCGGCCCCAACAAGCTGGTGGCCAAGATCGCTTCGGACTTCCGCAAACCCGACGGCCTCACCAAAGTCACCCCAGAGGAGGCGGAGAACTTCCTGGAGCCCCTGCCGGTGCGGAAAATCCCCGGTATCGGCCCCAAGACCGAGAAACGCCTGGCCCGGGAGGGCATCCGGCTGGTCCGGGATTTAAAGAAATTTTCTCCGGAGGAATTGCAGATACGGTTCGGGAAATGGGGGCCGGAACTCTATGAGCGCATCCGGGGCCGGCATGAGGCCCCCCTCCAGGAAGAATACGAACCCAAATCCGTGGGAGAGCAGGAGACCTTTGGGGAGGATACCCGGGACCTTAATTTTATCTTTGACCGCCTCTGGGGCATGTGCGGCAGTGTCTGGAACCGCATGCAGGCCGAGGACTTCAAGACTTTCAGGACGGTGGTGGTGACTGTCCGTTTCGCAGATTTTGACACCCATTCCCGGAGCCACACCCTGGCCGCAGCCACCGGTTCGCCGGCCAGGCTCCGGTTCACCGCCATGAAACTGCTCATGCCTTTCCTGGACCGACGGGAGAACCCTCGCCGCAAGCTGCTCCGGCTCATCGGGGTGCGATTGGAGAAGCTGGAGAGGTAAATGATCCTGAGGGAGGGAATGTGGAACAGCCGCACTCGGCTGTTCTTGAGCAGGCGAGGGCGCCTACTCTACATCCCTGGCCCTACCCCACAATACCCTTAACCCAAGTCTTCAGGTACGATCCGGAAGGGATTCACCAGCCGAAGGCCCCCCACCTCCATCCCCTCTTGAAAATCTTCACTCAGCAGATACCGGCAGCCCGCGGCCTGGGCTGCGGCCGCAATCAAAGCGTCCCACCAGGAAAAACCATAGCGATCCTGGAGAAGCCAGGCCCCCTCCAACAACCGAGTGTCCATCGGCAAGGGCTGCCAGGCCAGCAAAACTCTAACATCCCTGCGGGCCGCGTCCGGCTCCAATCCCGGGACCAACTTGGCGGTGACGGTAACATAAAATTCCTGGAGGACCTGGTAGCTCAAACGCCCTGCCCGCCTTTCCCAGAGCGCCGCCATCCAGACCGCGGCTTTTGCTTGCTTTTCCGGCTCCGAGGCGTCCCGGCAGTACACCAGCACGTTAGTATCCACAAACACCTTATCGCTCATGGAGCTCTTCCCGCCGGGGGTATCGCTCCCCCGCCTTTTTCAGGGCCCGGGGCTTTGCCGCCAGATACTGCTCCATGGCCAGGAGATATGCCTCTTCCTCCTGCATCTTCTCCTTGAGCATCTCCCCCACCAGCCGGGAGACGCTGGTGTTTTGCTCCGCTGCCCTGATCCTGGCCCAGCGGGCCACCTCTTCATCCAGGGTAATGGTGACATTTTTCATAACACAATAATAGTGCAACACTAATCTCGTGTCAATAAGCCACTGCAATTGAAGACCTCAGCGAGTGGCTCAATATTTCCTGAGAAATTAGGCAGATCTTGCCGCGCTGTCCCCCGACCACCTTCTTGGTCTATTAAATTAACCAAATATATCAGCATGATACCTCAGCATAGCCATGGCATTTTTCTTGCTTCCCCTGATGAACACCCTCTTTAAGGGGAGTAGTTTGAATTTGTCTGCACCCAGGTCAGCATTACCGGCGGCGCTATGAATTTCTTGGTGGTGGGAGGTTTTTACCTGACTGAAGCCCTGCAGATGCTGGGCCATCGGGTGATAAACGCGGAAGGCTTCTTGGCTCCCGACGCCGCGGAGGTGGACCTGGCCGCGGTTCTGGACCGGCTGCCGGCCGGGGATCGCCCTGACCTGGTCCTGGTGGTGGAGCGCCTGGGCCCCCGCCGCCTCCCCCTCAATCTGGAAAACGTCAAAATCCCTCGGGCCTTTTATGCCCTGGACCCCCATCTCAACCTCTACTGGCACCAGAAATACGCCACCGCCTTCGACCTGGTCTTCACCACCCAGCAAACCAGCATGTCCGCGTTCCGGGGAGGGGGGCGACAGGTCCATTGGCTCCCCTGGGCCGTGAACCTGGGGGTGATCTTCGATCATGCCCTGCCCCGGCCTTACGAGATCGCGTTTGTGGGCCGGGTGGACGCGCAGTTGCGCCGCAAGCGCCACCTCCTCCTGGAAGCCTTGAAGAGACGTTTCCCCGTGCGCGTCTGGGGGAACCGCCCGGACAACCAGGTCAATCAGCAGGAGTTGGGGCGCATTTACAGCCAGGCCCGGGTGGTGGTTAACGAGTCCATCCAGGGGGAAATAAACTTACGGATGTTCGAGGCCCTGGCCGCGGGGGCCCTGCTCCTCACCGAAGACGTGGGTCCCAATCTCCTGGGCCTCTTCACCCCCGGAAAGCATTTGATCACCTATGGGTCCCAGGACCTCCTGGAAAAAGCCGCCTACTTTCTCAGCCACGAAGAGGAGCGTCTGGCCATCGCCCAGCAGGGCCGGGAGCTGGTGTATGCCCGGCACCACACCCTGGCCCGGGCCCGCCAGTTCCTGGAATATCTGGGTGAAGGGGGTTGGTCCCGGCAGACCGCGGACCACCTGCAACTGGGGCAGACCCTGATGCATCTCTCTTTTCGGGGGCTTTATCCGGTCCGGCTGGGAGTGGAGCGGGCCCGGTTCCACCTCCAGGAAGCCCTGGGCCGGGATCCCCACCGCGCGTCCGCCTACCCGGCTCTGGGCCAACTGGCTCTGATGGCCCAGGACTCTGAGGGAGCTCTGGCGGCTTACGATCAGGCCCTGGCTCTGGACCCTGGGGATTTTCATCTTCATATCCTCCGAGGGCATTTGCTGCAGCATCAAGGCAAGCTGGAGCCCGCGGCCGCAGCCTTCCGCCAGGGGTTGAAACACGCAGCGGAGGTTTCCTATGAATTAAAGCGGGCCGTGCGGGCCTTGCTCCCCTGGGGGATGTACGCCGCTCCCTTCTTCACCGGTCTGGGCCGGGTCTATGAGGCCCAGGGCCTCACCCTGGAGCCCGGTTATCCCCCGGCCCCGGAGCCCCGCTTCTTTGCGTACGCGGTGGAATATTTCCTCCATGCCCTGAAGCTGGACCCCCATTATGTCCCGGCCCTGAAATCCCTGGGGCGGCTCCTGGAGCGCCACGGCCTTCCTTGCGAGGCCATCCCCAACTTTGAAAAGTGGATGCAGGTGGAACCCGGGAACCCTGAAGCCCGCTGGCTTTTGGGCCAGGCCCAGTTGAAGGGCTATCAGCCCCGGGAAGGCTTGAGGAACCTGCTGGTGGCCCAGGTCCTGGAGCCGCAGCGGGACGTGATGGAGGCATTGCGGAGTGTTCCCCTGGCCCCAAGCATGTTGAAGCTGTTGCTGCCCCAGATTACCCCGGAGGAACTATGGTCCACCCAGGCGCTTCCCTGCTGATCGGCTTCTACACCGAAGGCCTGCCTTTCGATGGCGCCACCATCTACGAGAAAGGCCTGGGGGGGAGCGAATCCGCGCTCTATTTCCTGGCCCGGGAGTTTGCCGGAAAAGGCCACCGGGTCCAGGTCTTTTGCCATACCCGGCGACCCGGGCGCTACGAGGACGTGGAATACCGTCATTTGGAAAGCTTCCCCGCGGCCGCGGCCCAGCAGGTCTTTGACGTCTTCATCGTCAGCCGTTTTCCCCGGGTCTTTACCCTTCCTTTCCAAAGCCGCTTGAAGGTGATGTGGAATCACGACAACCTGGTGGAGCCCCAAACCTACCGCCGGGAAACCTTTCGGGCCGACCTCTTCTTGACCTTGAGCGCCTACCATGAGGCGGAATATCTCTCCCAGTTGCCGGAACTGTCGCCTTTTTGCCACCGCACCAAAAACGGGGTGGACCTGGAGATGGGCCGGGAGGCCATTCTGGCCGCGGGCAAGGATATGACCAAAGTCGTGTACGCGTCCCGGCCGGAGCGGGGCCTGGAGATTCTGCTACGCCACATCTGGCCCCGGCTGCTCCAGGCCCGGCCTGAGCTGCAATTGTCCATCATGGGGTATGAGGCCCCGAATAAACCCGGGCAGGAGCATATGGCCGGCCTGGTGGCCGGGGCCCCTCGAACCACGGTACTGGGGAGCCTGGCCAAACCGGATTTCTATCGCCACCTGGCCGAGGCCGCGCTCCTCCTTTATCCCTGTTCCTTCCCGGAGATCAGTTGCATCGTCGCCTTGGAGGCCCAGGCTCTGGGCACCCCCATCATCACCAGCCGGGATTTTGCCCTCACGGAAACGGTGGGGGTTCCCCGGTACCTGATCTCCGGGCGTCCGGCCTTTCCCGCGTATCAAGAGGCCTTTATCGCCCGGGCCCTGCTCTATCTGGACGACCGCGACCGCTATCACCAAGATACCAGCGCGGCTTTGCGGTGGGTAACCGAGCACTATTCCTGGAATCATATTGCCGATGAATGGCTGGAACTATTTTCCCGGCATCTGGCCCGGGAGGAAGAGGAGCAATTGTCCTACTCTTTGTTTCTGGGGAGCGAGGGCGTAACCGCTTCTTTTCCGGCGCCGCCGCCTACGGAGGTGCGTTACCTTACCCTGCCGGAGACGCGCCTTGATTTTGCCACCCTGAAACCCCTCCTGGAAGAGGAGGCCCGGGGAGAGTGGCTCCTGCTCTTAGAGGACGCCGGACTTTCAGGGTCCCTGCCTCCTCTCCAACCCTTGCTGGACGCCAGCAGCGTGGATTGGTTCGGCTTCCGCCGGGAGCCCCAGCCTCCCGGCCACTGGTCCGGGGTGCTCTTCCGGCGGCATTGCCCCTTGCTGCCGGACAACGGCCTGGAGGTAGTGATTCCTTAAGATATGCAGACTCTAAGCCTGTGCATGATCGTCAAGAACGAAGCCGGGAATCTGCCCCGGAGCCTGGCCCCCCTGCTGCCCTACGTGGATGAGGCGGTGGTGGTGGATACCGGCTCCACCGACGGCACCCCGGAGCTGGCCGCCAGCCTGGGGGCCCGGGTGCATCACTTCGCCTGGAGCCATGATTTCGCCGAGGCCCGGAACTTCTCTTTGGACCAAGCCACCGGTGACTGGATCATGTGGCTGGACGGGGATAACCGCGTGGCCGAGGAAGACGCGGCCCTCCTTAAATCCCTGGTGCAGCGGCCCCTGGACGCCGTTCTCTGGGCCACCGAGATTTTGGAGCCCGGAGGCGGCCGCCTCCTGCAAAAGCGCGTCTTTCCCCGGCGTCCGGAGATCCGCTTCCGCTACCGGAGGCGGCCGCCTCCTGCAAAAGCGCGTCTTTCCCCGGCGTCCGGAGATCCGCTTCCGCTACCGGGTACACGAACAGCTCTGCCACCCCCCTAGTCTGGCCCAGGTCATCACCCCGGTGCGCATCTATCACTGGGGCTATGAAGACAGAAAACTCCGCCAGGCCAAGGCCCGGCGCAACCTGACGTATCTTCTGGCCGACCTCCAGGAGCGCCCGGAGGATTTCTATCTCCGGTATCACTTGACCCGGCACCATTTCTTTGCCGGGGAGCTTAACGAGGCCTGGGGACAGTTACAAATGGTGCTGGCCACCCCCGGGCTGGAGGCCCAAAACCCGGAAATCGCCCGCCATGCCCGGCTGCTGGCGGCGCTGCTCCGGGACCGGTTGGACGATCTGGCCGGAGCCCTGCGCCAATTCGGGGACCTGGTGGAGCAATATCCCGACTACGGCCTGGCCTGGTATCACCTGGGCCTCACTTGCTTCCGCCACAATGACTTCGACACCGCGGCCCTGGCCCTGGCTCGGTTTTTGGAGCTGGGGTGCGGCCACTTCTTTCTGGATCAACCGGAGGAAAAGTTGACCCTCACGGCCCTGTTGACCCGGGCCCAGGCCCTGCGGCGCCTGGAGCGGTTTCCGGAAGCCGCAGACGTCCTTAAGGAAGCCCAACGGCGTTATCCCCAAGAGCCTGGGGTCTGGCTGGAGACCGCGGCCCTGGCCCGAATTTGCCAGGATGACCAGGCCACCCGCCGGGCCTTAGGGGCCTGTTTGGCCCTGCGCCCCGGCTCCCGGCGGGCCCGGGCCCTGCTGGCGGAAATGGAAGGACGCGCATGAACCTCTGGGAAACCAACCTCCAGGCCCTGAAAGCCCGGGATCAGGCCGATGACCTCCTCCCGGTCCTGCCTGACGCGCCACCCGAGTGGCGGCGGGTCACCCTGGTGCCCGGCCCCCATCCCACCCTCCAGGTACAGGGGGAAAAGGGGCGCCCGGTCACCCTCCACAGCCCCCGGGAGGCCTGGAAGGAGGCCGAGGCCCTGGCGGCCCGGGCCCCCCTGGCCCCTTCCCGGCCTTTGCTGGCCCTGGGTCTGGGTCTGGGCTATCACCTGCTGCGGCTGCTCCCCCGCCTGGACCCGGAGCAGCCCCTGGTGGTGGTGGAACAGGAGCCGGAAATTTTTTGGGCCGCGCTCCAAAGCCTGGATTTAACGCCGCTATTGTCCCGGCCCCATACCGCGCTGGTGGTCCATCCCGACTCCGGGGAAGTCATCAGCCATATGCAAAAACGCCTCCACCTGGGGAACGGCAGCGGCGTCCCGCTTCTCTGGGGGCACCCTGCATCGCTTAGGGCCGCCAACGGCTTCTATGAGGAAGTGATCGCCTCCTTTCAAGCGCCCCGGGCCGTTCCTAGCAGGTCTTACGGCCTGAAAAAGGAGAAACTGCGGGTCCTGGTGGTAAATACCGACTATTTCCTGATCCCGGAGGTGTCCCGGGCCCTCAAGCAGTTGGGGCACGAACCCCAGATCATCCTCTTTGACAAACGCCGGGACAATGGCGAAGAAGTGCTGCAGCGCATTCTCCAGCGGGTGGCGGATTTTGCCCCGGACCTGGTCTTCACGGTCAATCACCTGGGTTTTGACCGGGAGGGCCTGTTGATGGAGGCCCTGAACCGCCTGCGGCTGCCGTCGGTCTCCTGGTACGTGGACAGCCCGGCCATCATCCTCAATCTCTATGGCGGGCCCAAGAGCGACCTGTCGTACATCTTCGTCTGGGACCCCACCTATGTCCCGGAGGTCCAGGCCCTGGGCTTCACCCAGGTCTTTACCCTGCCCCTGGGCACCGACCCGGAGACCTTCTATCCCCAACCGATTGCCGACCTAAGCCGCTGGCGCGCCCGGGTGGCCTTTGTGGGCAATTCCATGACCCAGCCCTTGGCCAAAAAGCTGGAGCGGCTGCCTTCCGCCCCCGAGTTCCTGGACCTCTTCCGGCAGCTCCTGGGCGCGTACCAGGCCCAACCCCACCGCCGCCTGGCCCTGCTCCTGGAGGAGCAGGGATTGGTCCAGCATCCCTTAATCCGGCAAATGACCACCAGCGAACGCACCGACCTGGAGGCCGGGGTCATTTGGGCCGCCACCCGGGACTACCGCCTGGAGTGCGTCCGCCAACTGGCCCCGTTTAAGCCCACGATTTACGGGGACTCCGGCTGGCAGGAGCTGTTGGGGGCCTCTTTCCGGCTCGGCCCCCTAGTCAACTATTACGACGACCTGCCCGCCATTTACGGAGCCACCGCCATCAACTTCAACGCCACCAGCCTGCAGATGAAGGCCGCGGTCAATCAGCGGGTCTTCGACGTGCCCGCGGCCGGGGGCTTCCTGCTCACGGATTTTAAGGAGCAACTCGCGGAAGTCCTGGAACCTGGCAAAGAATCAGTCTGCTATCATCACCCGGAGGAGATACCGGACCTGGTGCGTTTCTACCTGGACCACCCCGAGGCCCGGCGGCAGATCGTGGAGCGGGGCCGGGCCCGGGTTTTGGGGGAACATACCTACCGCCACCGTCTCCAGGAGATGCTGGCGGTGTTGCGGAGGACCATGTGAATCCGCTGCCGGCCTTGAAAGAAACCAGGGAAAATGTCGACCTCAGTCAGGGCCAACAGGGATTATTGGCGTCGGCGTCCCCGCAAAATATCCTGATTCTTCAGCTCGCCCGGCTGGGGGACCTGGTGCAGACCTGGCCTTTGCTCACCCGCCTGCGCCAGGCCTATCCCGGGGCCCGGCTCACCCTGCTCACGGACCACCGGCTGCTGCCCCTCCAGGCCGCGGGGCCCCAGGTAGATGAGGTCCTGGGCTTCGATTTCCTGCGACTGGGGTCGCTGACAGATAGCGACTGGCCGGGAGCCTACCACCTGGTGGCGGATGTTCTTAAAGGTTTGCGGGCCCGGCATTTCGACCTCGTCTTCAACCTCAACTTTTCCCGGCTCAGCCTTCTTTTGACCCATCTTTTAGAGGCCCCGGCCAAAGGTTATTTACCGGCCAAGGGAGGCCGGGAATTTTCCCGGGAGCCCTGGCTGGCCTGGATTTACAGCCAGGTCCACGCCCGGCGTTTCAACCGCTTCCACCTGACGGACGTCTTTCGCCATTTGGCGCCGGAGCCGGTAATGCCTGCGGTAGTGCCGCGGCTCGCGGCTATCCCTCGCGGAGAACCCGTTATCGCCCTGCAATTGGCCACCCGCCACGTGCGCCGCACTTGGCCCCTGGAACACTTTACCCGGCTGGCGGAGTATCTTGTAACTCACCTTTCAGCCCGGGTCCTGCTACTGGGCACCGCGGCCGAACGGGGCTTAGGGGAGAAACTTCGGGCCGCACTGCCTCCGGCGCTCCGGGAGCGGGTGGTCAACCTCCAGGGCGAAACCGGCCTGCAAGAATTGGCGGGGGAGCTCCAGCAAGCGCATCTTTTGGTCAGCGGCGACACCGGCACCCTGCACCTGGCCACGGCCTTAGGCGTCCCCACCGTGGCCCTCTTCCTGGGACCGGCGCTGTGCTTTGAGACCGGCCCCTACGGCTCCGGCCATTATGTCCTCCAGGCCGAGCCCCCCTGCCACCCTTGCGTGGAGGCCGCATCCCCCTGCCCGGAGGAAGGCCCGATATGTTTGGAGATGCTGCCGCCTAACGCGGTGGCCCGGCTCATTTCCGGCTTGCAGGAGACAGGGTCTGCACCGGCGGATATTCCCCTGCCTGCGGGCTCCCGCGTTTATCGCAGCGAACTGGATGCCTTCGGCGTGTTCTACCAATACCTGGGAGAAGACCCGCCCCGCTTCGTGGACCTGGTGGGCCAGAGCTACCGCCGGGCCGGGGCCTGGCTGGCGGAGAGGACGGGAGAAAAGATGGTTGGGGGAGGGGGCCAGGGGCCGGTAGCCCAGGCGTCTCGCCTGGGGACCTTAGACTCCTCCCCCAGACCCCCGCCCCCAACCCCATATTGGGAGAGAGATAA
>JACQYN010000068.1 GCA_016208235.1 Deltaproteobacteria bacterium
ATCTGCGGGCCTTGGGGGGCATTCAAAGCACCGCGGAGAATTTAAAGAGCGCCATTTCCGGAGAAACCCACGAATTCAAGAACATGTATCCCGGGATGATCGCCGCGGCCAAGGAGGAGGGCCACAAAGAAGCCGAGAAAAGTTTTACCTACGCCAACGAAGTGGAAAAAGTACACGCCGGGCTTTATGAAAAGGCCCTGAAGAACATGGGCAAAGAGGAAGACGTGGATTACTTCGTCTGTTCCGTCTGCGGCTACACCGCGGAAAAGGAACCGCCGGATACGTGCCCGGTGTGCGGCGCCAAATCCCAGGCTTTCTCCAAGGTGGCTTGATCCGGGAGGAGGTGTGGGAACCATGCCCGATGGGCAATGCCCTTATTACCGGCTCCCGGCCGGCAGTTCAGGTGGCAGCCCCAAGAAAAAGAAAACAACGGCGACATTACGCCAGGAGAAAAACCATGACTGAAAGAGTGCAGATTTATAAGTGTGAACCTTGCGGGAACATTGTGGAAGTGCTGCATACCGGGCCAGGGGAGTTGGTTTGCTGCGGCGCGGCCATGAAACTTTACCTGGAGAACACCGTGGACGCCTCCCTGGAAAAACACGTCCCCGTGATTGAAAAAATCGCCGGCGGTTTCAAAGTGAAGGTGGGAAGCGTGGCGCATCCCATGGAGGAGAAACATTACATCGAGTGGATTGAAGTCATTGCCGACGGTAAAGCTTACCGGCAGTTTCTCCAACCGGGCCAGTCTCCTGAAGCCTTTTTCGAGATCAAGGCCCAAAAGGTAACGGCCCGGGAATACTGCAACCTGCATGGGCTTTGGAAGGCCTAACTATCTGGAGATGGGGCCGGATGCCCAGCCAGGCGGACACTCGGGGTCAAGAGGCTGCAGTGGGGATTTTCCGGCCCTATCCCTTGCAGGTGGGGCAGAAAATCTTCATCACCAGGGGGCCAAGCGCGCTAACCCCAGCTCGTTAATTTCTTCCAGTCGGCAATCGGCCCGGTGGACAACTGCGACTCGGGTATTATTATAAAAGGGTGAAATCAACCAAAAATTTCCCAGGGGACGGGCCGCAGGAAGGCCGCAAAAACAAGGTCTATCTTATCAAAGGAGGGGAGCAATGCCATGGACGTCCTGATGCTTTCGCGGCTGCAATTTGCAGTGGCCACCTTTTTCCACTTCATCTTCGTGCCCCTGACCCTGGGGTTATCCATCCTCATCGCCATCATGGAGACGATCTACGTCAAGACCGGCGATGAGGAATACCGGCGGATGGCCAAATTCTGGGGGAAGATCTTCATCATTAACTTTGCCGTGGGGGTGGTTACCGGCATCACCCTGGAATTTCAATTCGGCACCAACTGGTCCCGGTACTCCCGCTACGTGGGGGATATCTTCGGCTCCATCCTGGCCATCGAAGCAACCCTGGCCTTTTTTCTGGAATCCACCTTCCTGGCGGTGTGGATCTTCGGCTGGAAGAGACTCTCCCCCAAACTCCACTGCCTGTCCATCTGGCTGGTGGCCTTCGCCGCCAACCTCTCGGCCCTGTGGATCTTGATGGCCAACGCCTGGATGCAGCACCCGGTGGGTTACACCCTGCGTAACGGCCGAGCCGAACTCACCGATTTTCTGGCGGTAATCACCCAACCTTTCGGCTTTCAGATTTATTTCCATACCCTCAGCGGGGCCTATATCCTGGCGGGCTTCTTTGTCATGGGCGTCAGCGCTTACCATCTTCTTAAGAAACAACATCGGGCCTTTTTCACCAAATCCTTGCGCATGGGCCTGGTCTTTGCCCTGATCTTTTCATTAGCGGAGGTTGTCCAGGGCCATATCCACGGGAGTGAGGTGGCCAAGATTCAACCCGCCAAACTGGCAGCCATGGAAGCTCTCTGGGAGACTCAGGCCGGCGCGCCCCAGACCTTGTTCCTGATCCCGGACGAGAAGAACGAGCGCAATCTGCTGGAGCTGGGAAAACTCCCGGGGGTCCTGAGCCTGCTGGCCTATCACTCCACCAGCGCCACGGTCAAGGGGCTCAAGGACTTCCCCAAAGAGGAGAGGCCCCCGGTGGCCCTGACCTTCATCGCCTTCCGGGTGATGGTGGGATTGGGCTTTTTCTTTGCCCTGGTGACGGTGATTGCCTGGTTCAAGCGCAAAACCCTGGAATCCAGCCCCCTACTGTTGAAATTGCTGTTATATTCCATTCCTCTCCCTTATTTGGCCCTGCAGGCGGGCTGGATCGTCACCGAGGTGGGGCGGCAACCCTGGATCGTCTATGGGTTGATGAAGACCAAAGACGCGGTGTCGCCCATCGCCACCTCTCAGGTGGGGATCACCCTGGCGGCTTTTATCGCCGTCTATTCGGCCCTGGGAGCGGTGGCTTACTATCTCATCGTCAAGCACGTGCGCCGGGGGCCGGAGCCCGCGGCCGCAGTGGTCCGGGGGGAGGGTTAAGGTCATGTTGGAAACTATCTGGTTCCTGCTGTGGGGCATTCTCTGGGCCGTTTATTTTATGCTGGACGGCTTTGACCTGGGCCTGGGGACATTGATGCCGGTATTGGCCAAGACCGACACGGAGCGGCGTCTCGTTTATCGGGTCATGGGTCCCTTCTGGGACGGCAATGAAGTCTGGCTGATCACCGCCGGGGGGGTCACCTTCGCGGCCTTCCCCACCACTTACGCGGTCATGTTCAGCGGGCTTTATTCGGCCTTGATGCTCATCCTCTTCGCCTTGATCATGCGAGGCGTCTCCTTTGCCTTCCGGGACGAGGTCAACACCCCCAGGTGGAAAGCCGTCTGGGATACCTGCCTGGTTATCGGCAGTTTCCTGCCCGCGTTATTGTTGGGGGTGGCCTTTGCCAACATCTTTCACGGCCTCCCCATTGATCAGGAGGGGATCTTTCAGGGCACCCTCTTCACCCTCCTCAACCCGTACGGACTGGCGGGGGGGATTCTCTTCGTCCTGCTCTTTCTGGTCCACGGCGCCTTGTGGCTGGCGGTGAAATCCACGGGCGAACTCCATAACCGGGCCGCCAAATTGGTCCCCAAGCTCTGGGCCGCGCTCCTGGTGATGGCGGTGGTGTTTCTCCTGGCCACCCGGCGGGCCACCTTCCTTTATGATAACTACGTGGCCAACCCCTTGCTCTTCCTGATTCTCGCACTTACCGTCCTCGCCCTGGTCATGATCCGGGTCTTTATCCATAAAGGGGCCTGGTGGCGGGCCTGGTTCGCCTCCTGTGTGACCATCGTCGGGACCACCCTGTTCGGGGTGGTGGGGCTCTACCCGAAGTTGCTGCCCTCCAGCCTCAACCCGGCTTACAGTCTCACCATCCACAACTCGGCCTCCAGCCCCCTGACCTTAAAGATCATGTTGGGAGTGGCCTTAACCTTCGTGCCCATCGTTATTGCCTACCAGGTATGGGTGCATCACCTCTTCCGCCATAAAACCGGGGAGGAGGACCTGGAGCACGAGGAAACCTACTGATTTTTCCTGGGCGGGAATGGTGAGGGGGGGTGGAGCCTCCCCCCCCTTCCCATTGCCGGAAGCGCGGAGCAAGGCGTCCAAGTGGCAGATGGTCCAAAGATCAGCATTTCCCCCTTTAACGATAATTGAAACAAAAAATGGTTATTATTAGGTCCGCCAGGTTTTTTCCTTGCCTTGCCTTAAAATAGGTGTAATTCAATGTAAGTAGAAACTCACCTATTCCGGGAGGTTCAGATGAAACACATCGTCGTCAACCTGGAAGAACAAATGGTGGAAGCCTTCGAAGATGATGAGCGTGTCTACCAGTTCATCTGTGTGACGGGGGATGATGACCATCCTACGGATAAAGGAACTTTTAAAATCTACCGCAAGCAGCATCCCTACCGCAGTAAAACCTATGATGTGCAGATGGACTATGCCATGTTCTTCACCCAGGACGGCAAAGCCCTGCATCAGTATCATGGTCCGATTCCTCTCAGCGTGGTGCGGACCATAACTGTGGTTTGATGTTCCCCCTCAGGTTCCCGGGGTTAGCGAGGGCCATTGCGGCTGCGGTCCTTTTGGCGCTGTTGCTTCTGGGGGCAGGCCAAGGCGGTGGGGGTCAATCCCTCCGGGCTGGGACAGAAGTATTCGCGGTCGATCCGGACCTGGTTCTGGAAGTTTCTTATCGCACCTCCAGCATGCGCCTGAGCGCACAACGCCGAGGCCCCGGCGAGCCGTTCCACCTGACGTTTTGGGAGAAAAACCAATCCCAACCGGTTAGCTGCCCCGCAGGGGAGGGCTTTGCCAGGGTCCTGGCGCAGTTGACGTCGCTGAAGCTGCACCGCACCTTGGAGGCCCGGGAAGCAGAGGAGTATTTCCGGAGAAATCCTTTGCCTTCCTGGGCCGAATTGGTGATTCGGGACGTGAGCGCCCTGGAGCCGTTTCGCGCCCTGCTCCACCCGGTGGCAGGATCGGCCCCGGAGGCCCTGGTGCACTTTCAGGGCGTAACTTACCTTGTGGATTTTCAAACCCAGGTGTTTAGCCTCCTTGCCGGAGGTTGCCGGACCCTGGGAGTCGAGCGGCCCCTCAGGCGAAATGATTAACGCCCATGTGGGCCTGGGTCCCGTTAGGGGCGTAAGCGCTAACTTAAACAATTTTTGTCATTCTGAACGGAGCGAAGCGGAGTGAAGAATCTCTATTTGCCTATGAAATTAGAGATTCTTC
>JACQYN010000017.1 GCA_016208235.1 Deltaproteobacteria bacterium
CCAGCCCCTATCCCCCTTCCTCCATCTGCCGCTGCCAGTCCTCCAACTCCTCTAAAGCCCGGGTCGCGTAAGCCGCGCCCCGGAGTTTCTTGGGCGTGCGCCCGGGAAGCGGCGGAAACAGGCCGAAATTGACGTTCATGGGCTGAAAGTCTTTAGTTTCGGTATTAGTGAGATGATGAATCAGCGCGCCCAGGGCCGTGGCCCTAGGCGGCGTCACCAGGGGCCGCGCCTGGGCCTGGCGCGCCGCGTTGATCCCTGCCAGCAGGCCCATGGCCCCGGACTCCACGTAACCCTCCACCCCGGAGATCTGCCCGGCCAGGAAAAGATGGGGATGTTCCAAAAAATTGAGGTGCGGGCTCAACAGTCCCGGGGAGCGGATAAAGGTATTGCGGTGAATGGAGCCCAGGCGGGCGAATTCCGCGTGCTCCAGACCGGGAATGAGCCGGAAGACCCGTTCCTGCTCTCCGTACTTCAGCTTGGTCTGGAAACCCACCAAGTTATACAGCGTGCCCTCCCGGTTTTCCTGGCGCAGTTGCGCCACCGCAAAGGGCTGCCGTCCGGTGCCCGGGTCCACCAGGCCCACGGGCTTCAGAGGCCCGTAAACCAGGGTGAGATAGCCCCGCGCGGCCATCACCTCTAGGGGCAAGCAACCCTCAAAATAGCGGGGCTCCTCAAAAGACCTCAAGGGCGCCTGCTCCGCGGCCATCAAAGCCTGGTAAAACGCGGCATACTCCTCCTCGGTGAAGGGGCAATTCAGGTAATCCTCCCCCGCGCCGTAGCGGGAGGCCCGGAACACCTTGGACATATCCAATGATTCGGCATAGACGATGGGAGCAATGGCGTCATAAAAGTGCAGGTGCTCCTGGCCGGTGACCCGGGCCAGGGCCCCGGCCAGGGCGTCCGAAGTCAGGGGCCCGGTGGCGAGGATGGTGGTTTGGTCCGCATTTAGCTCCGTCACTTCCTCCCGGATAATCTCCACCAAAGGCTCATTCTCCAAAGCCTCAGTGAGATAGGCGGCAAAGGCCTCCCGGTCCACGGCCAGGGCCTTGCCCGCGGCCACCCGGGTGGCCGCGGCCGCAGCCAGGAGTAACGACCCCAGGCGCCGCATCTCCTCCTTCAGGAGGCCCACCGCGTTCTCCACACTATCCGCGCGCAGAGAATTGCTGCAAACTAACTCTCCCAGCAAAGGCGACTGGTGCGCGGGAGAAAACCTCCGGGGCTTCATCTCATAAAGGCGGACCTTAACCCCCCGGCGGGCCGCCTGCCAGGCCGCCTCCACCCCTGCCAGCCCGCCGCCGATGATGATGATTTGGGAGGAAGTTTGTGGGGGGAGGGCCAGGGAGCCAGCTCCCTGCCCTCCCCCCACCCCCCCCTCCCAACCCGCATATGGGCCGGGGAAGGCAGGGCCTTTGGCCCTGACTTCCCCAGCCAAAAATGAACCATACGGGGTTGGGGGAGGGGGTTTGGGGGAGGGGTCTAAGGTCCACAGGCGAGACGCCTGTGCTACCGACCCCTGGCCCCCTCCCCCCAATAATCTTCCCTTAGGTATTGGCGGCCTCATCGGGGATTACCGCTTCCTGATAGTCGCATTCATCCCGGGGGCAGAGGATCTTCTTCCCCTTTTTCATGAGCCAGGGGAACCGGCATTGGGGGCAGGGCCGGCTGATGGGGGGTTGGTTTTGCAAGTATTTACAGTCCGGGTAGCGGTTGCAGCCGTAGAAAAAGCCCCGGCGGGAGCGCCTTTTCACCAGGGTGCCGGTGCAGCCATCCTGGGGGCAGGGGAATTCGGAGGTCTCCGGCGTCTTTTCCACCAGGATTATCTGCCCCTGCTGGTCCCGGGTGAAGTTCCGGGTAAAGTTGCACTTGGGGAACGCGGAGCAGCCCAGGAACTCGCCGTTTTTCCCCCAGCGCACCAACAGTTCGGACTGGCATTGGGGGCATTTGAGGCCGCTGGGCACGCTTTTCACCCGGCGCATCTGGGTTTTGGCCGCGGCCAGCTCCTGGGCAAAGGGGCCGTAGAAGCCCCGCATCACCCCCTGCCAGGGCACATCTCCTTCGGCGATGCGGTCCAGGTCGTTTTCCATGCGGGCCGTGAACTTGGGGTCCATGATGTCCGGAAAATTTTCCACCAATAGATCGCTGACCACCATCCCCATTTCCGTGGGGCGCAGGCCGTATTTCTCTTTGGCCACATAGAGCCGGTCCTGGAGATTGCTGAGAATGGTGGCGTAGGTGCTGGGGCGGCCGATGCCCTGGACCTCCAGCTCCTTGATGAGACTGGCTTCGGTGTAGCGGGCCGGGGGTTTGGTGAAATGCTGTTGGGGATCGAAATCCCGCAACTTCAGTATTTCTCCGGTCTTCAAGGGCGGCAGCTTGGCCGGCTTTTCTTCCTCCTCTTGGTTTTCCTGGTAGAGGGCGGTAAAACCCGGGAACTGCAACACCGAGGCGGTGGCCCGGAAGAGATAGGGGCCCGCGGCCACGTCCACGGTGGTCAGATGGAAGACCGCGGGGGCCATCTGGGAGGCCGCGAATCGCCGCCAGATGAGGTCGTAGAGGGCCAACTCCTCCTTGCTCAGATAAGGCTTCAGGTCCTGGGGGCGGCGGGCCACGTCGGTGGGGCGGATGGCCTCATGGGCCTCCTGGGCGCCCTTGGGGCTTTTATAAACATTGGGCTTGGCGGGGAGATAATCCTTCCCGTAAGCTTGCTGGATAAAACCCCGCACCGCGTCCAGGGCCTCGGCCGAGACCCGGGTGGAGTCCGTGCGCATATAGGTGATGAGGCCCACCGGGCCTTCATCCCCCACTTCCAGGCCTTCATAGAGCCGCTGGGCCAGGCGCATGGTCTTGCTGGGGGGGAAGCGCAACCGCCGGGAGGCCTCCATCTGCAGGCTGCTGGTGATGAAGGGGGGCGCGGGATTCCGCTTTTGCGGCTTTTTTTCCACCTTGGCCACCCGGAACTCCGCGGTCTCCATGGCCTCCAGGATCCCCTCCACTTCCCCGGCGCCAGTGGGCTTAATATTTTTGTTGTCCTTTTTGAGGAGATTGGCGGCAAAAACCGGAGGCTCCTGGGCCTCCAGGCAGGCGGCCAGGGACCAGTATTCCTGGGGGACAAAGGCCAGGATGGCCCTCTCCCGGTCCACCACCAGCCGCAAGGTCACGGACTGCACCCGGCCCGCGCTTAACCCCGTCTTCACCTTCTGCCACAGCAGCGGGCTGATCTGGTAGCCCACCAGCCGGTCCAGGACCCGCCGGGCTTGCTGGGCCTCAAAACGGGGCCGGTTTAACTCCCCCGGCTTAGCCAGGGCCTCTTTGATGGCCTTGGGGGTGATCTCCAGGAGCAGCACCCGATGGAAGCGGTGTTCCTTTTCCCCCAGGGCCTGGGCGATATGCCAGGCGATGGCCTCCCCTTCCCGGTCCGGGTCCGGGGCCAGGTAGATATCGGGGATGCCTGCGGCCGCCTTCTTCAGGGCGGTGATCACCTTGGCCTTGCCCAGGATGGTGACGTACTTGGGCTGGAAGTCTTGCTCCAGGTCCACCCCCAGTTCGTTCTTGGGCAGGTCCCGGATGTGGCCCATGGAAGAGTGGACCAGAAAATCGGACCCCAGGTATTTCTGGAGGGTCTTGGCCTTGGTGGGCGATTCAACGATGAGCAGGGATTTGGGCATATATTTTAATTAATTGGGGAAACATATTCTTTAAACTTGTTGCCGCCTGTATCACAGGCTCGCGGGAGAGCTTATCATTTTGAGGAAAGCTTGGGGACCTCAATTTTCACGGCGCTGCAAAATTTTGAATTTATTTTTTTCCCCGATGACGTCGTAATGCTCATCGAGATAAGAATAAGCCTATCCTCCTCAGGCTGACGGTATTGGGGGAACCAGGTGCTCAAATTGCTGCCCGATACCAAAGTATCCTACAGAACAGATTAAAGGCCCCGAAAAGAATAACGGCTAGGATTAGGGATGACTAATTTCTTGCTCATCATTATTTCCATCGCCGGGATATGGTCTTTAAATTACCTTTGATAATCCTTATGCTCCCGGAATCCTCCCTGTCCATTCATAAGAAAGAAAAATAGCAGAGCCGGATTTATTAAAGTCCTCCAGGAACACAACGTTGGCTTTAATTATTCTTTAGAATTTCCCCGTCCAGCAGCAGTTTGATCTCCGCTTCCCGGAGCCGGTCAGCCTCCGCGGTCAGTTCCTCGATTTCCGCCGCGGTCAGGTTCCTGACCCCTTTTTCTGTTATCTGCCAGACGTCGATGGGCGGGCCCAACCCGTAGGCGTCCACGGCAATGGCTTCCTCCATCACCTTGTAGGCCAGGACCGCTGCCCTTTCCAGGTTGAGGTTCCGCCCCTGATACTTGCGCAGCAGGGCATAGGCAAAGAGGTCGCCGCTGCCGGTGGCAAAGGGGGCCTCGTTGACCCACTCCGGCACTCCGTCCACGGTGATGTGGAGAATATGGGGTCCCTGGGAAAACTCCGCGAACACGAAATCCGCGGGGTGCAGCTTCAGCAGGGTGTCCGGGTCCTGAGCAAAAAAGGAGGCCCGGAAGTCCAGTTGCATCAATTCCGTGAGGCACTGTTTGACCATCTGGCCGATGTCATCCCGAAGTTGCACCAGGGAGCGCCCCACCGGCAGAGTCCCGATTTTCTCATCCAGGCGCTGCACCAAGGCCAGTTCCCCGGAGGCCGCCCACGCGGCCCTCTCCCCCAGGGGGTAGATCTTTTTCCCCGTAGCCCGGACCAGCCCGGTGGTGATCTGGCCGTCGGAGGCCATGATGATGCCGTTACTTGCCGGTATAGCCAGAATCAGGGTCATTTCCGCTCCATCCTGGAAAATGGCAGGTGGGGGGAGGGGCCAGGGACCTGAGGCAGGCGGGATGCCTGCCCTCCTGCTCCTCCTTCCACACCCCCATTACCGCAGATAAATTGTTAATAGCTAAGTTTCTGTAAAAACCAGAGCTTCCGGAGCCGTCGTCAGTCTGACGGATTTGTTCTGCACTTCTACCAACGCGGCCAGGTTAGTTAAACGGGCCATGGCCAGGTTGGTAACCGGGTCGGGATTCGCCTCCAGATAATCCTTGAAGCCGACAATATCCTGGTTTTCTTTCATAAATCGCACCAGGCGGCGAAACAGTTTAGGCAGGATGATACATTTCACCGTCAGGCTGTTAAGCCCGTCAATCACTACCCCGGAGTTGGTGCAGTCCTGGGGCCAGAAACCCCGCCCGCCCTTTCTGGCTTCCCGGCAGGCCCGGCTAAGCTCCTCCCGGAGATCGGGATACAATCCCTCATAATAGGTAGGGTAAACCAGGCCTGCCTGGAGCAACAGGTAATTAACACTTTTCCGGAGAAGGGCCGCGTCCAGAAAGACCTTTTCTCCATCCGGCCAAGGCGGGGCGCCGGCAAAGGCAAAGGCCACCGGCCGCCGGTACTTGTCCGCCTGGCGGGCTAAAATGTACCCGGCCGCCCCGTCCCGGGCGTGGGACGGCCCAAAA
Organism: Deltaproteobacteria bacterium; assembly: GCA_016208235.1. GTDB lineage: Bacteria > Desulfobacterota > Desulfobaccia > Desulfobaccales > 0-14-0-80-60-11 > SURF-52. The sequence goes on from JACQYN010000017.1 coordinate 5,501, forward strand.
AGGTTGCCCCGGATGCCTAAGTGAGACAGCAGCAAATCCAGGGCCTCTCTGGCGTATTTCAGAGGTTGGTGCCGGCCCTCAAAGTTCATCTCCAGGGCGTCGATGCCCTCCAGCCGCAGTTGCACATGCCCCTGGTGGTTAAGCTTAACCGGGTGACCCCCCAACTTTTCCCAATTATCGGCATTATGGGCCTTAAAATGAATGGAATCTCCATCGGAGGTATAGCCGTCAACATGGAAGGTCCCGGGGTGGGCGATAAACATGACGGTTTCTCTTTTCCTAATTCTGAGGGAGGGGGCCAGGAAAACTGTGAGCAGTGAGCAGCGATAAATACAAGACCTACCGTGTCACTCTTTTTTCACTGCTTACTGCTCACTCCAGCAGCCCTTCCCCCACTAACCCTAACCCTCATCCAACACAAAACACTTCCCCGGCAGTTCCCGGATGAGGCCCTGGAGTTCCAACATGGTGAGGCGGCTCAGGACTTCCGCGGCGGGAAGACAAGATGCCTGCACCAGTTCCTCCAGTTGCACCGGGTCCGAGCCCAGGAAGGGGAGGAGGGGGTCTTCCGGCACTGCGCGGGGCGCAGCCTCAGTAACTGCAGTGGGCCGGATCGCCGGCCGCGCCCTGGCTTCCCGGGGGAGTTCTTGGAGGATGTCCCCCACTTCATGGACCAGCTTGGCCCCCTGCTGGATGAGGCGGTGGGGGCCGACGCTGTTGGGGGAATCCACAGGGCCGGGCACCGCCAGCACCTCCCGGCCCTGGTCCAGGGCGTATTGCACGGTGATATGGGTGCCGCTCTGGCTCCCGGCCTCCACCACCACCACGGCCCAGGACAGACCACTGATCAGGCGGTTGCGGATGGGAAAATTGCGGCCTTCCGGGGGCGTGCCCAGGGGAAATTCGCTGATCAGGACCCCCTGCTCTGGAATCTGCTGATAAAGTTTTTTGTTCTCCGGGGGATAGACCACGTCCAGGCCGCAGCCCAGGACCGCCAACGTGCGGCCCCGGTTTTCCAGGGCCCCCTGGTGGGCCGCGGTGTCGATGCCCCGGGCCAGGCCGCTTACCACCCGCCAGCCCCGGGCCGCCAGGGCCCCGGCCAGGCGGCGGCAGGTCTTCAAGCCATAATAGCTTGCCGCCCGGGTGCCCACCAGGGCCACGGCCTGCGCGTCTTCCGGCTCCAGGGAGCCCTTAACAAAAAGATAAGGCGGGGGATAAGGAATCTCTTTGAGACGGGGCGGGAACCGGGAATCATCCTGGGTCAAGACCTCCGCGCCTGCGGCGGCCACTCGGGAAATCTGCGCTTCCACCCGGTCCCAATCCCGAAAAGAGGTAACGGCCTTTGATATGGCCGGGGTGACACCTTTGATGGACCGCAGCTCCGAAAGCCCGGCCTCAAAGACCGCGGCCGGGGAGCCAAAGGCCTCCACCAGGCGCTGAAACAAGACCAACCCCACCCCGGGAATGCCACGCAGAGCCAGCCAGGGAAGCTTTTCGGTCATGGTCGTTTCCTTTGGCGTTAATGGGAGGGTCGGGTAAGTAGTAATCAGTGATCAGTAATCAGTGAGAAACAACTGATTACTGATTACTGATCACTGATTACTGATCACTGAAAATCCCTCCCCCAAATCCAATTCATTCTCACCTCTGCCGCATTTCTTCCAGTAGGGTTTCGATGTTGTTTACCTGGGGGAGCAGTTCTTCCAGGCGGCGACGCCGGGCGGTGCGTTCTTCTTCTTCCAGGTGCATGGAGCCGGCCACTCCTTCCAAGTCGGTAAGGAGCGAGCGCATGGTATTGGCCAGTGCGGTTTCCTGTTGTTTCAGCCACTGGTCCACCAGGGGCAGGAAGTATTGGAATTTCAGGCGTTCTTCGTAATCGATGAGCTGCACTTTCACCTGCTCCTGAAGCCAGGCTTTGACGACCTTCAGGGCCCTTCCCAAGTCCCGGAGCAGTTGGCGCCGGGGCTCCACTTCCGCGCCCAAGCCCAGGCGGCGCTTCAGGGCTTCCCAGTGGCGCTCCAGGAAACCGGCCCCGGAGCGCACCCAGACTTCCGCGTCCAGCCACCAGCCCGGGTCCAGTTGGAGGTTCAGCAAAGGCACTTCCAGTCCCGGGGGCCGGGGGTTGGCGGCCATCTCCAGGGCCGGGGGGGTGGAGGGGAAACCCAGGGCCTCAATTTCCCGGTAATAGAGGGTCAGGGCGTCCTGGAGGGAGAGAAGCAAGGGCGTCTCCACCCGGGCCAGTTCCCCCCGCAGCCAATCCTCCTGGTCCCGGATAAATTCCACCAGGGAGACGTTGGCCTCGGCGGTGACATAATGGGTCAGCTCCTTGACGCACTCCTGAAACAGTTGGTAAAGCGCGGGCCGGAAAGACGCAGGCGTTTCCGGCAGCAGGAGCCGGTCCCAATTCGGCTCATAGTCCCGGATAAACCCGGTCAACGCGGAGCCCACCTTGCCGTAGCGGCGGTCCATGACCGAATTCACCCGGTCTTTCAAGACCTTCTTCAGATGGATGCCAGCCCCGTCCAGGGTCTGGTCCAGGCTGGCCAGGGTGGATTCCAGGGGCCGGCGCCGGGCCTGGAGATGGCTTTCTACCCGTTGAAGGGCCTCCAGGTCCTGACCCAACAGACTCCGGGTGAGCTCCAATTGCTCTCGCAGACCCCGGGCCACCATCTGCACCTGGGAGAGGCTGCCCCCCGCCAGACGGCGGCCCTGGAGGCGTTGGACAGCCCCCTGCAAATCCTCCTGGAAGCGGGCGGCCTCCTGGTCGGAAAACCGGGCCGCGGCCGTGTCCAGGGCCCAGACAGAGAGAAGGCCCGCCTCCCTCTGGTCCAGGGCCTCGCCCCGGCTGCGGCGGCGGTCCAAGAGCAGCTTCAAGGCCGAGAAGGCATAGACCCGGGGCTCCGGCTGCCAGGGGGCCAACTCCCGAGTCAGCCGCTCCCGGATGCCCTGGACTTCGTCCAGAGATGCATGCTCCCCCAAATCCAGATTAAGGATGGACAGCACGTGGGGCGCCAGACCCATCCTTTTCAGCTCCCCCAGGAACTGAAAATCCGCCTGGCGCAGACCCACCCGGGAACTGATGACATAGAGCGCCAGGTCGCATTTCACCAGATAGGCCAAAACCTGGGCCAGGTGCTGGGGGAAAGGGGAGTCGCTGCCCTGACAATCACCGAACTCCAACCCGGCCGCGGCCCAAGGGAAGGGGATGGTGAGCAGCACATCCTTAAGGTAAACCGCGGTGGCCTCCCGGGTTACCATTTCCCGGTGGCGAACCAGTTCCGGGCCGGACAGGGACAAAACATTGGAGGCCTGGAGATGCTCCTGGATCCGGTCATACCCCTCCAGGTAGGATTTCAGGAGGAGATAATTGGGGTCCAGGCTGCCTGCCGACCAGATGTCCTCCTGCTGGGCCTCCGCCAGCACCTGGAACAGCAATTCCCGGTCCGCGGCCTGCTGCAGGTCCAGGGGGGTGGAGCGTTCCCGGAGGCGGGGAACCGGGAGCAGGCCCAGGGCCCGGTTGATCTCCCCGTTGATTTCCGGCCATTCCTTGAACTTCAAAACCGCCCGGGGTTCCAGGCCGGGCTGGATGCGGGTGACCATGGCGGTGAGGATGCCCGCCCCCCGCTTCAGTAAATCCTGACCCAGAAGAGAGTTGATGGCCGTGCTTTTGCCGGATTTCACCGCGCCCACCACCGCCAGGCGGCAGGTCTCTTCCGACACGTGGGCCCGGACCTCGTCGAGAACCTTCAGCCAGTGTTCCCCTTGAGACGCGGCCTGGGGAAAGAGGCGGGCCCATTCCCGGGCCATCTCCTGCAGTTGGACAATCTCCTGGGTTAAGGCTTCCTGGGGTTGGCCCTGGGTCATGTCAGTGCTTTCAATTCGAGAACTTTGCAAAAGTGATCCTGAGGGAGGGGGCTAAGAGCTTTCAGCGATCAGCTTTCAGCTTTCAGCAAAAAATAAATTAAATGACCCACAACTCTTTCTTTAAGCTGACGGCTGATAGCTGATAGCTGATAGCTGACCGCTTATTCCCCCCCACAAGACCATTTCTATTTCTTGGGAGCAAAACCGGCGATGTAAGGCCGTCCCACTTCCAGGCGCACCTTGTCCGCCACTTCCAGGGTCACGATCTGGTCATTGATGGCCGTAATTTCACCGCAGAGACCGCCGGTGGTGATTACCCGGTCACCCCTTTTCAGGTTATCCAGAAATTGGCGATGCTCCTTGGCTTTTTTCTGTTGGGGCCGGATGAGCAGAAAATAGAAGATCACCACCATCAATACCATGGGGGCCATAAAGGTCCACATGGGGCTGGACTCGGGAGCGCCCCCGGGCCCTGCGGCATATGCCCAATTAACCACGCGCGTTACCTCCCTCTCGTTTTTCGTAAAATTCCCGGCGAAACTCGGCAAAGCGGCCCGCGGCCACTGCCTGTCTAATTTCCGCCATCAGGTGCAGATAGTAATATAAATTATGCAGAGTTAAAAGACGATAGCACAGAATTTCCCGGGAAATATAAAGATGGCGCAAATAGGCCCGGGAATAATGGCGGCAGGTGTAGCAGCCGCACTCCTCCTCCAGGGGCCGGGGGTCCCGGGTATAAACCGCGTTTTTCACCACCACTTTCCCAAACGCGGTAAAGGCCATGCCGTTTCTGCCGTTGCGGGTGGGGAGCACACAGTCGAACATATCCACCCCCCGGGCCACTCCCTCCACCAGGTCCTCCGGCGTCCCCACCCCCATCAGGTACCGGGGCTTGTCCTCCGGCAACTCCGGGGTGGTCACCTCCACCATGGCCAGCAGCGTTTCTTTGTCCTCCCCCACGCTTAAGCCCCCCAGGCAATAGCCGTCGAAATCCAGCTCCCGGAAGGCCTGGGCCTGCTCCCGGCGGAGCTCCGGGAGCATCCCGCCCTGCACCACCGCAAATAACGGCGCGGCCGCATCCCCCCTGGCTTCCAGACAACGCCTGGCCCATCTCAACGTGAGGTCCGCGGCCCGGCGCACCTCCTCTTCCGGGGCCGGATACCCGGGGCATTCATCCAGGCAGACCATGATGTCGGAGCCGATGGCCTGCTGCAACTCCACCACCTTTTCCGGGGTCAGAAAATGGCTGGAGCCGTCCAGATGGGAGCGGAAATGCACCCCTTCCTCCGTAATCTTGCGCAGCGGCGCCAGGCTGAAGATCTGATACCCCCCGGAATCGGTGAGAATCCCGCCGGGCCAGTTCATGAACCGGTGCAGCCCCCCCAGCGCAGCCACCACCTCCACCCCCGGTCGCAAGTAAAGGTGATAAATATTGCTCAAGATAATGGCGGCCCCCAACTCCTGCAGCTCCTCGGGAGTCATGGCTTTCACCGTGGCCAGGGTGCCCACGGGCATAAATATAGGAGTCTCCACCACCCCCCGGCGGGTGCGCATCTCCCCCCACCGGGGGCCCCCGGGGGATTCAGTTTTTTTTAAGCGAAACTCAAACATTAGTGTTGTGCTTCCCCAGACCCAATCCCCTGGCCAGTGATCAGTGGCCAGTAATCAGTAAAAGATATTGAACATACTGATCACTGATCACTGATTACTGAAAGCGGGGATATGGGTAGGGCAGGCAGAGAAACCCCGCCCTTTCGGTACGTTGCCCCTCCCACCATCCCCTCACAAAATCAACATGCAATCGCCATAAGAATAAAAGCGGTATTTTTCCTTAACGGCTTCTTCGTAAGCTTTCATGATTAAATCCCGGCCCGCGAACGCGCTCACCAAGAGCAGCAGGGTGGATTTGGGGAGGTGGAAATTGGTGAGGAGCCGGTCCACGGCCTGAAAAGTATAGCCGGGGAAGACAAAAAGGTCGCACCAGCCGGTTTGGGGGGTGAACCCCTCAGGCCCGGCGCAGTATTCCAGGACCCGGACGCTGGTGGTGCCCACTGCCACCAGGCGCTGCCCCCGGCTCCGCGCCTCATTCAACCTCTTCGCCGCGGCCTCGGAAAGCTCAAAATATTCGGGTTCCAGGCGGTGTTTGGTATAGTCCTCCTGCCGCACCGGCATAAAGGTCCCGGGCCCCACGTGCAGGGTGACCGAAACCGTCTCCAGTCCCCGGCGGGCCAAGTCTTCCATGACCGCATCCGTAAAATGCAGGCCCGCGGTGGGGCAGGCAATGGCCCCCATCCGGGAGGCATAGACCGTTTGGTAACCTTCCCGGTCCTGTTCTTCGGGAGAGCGGCGGATATAGGGCGGCAGCGGCACTTCCCCCTGCTCCATCACTATCTGTGAGGGATCACTGCCGTTAAGGGACCGGAAACGCACCTCCGCCACCCCCGGCTGGGGCAGAGAGATTACTTCGGCCCGCAATCTCTCCCCAAAAATCAACTCCTGCCCCTGCCGCAAACGCCCCCGGTAAGTGGCTCGGGCCCCCGGCCCCTGGCCCCCTCCCCCAAATTCCTTCGCTTCCCCCTCCTCCGCCTCCGGCAGGTGGTGGAGGAGGAGTTCGATTTTGCCGCCGCTGGTTTTCACGCCGTGGAGCCGGGCGGGAAAGACCCGGGTATCGTTGATGATCAGCAGGTCGCTGGGGTCTAAATATCGGGGCAGGTCCCGGAAAGAGGCGTGCCGGATTTCCCCGTTGGCCCGGTTGAGGATCAGGAGACGGGAGGCGTCCCGCTCCCGCAAGGGGTATTGGGCCACCAATTCCGGAGGCAGGAAATAATTGTAATCTTCTATGCTCGTGTTCATGAACTTCCCCCAGGAATTAATCCCAAAGGGGCGATAAAGTCAATGGGGTGACATTAATTAAGAGCTTTGCTAGGGCTATTCCGTGGAGGAGGTAGGGAGTAAAATCGGGGGGCGAAAAGGGGAAGTGCTTATTGCCTTAGCTCCTGGATAAGCTTCTCCCTCCTTCGAGACCCATCTTTACCCACAAGTTCTTCTTAGCGGTAGCACAGCCTTTCCAGGCTGTGCCGAAAAACCCGCACAGGCTGGAAAGCCTGTGATACCGCAACTTTTCATGGTTTATAGGTGAGCCAAGGTCCATGTTCAACTGTTTCGCCTTTTTCCATTTTCCCCAATTTAATGTCTTTGTCCCCCCTCAGACTCCTCCCTCCCGGCTCTGGGCCGATTGACGCGGAAGCTGCGATTTGATAAATTTTGACTTTAAGGAAACCCTAAACATTTTCACAAACAAGGAAAGCGAATTCTTGAACATCCGTTTCTGGCTGGTGTTTTTGACATTTTGCAGCCTGTTGGCTCCGTTGCAGGCTTGGGGCGCGCCCAGCCCCGAAGAAGTGGTGAGCCGGGTGCAGGCACAGTATGACAAATCCGGCGGCTTCAAAGCCCGCTTCCGCCAGGAGTCCCGGATGCAGGCCGCGACTCAGGGAGAAAAAGCCGAAGGCCTGCTCTATTTTCAAAAACCCTGCCGCATGCGTTGGCAGTACGAAAACCCCCCGGAGCAGAAAAAGGAAATCGTGGCCGATGGGCGGGAGGTCTGGATGTTCATCCCCCAGGACGCGGTAGTCATGGTTTATCCTTTGAATAAGGTGTTGCGCTCCGACCTGGTGATGCGGTTTTTTTCCGGGATGGGGGAACTCAGCCGGGATTTCCAAATCTCCTGGAACCGGCCTCCCCAAGCCGGGGACAACTATGTGGTGGACCTCTTTCCCCGCAAATCGGAACCGGAATTGAAGCGCCTCACTCTCACCATCAATCCCCGCACTTATCAGTTGGAAAAGCTGGAGTTCACCAACGCCCTGGGGGAAGAGACCCGCTTTGCCTTCTCCCAGATGCAGCTTAACATGCATTTGGACCCCGGGCTTTTCACCTTCACGCCGCCGCCGGGAGTGCAGGTGGTCCGGGAGAACCGGAGCTAATCCAGACGCCTGCTGCAAGCATGAAACTAACCGCCCAACAACAGGAAGTGCGCGATTGGCTGGAGAAACGCCGGGCCATTCTCCTGGCCCACAATTACCAGCCCGGGGAGATCCAGGACATCGCCGACGTCGTGGGGGATTCCCTGGAATTGTCCATGAAAGCCGCCCAAACCACGGCTGAGGTGATTGTCTTTTGCGGCGTCCATTTTATGGCGGAAACCGCGGCCATCCTCTGCCCGGATAAAACCGTGCTCCTGCCCCGCCTGGACGTGGGCTGCTGCCTGGCGGAGTCCGTCACCGCGGCCAAGCTGTTGGCCCGGAAGGCGGAACTGCCGGGGGTCCCCGTGGTCACCTACGTCAACTCCACCGCCGCGGTGAAGGCGGAAAGCGACATCTGTTGCACCTCCGCCAATGCCATCTCGGTGGTCAATTCTCTGGCCGCGCCCCGGGTGTTGATGATTCCTGACCAAAACCTGGCCCTCTATGCCGCCCGGCACACGGCCAAGGAGATCGAAATCCTGACCTGGGAAGGCTGGTGCAACGTCCACGACGGCCTCAGCGCCGAGGAGGTGCTGGAGGCCAAGGCCGCCCATCCCCAGGCCGTGTTCATTGCCCATCCCGAATGCAATCCGGAGGTGGTGGATCTGGCGGACTTTGTGCGCAGCACCAGCGGCATGCTGAAATACGTGCAGGAAGCCGAGGCGAAGGAATTTATCATCGGCACGGAAAAAGGCATCCTGCACCGGATGCGCAAAGAGAACCCCGCCAAGGTTTTTTATTCTCCCTCCAAGCGCCTCATCTGCCGCCCCATGAAGCGCATCACCCTGGCGGACGTGATCACCGCGCTCCAGGAAAACCGCCATCAGATCACGGTCCCGGAGGACATCCGGGTGCGGGCCCTGAACGCGGTGGAACGCATGTTGGCCGTGCCCCGGGATTGACCCGCCCTCCCCGGGGGAGCAAGTTGATGCGTCAATTCGGTGGCTCTGGAAAATTTTGCTCCTGGCTTTCATTTTGCATTTAACATTTCCTAGAAAATTTTCGATCTAATACTGCAGTGGGTCAAATGGCATGGAAAAGGACGCCAAATTGAAAGACATTCGGGACTCATTGCACGACCTGGCCCAGCCCCTGGCCGCGGTCACCGGGATGGTGGACCTGCTGCTGCTGGAATGCGATGAAACCAGCCCCATATTTGAAGAAGTGAGGATGATCAGTGAACAACTGCAGAAAGTGCTGGAGATCGTCACCGAGATCCGCCGCCTAGCCAGAGAACCGGTGTCCCAGCCTCCCCGTCTTGAAGTCTTGCATGATTAGCAACCCGCCAAAATAACAACGCCAAACCGTCAGACTTCTAACATTTTGTAATCTTGTTCTCAAAAAATTCCCCACATAAACCGGAGTTCCGCAAAAGAGGAACCGTCCTCTTAAAACCTTTGCAAAAGCGGCCTTTCTGTCATTCTGAGGGAGCGGAGCGACCGAAGAATCTCATAGATACAAGATCCTTCGCTTCGCTCAGGATGACAAACATACTTTTTCAGGACCTCTCCATTATTTAATTTTATGGGGATAAACTTGCATCGGCAGCCCCGTTGACCCTGCCTGGTCCTGGCTTTTGACCTTGCCAATCACGGGAAATCTACCTATTATATTTTTGGATTAACTTGGATGGCGTTCTGGTCTACTCCCCGGCAACCTGGTGGGATGCCGGGAATTTGGTGCTTCGGCTTTTACTATTATCCGATAAAATAGCCGGTGATTTAAACATGGTCCCGCCCCCGCCCCCCGCGCCCCCGGAAGTCATCTCCCGGATAAAAGAGCTTCGGGAGCAACTCCATTACCACAATTATCGCTATTATGTCCTGGATAACCCGGTGATATCCGACGCGGAGTATGACCGGCTGCTCCAGGAATTGGAAAAACTGGAGGAAAAATATCCGGAGCTGGTCACTCCCGACTCCCCCACCCAGCGGGTGGGGGCCGCGCCCCTGGAAAAGTTCGAAAGCTTGCGGCACCGGCAGCCCATGCTCTCCCTGGAGAACGCGTTCAGCGAGGCCGAGGCCCGGGAGTTTGATGAGCGCCTGAAACGCTTTTTGCGCACCACGGAAGACTTTCACTACGTGGTGGAGCCCAAGATGGACGGGTGCGCGGTGGAGCTGGTGTACGAACGGGGGCGCTTCACCGTGGGCTCCACCCGGGGGGATGGCATCCGGGGGGAAAACGTCACCCAAAACCTGAAAACCATCCACACCATTCCTTTACAGATGTTGGGGAAAGAAGCCCCCGTCCCGGAATTGCTGGAGGTCCGGGGCGAGGTCTACATGGACCTGGGTGAGTTTGAAAAGCTGAACCGGGAGAGGGAGGGCCGGGGGGAGGCCGCGTTTGCCAATCCCCGGAACGCCGCGGCCGGGTCCCTGCGCCAGCTCGACCCCGCCATCACCGCGGCCCGGCCCTTAAAGATCTATTGCTACGGCGTGGGGGAAGTAAAGGGCGCGAGTTTTAAGACCCACTGGGACATTTTGGAAAACCTGAAAAAATGGGGCTTTCGCGTCAACCCCCTGATTGAGACCTGCCGGGGCATCGATGCGGCCATCGCTTATCATCACCGCATCGAGCATCAGCGCCACGGCCTGCCTTACGAAATCGATGGGGTGGTGATCAAGGTGGATTCCCTAGCCTTGCAGGAACGCCTGGGCACCAAGGCCCGGAGCCCCCGCTGGGCCCTGGCCTACAAATTCGCGGCCACCCAGGAGACCACCCGGGTCCTGGACATCGCGGTCAACGTGGGCCGCACCGGCGCGGTTACCCCCATGGCGGTGATGGAGCCGGTGGAGGTGGGGGGAGTTACGGTCTCCCGGGCCACGTTGCACAATGAAGACGAAGTGGCCCGAAAAGACGTGCGGGTAGGGGACACCGTCCTGATCCAGCGGGCCGGGGACGTCATCCCGGAAGTGGTGAAGGTTATTATCGAAGAACGTCCTCCGGGGGCCGCGCCTTTCCAGATGCCTCAAAACTGCCCGGTGTGCGACACCCCCCTGGTGCGGCCCGCAGGTGAAAAAGTTACCCGCTGCCCCAACCCCGACTGTTTCGGGGCCTCGACCCGGGGGATCATGCACTTTGCCTCTAAGGCTGGCATGGACATCGACGGCCTGGGGGAAAAGATCATCCTGCAACTGGTGAACGCCGGTCTGGTGAAGGACGTCAGCGATCTCTACCACCTGACGGAAGGGGACCTCGTGCCCCTGGAGCGCTTTGCGGAAAAATCCGCCCAGAACATCATCAACGCCATCCAGGGCAGCAAAAATCCCCCCTTCTGGCGGCTGATCAATGCCTTGGGCATCCGCTTCGTGGGCGAAGCCACGGCTCAACTCCTGGCCCAGCATTTCCAGACCCTGGAGGGCCTGATGGCGGCCGGGGAAGAGGATTTGCTCCAGGTGGAAGGCGTAGGCCCCCAGGTGGCCGGCAGCATCCGGGAATATTTTGACAATCCCCGGAACCGGGAATTGATTACCAAGCTTAAAGAAGCCGGGGTTAAGGAACAGCCCCCGGAAGCCCGGGCCGCAGGCCCCCTGGCGGGCAAAACTTTTGTATTCACCGGCGGGCTGGCCCATTTCTCTCGGGAAGAAGCCAAGGCCCTGGTCACCGCCCGGGGCGGCAAGGTGAGTTCCTCTGTGTCCGCCAAAACCGATTACGTGGTGGCGGGCGCGGACCCCGGAAGCAAATACGCCAAGGCCCGGGAACTAGGAGTAACTATCCTCACCGAGGCGGAGTTTGAGAAATTGGTGCGGTGATTGGAGTAAGCAGTGAGCAGTAAGCAGTAAGCAGTAAAAAAATGAACGAACCGATCATTCTTTGCTTTTTCTGCTCACTGCTCACAGCTTACTGCTTACAGTTCTTCTGGCCTCCTCCCGCAAAAGGAGAGACAAATGGGGGATAAAGCGAGGCTCCACGTATTCATCGAGGGCCGGGTCCAAGGGGTCTTTTTCCGGGCCCATACCCGGGATGAAGCCCTGGCCCGGGGGCTGGCGGGGTGGGTGCGGAACCTCCCGGACGGCCGGGTGGAGGCCATGTTCGAAGGGGAGCGGGACACCCTGAACAGCATGCTCGCCTGGTGCCACCAGGGGCCCCGCTACTCTTATGTGGACCAGGTGGAGATAGAGTGGCAGCCTTACTTGGGTGACCTCAAGAGTTTCCGCATCGTTTATTGAGGGAAAATAGGGACACTTCCTATTTTTTTTAGGAACGACCTAATATGGCGGGAAAAAAATAGTAAAAAATAGGAAGTGTCCCTATTTTCCCCCTATTAATATATCCTAAAAAATCCAGTTGCCGGGCAATATAAAGCAACTGCCCCTTCTCGATCTGCCGGTGGCGCTGGTCCACCCATTCCCGGAAGCGGTCCTCCGGAAGATGGGGATGATCCTGCAGCGCGCTGGCCACGGTATGGATAATAAAATGCAGGAAATAGGCCTCATCTGCCGGATAGCCGCCGGGGCCGGGGTGGACCACCCAATCCGAGCTGCCCGCGGCCAGCACCTGGGCTCCCGCGGCGGGCAGCATATGGAAAAGCCGGCGCCCCGTTTGGCTCCGGGCCGATGGCCAGGCCTGCCATTGGCGCTGGTCCATGGTCTGGTGGTAAAGCTCCTCGATCTGCCGGTCAAACTCCACGTCCAGGTATGGCAAAAAAATGGTGGCCCCGTCAAAATTGAGGGTGAAATAACAGAGTCCTCTCTCCCCCAACAAGGACAGCAGGGGGGGCAGGGTGGCGGACAGGTCCACCAGGTCCAGGAAGGCATGGGCGATGAGCAGGTCCCAGGTCTGCCGCCCTTGCTCCCGCCGGATAAAGTCATAGAGGTCGATGGCCTCCAGGACCACAAAGAGGCGCTGACCCTGGCGGAGCTTAAGGCAGAGGACGCCCTCTTCCTCGCTGACCCGGTATCCCCGGCTGGCGGCATAGGCCCTCAGGCGCTCCCGGGCCGCGGCAATGTTTTCGGGCTGGAGGTCGATGGCCTTGTACACCGCGCCCCGGCGCAGCAACCCCCAGTCCAGGAGCCGCTCCACCATGGCGCCGAGGCCGCAGCCCACCTCCAGCACCTGCAGGGGGCCTGGGGCGGAAAACGCGGATAGGGACTGGGACAGGGAATTGAATACATGGCGGTTGAGCGAGCGGTCATCCAGGCCCCTCTTGGCGGCCAGGTAGCGGGTAAAGCTGAACTCTTCGGGTCTGGACACTGGCTAAGCACTCTAATCTTATCAGCAATATTTGGTAGCCGCAGGCTTTAGCCTGTGCTACCTCTGTAACGGAACCTGGGATAACTCCCTCTCCACCCGGCGGGGGGAGAGGGTCAGGGGACACCGATGCGGGACGCCCGGGTCACGGCCCTCAATTTTTCCTTAAGACTCCTTGATTTTGAGAACATTTTTAAAAATAAGTACCGAGATCTCTGCAATCAAGACAAAGGACCATTCACCGAATGACGAATGGTCCAAGGTCCGGGGAGGTTATGCAACATTCCCTTTTAATTCAACAAACTTTACCTGTAACTTATCAACAATTCGTATTAATTATAACCGAAGACCGAAGACCTATTACCGGCCCTAAAGGCCGGGAGAAAAGAGCCGCACCGTTACGGATTCGCCCCGGACCAATCCTTCCACCCCCAAGGGAATCATTACCAGGCCGTCGCTCTTGACCAGGGGAGAGAGCAGCCCGGAAGGCCCCAGGACCGGGTCGGCCCAGAGGGTCTCCCCTTCCCGGCGCAGGCGCACCCGCACGTAGTCCTCCCGGCCGCTGGCCCCGGCCAGGTTCCGGGAGAGGAGCGCAGTCACCTCGTCTTCCCAAGATCGGGACTCTGCCAGCCCCGCCAGTCGGGCCAATAGGGGCCTTCCCAATACCTCCATGACCACCGCCGCGGACGCGGGGTGCCCCGGCAGGCCCAGGAGAGGCAGGGGCGGATTGCCCACGGCCGCCAGAATCGTGGGTTTGCCGGGGCGGATGGCTACCCCGTGGGCCAGGACTTCTGCGCCCGGCAGGGCTTTGATGGCCTCCAGGGTGAGGTCCCGGGCGCCCACGGAGGAGCCCCCGGAGATGAGGATCAGGTCGGCTTCCCCTAAAGCTGCGGCCAGGGCGTTTTTCAGAGCTGAGAAGTCGTCGGGGATGACACCCTGGAGGGTGGGGACGCCGCCCCATTCCGCCACCTGGGCCGCGGCCAGATGGGCGTTGCTGTCCCGCACCTGGCCGGGGGCGGGTTGCTGGGTGATGGGCACGATCTCGTCGCCGGAGGACAAAATAGCCACCCGGGGGTGGCGGAAAACCGGGAGACGAGTCACCCCCAGCGCGGCCAAAAGGCCCAGGTCCTGGGGCCGGAGGCGTAAACCCGCAGGGAAAAGCACTTCCCCCTGCTGCACGTCTTCTCCAGGTTGCAGGACATTTTCCCCGGGGGCCACGGGCCGGCGCACCTCCAGGGTGCCGTCGGGGTGCTCCGCGGTGTATTCCACCATGACCACCGCGTCCGCGCCCGGGGGGAGCATGGCCCCGGTGGGGACCCGTAGGGTTTCGCCGGGGCCCGCGGGCCGCTCGGGGGCCGCGCCCATGGGCACTTCCCCCTTGATCTCCAGATATTGGGGCGCGCCCACGCTGGCCCCGAAGGTATCGGCGGCCCGCACCCCGTAGCCGTCCATGGAGGCCCGGAGGAACGCGGGCACGTCCTCAGGCGCGGGCACCGGCGCGGCCAGTACCCGGCCCAAGGCGGCAAGCAGGTCCACTTCCTCCACGCCCACGGGGGAGAAGCGGGGGTAGAGGGCCAGGACCTCTTCCCGGGTCTGGAGGCGGAAGAATTCTAAAGAAGTCATTGAGACATTGAGTGTAGAGCGTATTTTTCTAACATTTACCGGAAGTTCCGCAGAAACTCGGCGGCGGTGACAACCCGGGCATAGAGAAAACTCAGGGCAGATAAAAACGCCGCCTGAACCTGCGCCGCGGGAATGGTCTGATCGCCAAAAATAAGGGTCCGCGTGGCGCAGGCGTCGTGCACCACCGTAACTTCCAGGCCGTAATCGAACGCGGCCCGGACGGTGGCATCCACGCACATGGGGGTCATCATGCCGCAAACGACCACTTTATCTACCTGCTTGTCCCGGAGATGGTCCAACAAGGGGGTGCTCCGGAAGCTGTTGGGGTAGTTTTTCTGGAATATCATTTCCTTCGGCAAGGGCTCCACGTTCTGATGAGTCTTCACTCCGTCCGTACCGGGAAGAAAGAATGTCGCTCCCGGGCGGGCGGATACGTGTTGGATATGCACGATGGGCAAAGCCCTTTCCCGAAAAAAGGCAAGTATCTCCTGAGCGCGTAGACTTGCTTCCAGGCTGCCTTCCAACTCCATTTTGCCGCCGGGGAAATAATCATTTTGAATGTCTATCAGCAAAAGGGCAGTGGTCATAATATGATTCCCAGATAAGGCGCAGGCTGAAGCCTGCGGCTACCACTGAGAGCACAGGCTGGAAGCCTGTGCCACCAGGGTTTGGTTTTATGGCGGGCGGCGTTGCCCTCCATTTTACCCAAATGCGGGTTGGGGTATAGGGTTTGAGGAAGGGGGCAGGGACTCATACCGAGTCGCATTCAATCGGCTATAATTGGTAGCCGCAGGCTTTAGCCTGCGCCGGCACAGGCTGGAAAGCCTGTGCTACCTCTTGAAAGCAACTTGGTATCAGGTCTTGGACCCTCCCCTACCTTATTTATGGTGCGCAGGGCGCACCCTACACCCGGGAAAAGACCCGCACGTCCACCGCGAAGAGGCCCTTGGGGTAAAGCAGCAGCGGGTTGAGTTCGATCTGGTCCAGTTCCGGGTGTTTATCCGCCAGTCGGGCCAGGGCCTTCATGGCGGTGAACAGCGCGTCCAGGTCACGACGGGGTTGGCCCCGGAAGCCGGTGAGCAGGGGGTAGCCCTTGATCTTTTTCATCAGGCCTTTAAGTTCCGCGTCCGTGGCCGGGAGCAGACAGAAGGCCACGTCCCGGTAAATTTCCGTGGCCACGCCCCCCATGCCGAACATCAGGGTGGGGCCGTACTGGGGGTCGGTGAGGGTCCCCAGGATGAGTTCCAGCCCCCCGGGGTTGGCCATGACAGAGACGCTCACGCCGTCGATCCGGGCCCAGCGTTCGTAAAGGCGGGTGGAGGCCATGATGTCCTGGAACGCGTGGCGCACTTGCTCGTCGTTCTGAAGATTGAGCTGCACGCCCCCCATGTCGCTTTTGTGGGGGATGTCCGGGGAGGAAATCTTCAGGGCCACGGGGTAGCCGAATTGCCGAGCCAGGGCTACGGCTTCGTCGGGATCTGCGGCCAGGGGCGCAGCAGCCGCGGGGATACCGGCCTTGGTCACCAGGGCCGCAGCCTCGGTCGCGGGGAGCAGGCGCAGGGCCGGCGAAGGCCGGGTCTCCGCCTCCTTGTGGGTGGGGGTGTGGGGGATGGCCGCGTGCTTCTCCTGGAAGCGGAAAAATTGGGCCAGGGCCTTGACCCCCCGCTCCGGAGTGGGGAACACGGGGATACCTGCATCGTAGAGCTTCTCCCGCTCCTCCCGCTCCACTTCCGCGCCCCCCAGGAAAATGACCAGTTCCGAGGCGCCCGGCGTCACTTGTTGGCAGGCCCCGGGGATGGGGTCCCCGAAGATCACCACCTGGGTGTCGAACTCCGTGCGGGCCTCGTCCAGCACCTTTTTGTACAGGGAGGCGTCGGCCATGACGTCCCCGGTGAGGTCCACGGGGTTGCCCACCGGGCAGTGGGCCGGGACCATCTGCCGCAGGCTGTCTTTGAGGCTGGGGCTGGGGTCCGGGACCTCGAGGCCGTTTTTTTCCGCCTCATCAATGGCCAGAATGGCCGCGCCCCCGGAGGAAGTGGTGATCATCAACCGGGGCCCCCGGGGTTGGGGGAGATAAGCCAGGGCCTTGGCGAAATCGAAAAGCTCCTCCAGGGTGTCGGCCCGGTAAACCTGGTATTTTTCAAAGAGCGCGTCATAGATGGCGTCCGTGCCGGCCAGGGACTTGGTGTGGGACTCCGCGGCCCGGCTGCCCCGGCTGGTGCGGCCCGCCTTGAGGATGACCACCGGTTTTTCGGCTTCGTGGAGCGCGTCCAGGAAATAGGTGGGCCGTTTCACCCCTTCCAGGTAAAGGGCGATCACCTGGGTATGGGGGTCGGCGTTGAAGTAGCTGATGACCTCCGCTTCGTCCACGTCCACCCGGTTGCCCAGGCTGATAAAGGCGCTCACCCCCAATTTCTCCGCCGCGGCCAGATCCAGGAAGGCCGCGCCCACGGTCCCGGATTGGGACGCGAACGCGATCTTTCCTTTAGTGGTAATCAGGGGCCAGGACGCGCACATGTGGTGGTGGGGGAGATTCACCCCCTGGCAGTTGGGGCCGATGACCCGGATGCCGGTCTTCCGCACCACCTGGGCCAGCTCGTCCTGGAGGCGCTCACCTTCTTCGCCTGCTTCGGCAAAGCCGCCGGTGATGACCACCGCGGCCTTAACACCCGCGCCCGCGGCCTGCTCCAGGGTGCCGGGGACCAGCCGGGCGGGGATGACCACCACGGCCAGGTCCGGGGGCAAAGGGGTTTCGGTCACGGATTTATAGACCTTGAGGCCCAGGATCTCGTCGGCCTTGGGGTTGACGGGGTAGAGGGGCCCGGCGAAGCCGCCGTTTTTGAGGTTGGCCAGGATGTCGTGGCCCAGTTTGCCCGGCACGGTGGACGCGCCGATGACCGCCACGCTCTTCGGCTTAAAGATAGGTTCCAGGCTGCTCAAGGATTCCATAGGGCCTCCTGCAGACAGTGTTTTTGCCCCCAAAATTTGTTGAATCATAACAAAGGAAAAGGAATTTGGCCAGCAGCCAAAGAAGGAGAGGCGAAGCTTCTATTCAGGCAGGGGCAGGATAGAACCTCGAAACCGGTAAGATGTTGAAATAATAACTAAAGAAGCCATTATTCTCCTTGTTGCCAATTAGAGACAGCCAAAAGAATGGCCTATATGTCTGATAATAGGCTATAATCCCTGAAAATCACTTAAGAAATATTTAAAAATTGACGAAAAGCATTTAACTAAATAGGCTTTTTCTCCGGGCGGAATATTTTCATACCAAGTTTCAATCAAAAGGTAGCACAGGCTTTCCAGCCTGTGCCGGCACGGGCTAAAGCCTGCGGCTACCCAATATAGCCGATTGAATGCGACTCGGTATCAGAGGGCTAAGAGTATGAGCAGGAGCGCGATGACCGTGGGGAAAAAACTTACCGCCGGTTTTGGGATCGTTTTTCTGGGTCTTTTAATAGTTTGGGGACTCGGTTTCACCGGGGTAAGCGGTTTGGTGAAAGACGCGGACCAGGTTATCAAAGGCAACCGCTTGGACAACATGTTGGCCCAAAGGGAGGTGGATCACCTGAATTGGGCCAATAAACTCAGCACCCTGATCATTGAGGGGGAAACCAGCGCCCTGGAATTGCAATTGGATGATCATAAATGCAGTTTCGGACAGTGGCTCTATGGGGAGGGGCGCAAGGACGCGGAAAAAAACCTGCCGCAACTGGCTCCTTTGTTGAAGGAAGTGGAGGCGCCCCACCGGGAGCTGCACCAATCCGCGGGAAAAATATTCCGGGTTTTTCAGAAACAACACGGCGGTTTGGTGTTGGTCATGTACGGCACTCTGAATGACCATCTTAAATGGGTCTCTCAAAGCATGAAGGCCCTGGCGCTTCGGGCCGGAGGGCCGGACACGGACCAGAAGTTCTCCCTGCAAGTGGATACCGATCCCAAAAAAAGTCAATTCGGCAAGTTTCTGTATAGTCCCGAGGTTGACCAATTATGCGCCTCTTCGCCGGGAATTAAGCGCTACATTGAAGACTGCCGCTGCCATTATCTGAAGTTGCACCAAATAGCGGTCAAAATCGAGAACCTGGTGAACAGCGGAGATATGCCGGCCGCGCTCCGGCTGGTGGAAGGAGAAATGCAGGAAGCCCTGACCCACGTGCGCAAGGAATTCGAAGAAGCCATTGCTCTGACCCTGAAGGCCAAGGAAGGCATGGAGCAGGCCAATAAAATTTATGCCCAGGAGACCTCCCCCAATCTGAAGAAGGTGCAAGAACTTCTGAGAAAGATCAGGGAAACCGCGAAGGCGAACCTAATGACCGACGAAGGCCTGCTCCAGCGGGCGCAAGAGACCAAATCCCGGGTCACCTCCATGGGCCTGGTGACCGTAGCCCTCGGGATTATCCTGGCCTTTTTCATTGCCCGGAGCATCTCCAGGATACTACGGCGGGTCTCCCAGGAGATGGATGAAGCTTCGGTCCAGGTGATGGCGGCCTCGCAGCAGGTGAATGCCGCCAGCCAATCCCTGGCCCAAGGAACTTCGGAACAGGCGGCGGCTTTGGAGGAAACCTCCTCCTCTCTGGAAGAGATGGCGTCCATGTCCAGGCAGAACGCGGATAATGCCCGGCACGCCGACGCCCTGGTGGGAGAGGCCGCCAAAGTGGTGGAGCAGGCCAACAGCTCCATGGGGGAATTGACCAGCTCCATGAAGCAGGTTTCCGCGGCCAGCGAAGAGACGGCCAAGATCATCAAGACCATTGATCAGATTGCCTTCCAGACCAACCTGCTGGCCCTGAACGCGGCGGTGGAAGCAGCCCGGGCCGGGGAGGCCGGGGCCGGTTTTGCAGTGGTGGCCGAGGAGGTCCGGGCCCTGGCCAAGCGGGCCGCGGATGCCGCCAAAAATACTGGGGATCTGATCGAAAGCAACATGGCCAAGATTAAAGACGGCTCCGGGCTGGTGGAGAAGACGGGGGAGGCCTTCTCCCAGGTGACGGCCAGCACCGGCAAGGTGAAGGAATTGGTGGCGGAGATAGCCGCGGCCTCCACCGACCAGGCCCAGAGCGTGGATCAGATCAATAAGGCCGTCACCGAAATGGACAAGGTGATCCAGAGCAATGCGGCCAACTCGGAGCAGGCCGCGGCTGCGGCCCAGGAGCTGGCGGCCCAGGCCGCGACCCTCCGGGAAAGCGTGGCGGAATTGAGGGCCATGGTGGAGAAGAGGAACGAGGCCCGGGGCGGGGGAAAAAATCGCCCTATCTCCTAACCGGGCCGGGCCACGGATAAAACCTCGCCTGTCTCTCCGGACAGACTCATCCCCTGGGGAAGGAAGAGGGGGGACTTCCAGGATTTATCAATGCCGTTTTCGGTTTTTGGATGGGGTATGGGCCGCGACCCCTTACCCCTTTCCCTCCAAATCTTTTCCCAACCCTTATCTGAACATCGCCATTATGCCGCTTGGGGCCGTAAAAGGTCGCAGTCGCTTCATTTTCTGAGGGTGGCGGGCGGGGAGCCCGCCACGGGTATTTTTAATGAGCTTAATGAGCGAAAATCGCAAGCTGACGCCTGAAGGGTGATGAGGGGTGGTGGGCCGTGCCCGACCTACATTTTTCTGAAAGCTGAAAGCCGGGGCGCTGGATCCTGACGCCTGGGCTCTTGCCCACCGAAAACTGAAAACCGAAAACCGAAAACAGTCTCTCGGGGGCTTGACATTTTGGAATAAGGTATTATATTTACTATAGAAACAGGATAATTGCCCCTCAAAGGAGGCGGTGAAAAAAAATTCTTGTGCTGGGGTTGACAGGAATCGGGCGATAGGTTACAAAAACAGTTGCCGCTGCGGGGGGGTTAAGAATTAACGAAAAAATTACCTCTTGACAGCGGCATAAAAGTGTCTATAATCTAATTTAGACGACTTTGCTCTTTGAAAACTAAATAGTGAGCTTCAAGAGTGCGGGAATAACTCCATATAACTGGAGAGTTTGATCCTGGCTCAGAATTAACGCTGGCGGCATGCCTAACACATGCAAGTCGTACGAGAAACCCCCTTTCGGGGGGGGAGTAAAGTGGCGCACGGGTGAGTAACGCGTGGGTAATCTACCTCGGTCCGGGGGATAACGCACCGAAAGGTGCGCTAATACCGCATAACCCGGCGAATCCTGGGATTTGTCGGCAAAGGTGGCCTCTTTATAAAAGCTACCGGATAGAGATGAGCCCGCGTCCCATTAGCTAGTTGGTAGGGTAAAGGCCTACCAAGGCGACGATGGGTAGCTGGTCTGAGAGGACGATCAGCCACACTGGAACTGGAACACGGTCCAGACTCCTACGGGAGGCAGCAGTGAGGAATATTGCGCAATGGGGGAAACCCTGACGCAGCGATGCCGCGTGGGTGAAGAAGGCCTTCGGGTCGTAAAGCCCTGTCAGGCGGGAAGAATAGCCTGGGGACGAATAATCCTCAGGTGTGACGGTACCGCTGAAGGAAGCACCGGCTAACTCCGTGCCAGCAGCCGCGGTAAGACGGAGGGTGCTAGCGTTATTCGGAATTATTGGGCGTAAAGGGTGTGCAGGCGGCCGGACAAGTCAGAGGTGAAAGCCCGGGGCTCAACCTCGGAAGTGCCTTTGAAACTGTTTGGCTTGAGTTCGGGAGAGGGAAGCGGAATTCCGGGTGTAGAGGTGAAATTCGTAGATATCCGGAGGAACACCGGTGGCGAAGGCGGCTTCCTGGACCGAAACTGACGCTGAGACACGAAAGCGTGGGGAGCAAACAGGATTAGATACCCTGGTAGTCCACGCGGTAAACGATGGGCGCTAGGTGTGGGGGGTTTTTAATCCCTCCGTGCCGCAGCTAACGCATTAAGCGCCCCGCCTGGGGAGTACGGCCGCAAGGTTAAAACTCAAAGGAATTGACGGGGGCCCGCACAAGCGGTGGAGCATGTGGTTTAATTCGACGCAACGCGAAGAACCTTACCTGGGCTTGACATGTGCGGAACCTCAGGGAAACCTGGGGGTGCCCAGCAATGGGAACCGCAGCACAGGTGCTGCATGGCTGTCGTCAGCTCGTGTCGTGAGATGTTGGGTTAAGTCCCGCAACGAGCGCAACCCTTGTCTCTAGTTGCCATCATTCAGTTGGGCTACTCTAGAGAGACTGCCGGTGATAAACCGGAGGAAGGTGGGGACGACGTCAAGTCCTCATGGCCTTTATGCCCAGGGCTACACACGTGCTACAATGGATCGTACAAAGGGTAGCCAACCCGCGAGGGGGAGCCAATCCCAGAAACCGGTCCTCAGTTCGGATTGGAGTCTGCAACTCGACTCCATGAAGTAGGAATCGCTAGTAATCGTGGATCAGCATGCCACGGTGAATACGTTCCCGGGCCTTGTACACACCGCCCGTCACACCACGAAAGTCTGTTGTACCAGAAGTCGGTGGGCCAACCCGAAAGGGGGGTAGCCGCCCAAGGTATGGCCGGTGATTGGGGTGAAGTCGTAACAAGGTAGCCGTAGGGGAACCTGCGGCTGGATCACCTCCTTTCTAAGAAGTACAATCGCTAGCAATTCTGCTGTTTAGCTCTGAGAGAGATCTTAAAAATATTCCAAGGGCCTATGCTCAGTTTCGGTCAGAGCGCACGCCTGATAAGCGTGAGGTCGTTGGTTCAATTCCAACTAGGCCCACCACTTCATAAGGGGGTGTAGCTCAGTTGGAAGAGCGCCTGCTTTGCACGCAGGGGGTCATCGGTTCGAATCCGTTCACCTCCACCAAAAGACAGGGGTCAGGGGCCAGGGGTTAGGGGTCAGTAAGAAACCTGGTCAATGATGCGATAGCTCAAGATTTTTCCGGGGATTTAGCTCATCCTCGTTGCTCTTTGACAAGTGAATCGTAAGTGAAGAGAGTAGTCCTTAGGAGTTTCCCAAGGCAAAGGCTTATGGTCAAGCTACTAAGGGCGATCGGTGGATGCCTAGGCGTTGAGAGGCGATGAAGGACGTGGCTAGCTGCGATAAGCTTCGGGGAGCCGCTAAACAGGCTGTGATCCGGAGATTTCCGAATGGGGCAACCCAGTCCGGGTAATGCCGGGCTATCGTGCACTGAATCCATAGGTGTACGAGGCGAACGGGGGGAAGTGAAACATCTCAGTACCCCCAGGAAGAGAAATCAAGTCAGAGATTCCCTCAGTAGCGGCGAGCGAACGGGGAAGAGCCCAAACTCAGGCGGTGTAAGCCGGCAAGCGTTGCCGTCTGGGAGTTGTGGGGCCGGTTTGGAGGCGGTTGCCGCCGCCTCGGAAAGTTACCAACCATCCTTTTAGTTGAAGGGTCTGGAAAGGCCCGCCAGAGAAGGTGACAGCCCTGTAAGCGAAAGAAGGGTGGCTTTCTGGAACCGGTTCCCGAGTACCACGGGGCACGTGGAATCCTGTGGGAATCCGGGTGGACCATCATCCAAGGCTAAATACTACTCAACGACCGATAGTGAACTAGTACCGTGAGGGAAAGGTGAAAAGAACCGCGGGAGCGGAGTGAAATAGAACCTGAAACCGATCGCTTACAAGCTGTGGAAGGACGATAGCACGTTCGCGCGTGCTCGTCTGACTGCGTGCCTTTTGCATAATGAGTCAGCGACTTACTCTTGGTGGCGAGGTTAAGCCGTAAGGTGTAGCCGGAGCGAAAGCGAGTCTGAATAGGGCGTATTAGTCGCCAGGAGTAGACCCGAAGCCGGGTGATCTATCCATGGCCAGGGTGAAGGTCGGTTAACACCGACTGGAGGCCCGAACCAGTTAACGTTGAAAAGTTATTGGATGAGCTGTGGATAGGAGTGAAAGGCTAATCAAACTCGGTGATAGCTGGTTCTCCCCGAAATATATTGAGGTATAGCCTCGCATGATGAGCGCCGGAGGTAGAGCACTGGATGGACTAGGGGTCTCACAAGATTACCAAACCCAACCAAACTCCGAATGCCGGTGTCTTTAGTGCGGGAGTCAGACTGCGGGTGATAAGATCCGTGGTCGAAAGGGAAACAGCCCAGACCGCCAGCTAAGGTCCCCAAATCTAGGCTAAGTGGGAAAGGATGTGGATCCGCTCAGACAGCCAGGAGGTTGGCTTAGAAGCAGCCACCCTTTAAAGAATGCGTAATAGCTCACTGGTCGAGTGGGTCTGCGCCGAAAATGTAACGGGGCTCAAGCCTAGTACCGAAGCTGCGGGTTCAAGGGATACCTTGAGCGGTAGGGGAGCGTTGTCGTAGCCTGCGAAGGCGTACCGTGAGGAGCGCTGGAGGCCCGACAAGTGTTTATGCTGACATGAGTAACGATAAAAGGGGTGAGAAACCCCTTCGCCGTAAGCCTAAGGTTTCCTGGGTAAAGTTAATCTTCCCAGGGTTAGTCGATCCCTAAGCCGAGGCCGAAAGGCGTAGGTGATGGAAAGCAGGTTGACATTCCTGCACCACCTGATGCGCAGTGACCGATGGGGGGACGCAGAAGGGTAGGCCATCCGGGTGTTGGACGTCCCGGTTCAAGCTGGTAGGGGGGAGCGGTAGGAAAATCCGCTGCTCCATAACCCCGAGAAGTGATGAGGAGAGGCTCTGCCTCGCAAACTGGTTGATCCCACGCTGCCAAGAAAAGCCTCTAGGTAGTTCATCAGGTGATCGTACTGCAAACCGACACAGGTAGGCAGGGAGAATATCCTAAGGCGCTCGAGAGAACCATGGTTAAGGAACTCGGCAAAATAGCACCGTAACTTCGGGAGAAGGTGCGCCTCCATTAGGTGAAGGGACTTGCTCCCCTAGCCGAAGGGGGTTGCAGAGAAATGGGGGTGGCGACTGTTTACTAAAAACACAGGACTCTGCTAAGTCGCAAGACGACGTATAGGGTCTGACGCCTGCCCGGTGCCGGAACGTTAAGAGGAGGGGTCATTCGGGTTCGCCCGGAGAAGCCCTGAATCGAAGCGCCGGTAAACGGCGGCCGTAACTATAACGGTCCTAAGGTAGCGAAATTCCTTGTCGGGTAAGTTCCGACCTGCACGAATGGCGTAACGATTGCCCCGCTGTCTCGACCATGGACTCGGTGAAATTGTATTCGCGGTGAAGATGCCGTGTACCCGCAACAAGACGGAAAGACCCCGTGCACCTTTACTGTAGCTTGGCAGTGAATTTCGGGATAATTTGTGTAGGATAGGTGGGAGGCGACGAGCTGCGGATGCTAGTTCGGAGGGAGCCAACCTTGAAATACCACCCTGGTGTCGTTGAGGTTCTAACCTTGGTCCGTGAATCCGGATCGGGGACCGTGCATGGTAGGCAGTTTGACTGGGGCGGTCTCCTCCCAAAGAGTAACGGAGGAGTACGAAGGTCTTCTAAGCACGGTCGGACATCGTGCTCATAGTGCAATGGCAAAAGAAGGCTTGACTGCGAGACCCACAAGTCGAGCAGGTGCGAAAGCAGGTCATAGTGATCCGGTGGTTCTGTATGGAAGGGCCATCGCTCAACGGATAAAAGGTACTCTGGGGATAACAGGCTGATTCCGCCCAAGAGTTCAACATCGACGGGGAGGTTTGGCACCTCGATGTCGGCTCATCGCATCCTGGGGCTGAAGAAGGTCCCAAGGGTTTGGCTGTTCGCCAATTAAAGCGGTACGTGAGCTGGGTTTAAAACGTCGTGAGACAGTTTGGTCCCTATCTGTTGTGGGCGTAGGAGATTTGAGAGGATCTGTCCCTAGTACGAGAGGACCGGGATGGACGCACCTCTAGTGTTCCGGTTGTGCCGCCAGGCGCAGCGCCGGGTAGCCATGTGCGGACCGGATAACCGCTGAAAGCATCTAAGCGGGAAGCCGACCTCAAGAATAGATCTCCCGGATCGTAAGATTCCTAAAGGCCCCTGGTAGACCACCAGGTTGATAGGCCAGAGGTAGAAGCGCAGTAATGTGTGGAGCCGACTGGTACTAATCGGCCGTGCGGCTTGACCATTTTGCCTTTGCCTTCGGACACTGTTAAGGATTTACTCTCTTCCGATTCACTTGTAGGGGCGTACCCGTGTGTGCGCCGAGGGCGGACACATGGGTCCGCCCCTACAACCACCTGATGGTGGGGCGGGCCTCCGTGCCCGCCAGGTTTTTGGTTTTTACGAAAAACGAAAAACCCAAAACGAAAAACGGTATTCAGAGTTTCCGGTGGCCATGCCGCAGGGGTCACACCCGATCCCATCCCGAACTCGGTAGTTAAGCCCTGCAGGGCCGATGATACTACGCGGGCAACTGCGTGGGAAAGTAGGACGCCGCCGGATTTATTTTCCATAACAACCCCGCCTCCTTGAGGGAGGCGGGGTTTTTTATTTTATTTATAGAAATCTGTAAATTTATTTGTTAATGATATGCTCTATATAAGCATACTAAGCACCGAGGAGAACAAGAGATGCCAAGGCAGGAAAAGGTTTTCTCAGTTTTTGTAGCCTCTCCTGGTGACGTGCAGGATGAGCGTGAGCGGTTAGAGGAAATCATAAAAGAACTTAATCTTGCTTGGAGCCGCGAGCTTGGGATTCGGCTTGATCTGTTGCGTTGGGAGACACATGCTTACCCAGGTATTTCTGAAGACCCTCAGGCAGTGATTAATGAGCAAATCCCGGATGATTATGACCTATTTATTGGGATAATGTGGTCACGCTATGGCACACCCACGGGCCGAGCCGGTTCGGGTACTGTTGAGGAATTTCAAAAGGCAAAACAGCGGTATGATGTGGATCAGGCAAGCGTAAAGATAATGTTCTATTTCAAAGATGCCCCACTTTCTCCAAGCGAAATTAATCCGGAACAATTGGCACAAGTACAAGCCTTCCAGAAGTCACTCGGTGAAGAAGGGGCATTACACTGGAAGTTCAAGGACATCCAGGAGATTGAAAAAATTTTGCGGCTACACCTCACTCGGCAAGTCCAAGAGTGGGTCAAA
This sequence comes from Deltaproteobacteria bacterium, assembly GCA_016208235.1. Lineage (GTDB taxonomy): Bacteria > Desulfobacterota > Desulfobaccia > Desulfobaccales > 0-14-0-80-60-11 > SURF-52. The sequence continues at coordinate 32,107 of JACQYN010000017.1, forward strand.
TGTGGTGAGGCATCTAAGACAATTATGTCACCGAAAGGAGGGCTATCTCAGAAAATTATGGATTCCAAGCAAAGAGAGGATGAAGATCTGGGCCTGATAGATCTTATCGAGATCTTCGATGAGAGATTCAAAGAACTCGGAGAAATAGGACAACGTTTAGGGAAGTCTACCGAGGAATTGGCTGAACGGATCAACACAAGGACAAAAGAAGTCCAGGAAGCGATGGAACAAACGCATGGCCAAGTTGACCGAAATTTGGCAAAAAGACTGATGGAAAGAGCAGCTGCAGATATGGACCAGTATGTTGAGAGGGTTGAAGCGGAAATTCCCTTGTTTTCACATAATCTTGATGAAGGCATGAACGCATTAATAGATACTACAAAGCTCATGGTTGAGTTTGATGTAAGTAAGTCAGACGGTACGGAAGCACAAGAAGCTTTAAAAGCAGTAGGAATACTGAGTGAGACACTCACATCAACAGAAAGCATGATCAGTCAATTTCGAACGAGCGTATCCTCTATACCAAGAATGACTTCTGTTTTAAATAAATCAAAGCGAAGAGTGACGGCGGTCCTCGATCGTCTCATCGAACAATTCGGAATTGGCCAGAGGCTTACAAGAGAGGCTGAGCAGGCGATATCGAACATACTAAAAAAATAGCATGTAGGTAAGCATTTATTTCTATACATTGAATGTATACTTTTAAGACAGATTTGATATTTGAGATTCTAAAATGAAACAAGAGACACTTAATACCCTGATGGTGGCTAGGACGCTATTCGATAAAGCACAAAAATTATGTAGTGTCGATGACAAGTTTTTAGCGTCTGCTGGTATTGTTGTTTTGCAGGATGCGCTTGAGTTGGTTTTATATTCTTGTTTAGAAATTATTATGAGACGGCAAGAGGTGCTATTGATAAGCTACTTATTGACACCATTGGCAAAGAATTCACAGGAATAATGCTCAACGAACTAATTCGAAAGGAAGAGACTAAGAATTATATTGAGAATGCTTGCAAACTATTTGACGAAGGGGAATATTATAATGCATTAATTGAAATAAGGAAAGCAATATTCATAGAAGTTGAAGAGGAATATTCAGTTGAAGGGTGGAAGGAACATCCTCGAAATGAATATCTAGGACTACTCCGCAGTATGGGTATGGGAGGATCGAAGGCACGGTGGCATACAAAAAATAAGGAATGGATTGGCGAAAATGTTAAAGACCCTTTTGATTATATACAATTTGACCATGAAAACCTGAGGGCCGACCTGATGGAATGGGGAGTAACAACGCAAGATTTTTGGAATTTATGGAGACTTACCCCCCAAGTCTTCAGATTTAAGGAATCAAAAGAATGGATTATTAAAGAAGAACTTAAATATGTATCGGAGAGGGCAACGAGGGAAAACACCAAGTATTGCCTAGATAGAGCGGTATCATTGATCTTAAAAAAGCAAGGCCATATTGATTTAGGTCGTTATTTAGCTCAAGGTAACTATAAGGAAATTAGGATTAAGTCAAAAAAACAACAACATATTTTCGCCAAAGCTCAAAGTGATTCCCAGGTTGTTGGGCAATTAGAAGAAGGACATGTCTACTCAGCACAAGCTATTGTTTCAGGATTCGATGGAAATAGCAAATTTGTACTAATTTCACACTTTGAATTGGAACCTAGGAAAATATGGTTTGGATATGCGCAGAATGAATTCTGTGAAATTATAGAGTCCCATCCCGAACTCGGTAGTTAAGCCCTGCCGGGCCGATGATACTACATGGGTTCACAGGCTGGAAGCCTGTGAACCCAAGGGAAAGTAGGACGCCGCCGGATTTATTTTCCTAGCCACCAACCCCGCGTCTTGATGGAGGCGGGGTTTTTTATTCTTGACAGGCTGCCAAGTTGGCCATAATTTATTTGTAGAAATTATTTATGAAAATTAGGGGGATATGCCCCATGGAACCGAGTATCAATCAGGATTTGCTGGCCAAAATTGAGGCCATCGCCCAAGGACCGAACGCCGATTTGTTCAGACGCTTGGTAGACATCCTCTATAACCAAGAAGAATATTTCTCCGCCGAAGACCTGGCGGAGATTGAGCGAGGGGAAGAGGAAATTCGGCGGGGAGACTATGTCAGCCTGGAAGAGTATGAAAGGACCCGAGGCTTGTGACTTATAGGGTGGAATTAGCCCGGCAGGCTGAAAAGATGTTGGACCGCTTGGACCGGGTTACCGAAAAACGCATCAGAGACCGCTTAAAAGAACTATCTCCAAATCCTTACGACCCCAGACTTACAGACGATGTCATCATGGAAGAGGGAAAGAAATATACCAGAGTAGGAAACTGGCGGGTTGTTTTCCGAGTGGAAGAATCAGATAAACTTATTTTCATCACGGCTATTCAACACCGGAGCAAGGTCTATCGAAAGTGAATTCATTGGTGGCCAGCACATTGGCCACACCTACCCCCATCCCGAACCCGGCAGTTAACCCCTGCCGGGCCGATGATACTACACGGGTTCACAGGCTGGAAGCCTGTGCCACCAAGGGAAAGTAGGACACCGCCGGATTTAATTTCCTGGCGCCAAGCCCGCCTCTTGACGGAGGTGGGCTTTTTTTATTATTTTGGCAGATAAATTATGGAGTTTAAAAAGCCATGTCTTCCCTTGTTCAAACCATAAATAATTTTCTGGATGAATTCTCCCGCCTTTCCCTTGAGGATCAGGGAATGCTCTTGGACATCCTCAAAAAGCGCAATATTGAGCAAAAAAGGATGAGGATTGTTCGAGAAGTCAAAGAAGCTCAGAGAGAGCATAAGAAAGGACTGACCAAGAGAGGCACGGTGGAGGATTTAATGAGGGACCTGGAAAGTGATTGAAATTGTCTGGGGCCCAAAATCACAGGCCTTCAGCCTGTAATAGCAAGCTGCGGTCAAAAAGGTAACATTGTCATTCTGAGCGCAGCGAATGAAACTCAAAATACGAGATTCGTCACTCCGCTTCGCTCCGTTCAGAATGACAGCTCAATATTACTTCTATGACAGCAACTTGGTATAAAAGCGCACCGGCTGGAAGCCGGTGCCACCAGTAAAGGAAATGGTGGGCAGTGCCCAACCTACAAGCTACAAGCCTGTGCCCCCCCTCCTATTTTTGATCTTCAAACTTTGAACTTTGAACCTGGAACTTTGAACTCCCAAATAAGTCCGGATTGACAGAAGGTCGCTTGTTTCATTGACCGAGGACCCGGTTTAGCACTTCCTGGAGTTTGGCCACGGTGTAGGGCTTCTGGATGAAGCCCGCCAGCCCTTGGCCGATGAATTGCTCCATTGCGTCCTGCTCATCATAACCGCTGGAGAGGACCACACGCACGTCGGGCCCCAGACGGCGCATCTCCAGAAAGGCTTCCTCGCCGCCCATCCCGGGCATGGTGAGGTCAAGGAGAACGCAGTCGATTTCCTCCCTCTTCGCCCGGAAAATTATCAACCCTTCCTGGCCGTGGGCTGCAGTCAAAACCTTAAG
>JACQYN010000018.1 GCA_016208235.1 Deltaproteobacteria bacterium
TCTTAATCGGAACAGATAATCGATGCAGGATTGTTCCGAAGCAAATTTTAATTCAAATTCCTGCACGGTTCTGGGATATTCCTCCATGCGGGAAAATACTACATATAGGGGGCACGAGAGTCAAGTGCATACCCCCATAATATTTAATAAATCGATTATCCGGTTATCAAAGAGATAGGAGCATTTATGGCTGCCACCGTTGCCAGACGTCTGGGTTTCGTGGAGCGCTTCCTGACCCTGTGGATCTTCATGACCATGGCTGCGGGCGTTTTCCTCGGATACTTCCTGCCCGGCTTTACCCAGGTTTTGACCTCCTTCCAGGTGGGCACCACTAACATTCCCATCGCCATCGGCCTCATCCTGATGATGTACCCGCCTCTGGCCAAAGTGCGGTATGAAGAACTGCCGCAAGTCTTCCGGAATTTTAAGGTCCTGAGTCTCTCTTTAATCCAGAACTGGGTCATCGGCCCCATCCTCATGTTCTTGCTGGCCATCACCTTTCTCCGCGGCTACCCGGAATACATGGTGGGCCTGATCATCATCGGCCTGTCCCGGTGCATCGCCATGGTCATCGTCTGGAACGACCTGGCCCAGGGGGACACCGAATACTGCGCCGGATTGGTGGCCTTCAACTCCATCTTCCAGATGCTCTTTTTCTCGGTCTACGCCTATATTTTTGTCACGGTGCTGCCCGCCTGGCTGGGAATCGCCTCCGGCCTGGAAGTCAAGGTCACTATCCTCCAGGTGGCGGAAAGTGTATTGATCTATCTGGGCATTCCCTTCTTCGGCGGCATGTTCACCCGGTTCTTCCTGGTCAGGCGCAAAGGGATTAAGTGGTATGAAGAAAAATTCATGCCCAAAATCAGCCCCATCACCCTCATCGCCTTGTTATTCACCATCGTCGTCATGTTCTCCCTTAAGGGCGAGTATATTGTGGAACTCCCCCTGGACGTGGTGCGCATCGCCATCCCCCTGGTCATCTATTTTCTGGTGATGTTTTTCATCACCTTTTATATGTCGGCCAAGGCGGGGGCGGATTACCGCATCTCCACCACTCTCTCCTTCACCGCGGCCAGCAATAATTTCGAACTGGCCATTGCCGTGGCGGTGGCGGTCTTCGGCATCAAATCCGGCCAGGCCTTCGCCGCGGTCATCGGCCCCCTGGTGGAGGTCCCGGTGCTGATCAGCCTGGTCAACGTGGCCTTGCGGTTCCGGGAGAAATATTTCACCCTTCCGGTTTGCGTCAGCTGCGGCCTGGACGCGGGCCGCACCACCCTGTTACCGGAGCGGCGCGGCGAGCAAGAGGTGTATGTCTGTCCCGACTGCGCCCAGGGGAATACTCCCCCTGGGGCCGACTAAGCCCCGGGGAGCGTAGGGGCGCACCCATGTGTGGGCCCACCCAAGGGCGGACACGTGGGTCCGCCCCTACAACAGAATCTCTTTTTTCGGCAACTGGGTATTAGAGAATAAATAGGGGTGTATCCGTGTTCAAAACCATCGTGCTGGCCACCGATCTCTCTCCCGCCTGGGATGAAGTAATCGCCTGCGCCGGGGAGTTCAAGGCCCTGGGCGCCTCCGAAATCATCCTGACCCACGTGATTACCGTTCTCTTCCTGGGGGGGCTTGATTACCGTTCTCTTCCTGGGGGGGCTGGAGGGCGCCATACGGGCCGAGGCCCGGCCGAAATTGGAAGCCCAAAAAGCCAAGCTGGAGGCCCAGGGGTTCACGGTGGGCATCGAGATGCCCACCGGCCTGCCGGCGCAGTCCCTCAATGAGGTGGCGCGTTGCTGCGGCGCGGACCTGATCGTGGTGGGCTCCCACGGCAAATCCGTGTGGCGGGAAGCGGTCTTGGGCTGCTTCACCTGCGCGGTGGTGCATCACGCCCGGTATCCCACCTTGCTGCTCAATGTGGCCCTGAAAAAAGGGATGGCCGCGGGCACCTGCCGTCTGCAAGCCACCCAACTGCTCCGCCATGTCCTGTTCCCCACGGATTTCTCCGAGATTGCGGCCCGGGCGGCTGATTACGTGGAGCATCTGGCTCCCAAGGGGCTGGCCCAAGTCACGGTCCTGAGCGCCCTGGACGTGCCGGGGGGCGAGGCCTATCCGCCGGGGTTCCAGGAGATGGCGGAGGCTAAGGCCCGAGCTTCCCTAAAGGCCATGGAAGAGCGCCTCCACCAGGCCGGGGTGTACCAGGTTCACAGCCATTTCCATCCGGGCCATCCCCTGCCCGCCATTCTCCGGGTCTTGGAATCCCAGGACATCTCCCTGATCGTCATGGGCACCCAGGGAAAGGGGTTTATTCAGGAGCTCTTTTTGGGCAGCGTGGCCCATAACGTCTCCCGGCTGGCTCCGTGCCCGGTGCTCTTGATCCCGCCGGCGACCCGCATGTAGGGGCGAACCTTGTGTTCGCCCCGGATGGCCAAGGCGAACACAAGGTTCGCCCCTACGGAAAAAAAATACCTTTGATGATGAATTGGTATGACAGGGACGTAAGCAGGAAATTTCCAATTTCTAAAGGACACAAACTATGAAATCGAAGCGTTGCCAGGTTCCGCTTATCCTGATAGCGACATTTTTCCTGATTTTCCAGGCGCTGCCTGCCTGGTCCCAAGGTTCGCCCCCTCCCCAAGGCAGGCCTGCGCTCTACGAATTCGGGGCCGGGTATTGCTTCTCCTGCAAGGAGATGGAAAAGGTCATGGCGGCATTAAAACCCGCGTATAGCGACCAGGTGGAATTCCGCATGGTCTATGCTGATAAGGAAAAAGACCTATTTAACCAATATAAGATCATGCTGATCCCCACCCAGGTCTTCCTGGACGCCTCGGGCAAAGAAGCGGGGCGGCATATCGGTCCTTTGACCAAGGAAGAAGTCATACAGAAGCTGAAGGAATTGAAATTCATCAGCAAGTAAGGAGACGCTTTCATGGGCTGGAGTGAATCTCTGGGCCAGATCATGCAGACCCGCCCCGTCCTGGCTTATGGGGCCTCTTACCTGGGGGGGGTGATCGCCACCGCCAGTCCCTGCATCCTGGCCAGCATCCCCCTGGTTATCGGCTTCGTGGGCGGTTACGCCGGGGGCAACAAGAAACAGGCCTTTTTCTACTCTTTGACCTTTGTGGTGGGTCTGGCCCTGGTAATGTCGGCGCTGGGCGCGGCTGCCGCGCTCATGGGCACCATGTTCGGTGATGTTGGGACCTATTGGTATTTTGTGGTGTCTGTGATCCTCATCGTCATGGGGCTGCAATTGGCCGGGGTCATCAACCTGAAGCTGGGGGGCAATGCCCAAAGATTCTTGCCCCAGCGCACCGGCCTTATCGGGGCCTTGATCCTGGGCATGCTCTTCGGCCTGGTGCTCTCTCCCTGCGCTTCCCCGGTCCTGGCGGTGATCCTCACCCTGGCCGCGGTCCAGGGAAAGGTGGCCTACGGCAGCACTCTCTTGTTCGCTTACTCCCTGGGCCAGGGGACCCTGATCCTCCTGGCCGGGACCTTCACCGGAGTGATAGAGAGTTACCTGCAATCCAAAAGCGCCAAAGTGGGCACAATCCTGCAACAGGTGGCGGGGGGTCTGATCTTTTTCGCCGGGTGCTATATTTTCTTCCAGGGGATTCGTTCCTGGTAATTTCTTAGCGTTTGACCAGAAAAATAGGGACACTTCCTATTTTTCTATGCAAGACCTTAAAATGGTGGAGAAAAAATAGAAAAATAGGAAGTGTCCCTATTTTTCCTTTAAGGGACGTTAACCATGAATAAACAAAATCTGCGAGAGCAGGCGGTGGCGGTGGAAATTACCGCGGAAACGACCGAACAACCTCTCGGTCTCATTTCCAGGCTGAAAGAGGCACTCGCCGATATAACGCCCAGGCAAATCCTCAAGCTGGCCTTACTGGGCCTGGGGCTGGTTGTCTGGTGGCCGATTTACAGCCGGTTGGTCCCCTTCTCTCTTTTGATCACCTATGATGTCTTCCGGATCACCCGCGGCACCCACTTGGGGGACGCGGTCTCCTTTTTCTTCCTGGATATCCCCAAGGTCTTCATGCTCCTGCTGCTGGTGATCTTTGGCGTGGGCGTGCTGCGCTCCTTTTTCACCCCCGAACGGACCAGGACCATTTTGGCGGGCAAACGGGAGATTCTCGGGGACGTGCTGGCCGCGCTTTTGGGAGTGGTGACACCTTTTTGCTCCTGTTCGGCGGTGCCGCTGTTCATCGGCTTCGTCGAAGCGGGCATCCCCATCGGCGTCACCTTCGCTTTCTTGATCTCCGCCCCCATGGTGAACGAGATCGCCCTGGTCCTGCTCTTCGGCCTCTTCGGTTGGCGCATCGCCTTGATCTACATGTCCATGGGGTTGCTCATCGCCATGCTCACCGGCTGGATTATCGGCCGGCTCAATATGGAGCGCCAGGTGGAAGACTGGGTCTATGAGATCCGCATGGGGCCGACTCCGGCTCACCTGCAGCAACTAAGCTGGATGGACCGGATCGATTACGGTCTGCATCAGGTACGGGATATTGTGGGGCGGGTCTGGGTCTATATCATTTTGGGGATCGGGGCAGGGGCCGCGATCCACGGCTACGTTCCCGAAGGCTTTTTGGCGGCCCTCATGGGCAAACAGGCCTGGTGGTCGGTGCCGGCGGCAGTCATTCTCGGCGCGCCACTGTACTCCAACGCCGCGGGCATCATTCCGGTGGTGCAGGCCTTGCTGGGAAAGGGGGCGGCCCTGGGCACGGTGCTGGCCTTCATGATGTCGATTATCGGCATCTCCTTCCCGGAAACCGTCATTCTCCGAAAGGTGCTGAAGCCCAAGCTGATCGCGGTTTTTGTCGGGGTGGTCACTCTGGGGATTATCATCGTCGGCTTCATCTTCAACCTGATTATATAATCGTCTTCTGGCAACAAAAAGGCTTGAGTAGCAAGGTTAAAGGAGCAACCGCATGAGCAAGCAGGACTTGAAGGATGTTATCAAAGATCGTTACGGCAAAATCGCCAGAGGGGAGGTTACCTTTTGCTGTCCCTCTTGCGGCCCCACGGTGACCGACCAATCCCTGGCCGTGGGCTATACCCCGGAGGATTTGCAGTTGGTGCCGGAGTTGGCGGTTTTGGGAGTGGGCTGCGGCAACCCCACCGCACTGGCGGACCTCGAAGCTGGCGAAACCGTCCTGGACCTGGGCTCCGGCGCAGGCATCGACGTCTTCCTGGCGGCTAAAAAGGTAGGGGAGAGCGGCCTGGTCATCGGCGTGGACATGACCGAAGACATGGTGGCCAAAGGCAGCCTGCTGGCGCAGCAGCACGGCTTCCGCAACGTGGAATTTCGCCTGGGCTATATCGAGCAACTCCCGGTGGATTCGGGAACCGTGGACGTGGTCATCAGCAATTGCGTGATCAACCTGACCCCGGACAAGCTGGCGAGCTTCACGGAGGTCCATCGGGTCTTGAAGCCCGGCGGGCGCATCCTCATCGCCGACCTGGTGACCGCGGGCGATCTCCCGCCGGACGTGCGGGCCAGCTTCGCGGCCTGGGCCGATTGCCTGGCCGGGGCCATGGAGAAGGGGGCCTACCTGGAAACCATCAGGCGCGCCGGTTTTTCGGAGGTGGCAGTGGTTTCCGAGTCTGCCTATGAGGCTCCGGGGATGGATGAGCGTTTGCGCGGAAAAATCATCAGCGTGAAGGTACGCGCCTTTAAAGGGCAATGATGGCCGGGGAGTTGTTTGAATAAAGCAAATGGTGGCGGTAGAGATCGCCAAGGCCGAAGACGAGATTCTGGAGGAAAACTGGACATGATTACCGACGTCCGCATGCGCGTCAAGGGGATGATGCAACAGGGAGGTTTCACCTGAATAGGCTGTCCCGACGCGGTCCGCGCCGAATTGCTCAGGATAGCGGGCGTCCTGGCGGTTACCTACCATACCGATCAAGACTTGTTCAATCTGGAAACCATCTTCGCCGCGGTGTTCGCCGCAGGCAAAAAGATGGGGCAAGAGTACCTCCCGGAAGTTGCGCCCTCGCCTCCGGAATCTTGATCTTTAAGAGGAACTCATCAACCTGGAAGTATATTACCCCTCATGCCAGACAAGGATATCACCCAAATCTCCCTCGGCAAATTCCAGGTCGGCATCACCGGTCTGAAAGCCGCCATCGAGGAACTGCAATCCCGGCAGGGACGCCCGGACGCCGAAATCGCCCAGGCCCTCCTGGAGAAGCTTAAACACCGGAACTACATCCCCGACTCCGCCCAAGATCAATACGGGAAAGCGTTTTTGCGGGAATTCAAAAAAGCCCTGGGCGAGAAGGTGGAAGAGGAGAGAAGCGGGCTGAATATAAAAATTCTGGGCTCTGGCTGCCCCGCGTGCGACCGGTTGGCGCAGAGCGTCATGCAAGTCCTCATGGATCTGCGCCTCCCTGCAGAGGTGGAGCACGTCCGGGATTTGCAAGAAATGCACGACTTGGGTGTCTTTGGCGCCCCGGCCCTGGTGATAAATGGGGAAGTTAAAGCAGTGGGCCAGCTACCCACTAAAGAAAGACTCAAGCAATGGCTCAGGGAGATGGGGCCGCAAAAATAAACAGGGGGAGGATAAATGTCGAAAATAAAAATCTGTGTCATAGTTTTCGCGGTTTTGGCGATCTTGGGTGCGGCTGTCCTGACCTATGCCGAACCGGCCAAGGTGGGCCAGGTGATTTATATAACCAGGAGCAAGGCCTGCGGCTGCAGTGCAGAGAAGGTTAAAGTCGCGGATAAGGTAGTCAGCCAGGTATTTACCGGCCCCCGGCAAGCCTTGGTGAAGCGCATTGATTACGATACCGACCGGCAAGCCGCGGTACCCTATATCGGCGAGTTTCGTTTGATCCAGCTCCCCGCGCTCCTGTTGCTGGACTCCCAAGGCCACCTCTTGTGGAGCGCCATAGGAAACCTGGAACCAAAGCAGGTGGTCCAGAAGCTGAATCAACTCGGCGGCTGAGCCACATTGAAAAGAGGTGAATCATTATGAAAAAATTGCAGATTTTGGGGCCGGGTTGCCCCAAGTGCGTGGAACTGGCAAAGCGTACCGACGAGGCCGCCAAAGCCTTGGGCGCTGACTATGAGTTGGAGAAAGTGACCGAACTAAGCAAGATCATGGCTTTCGGAGTCTTCGGCACCCCGGCCCTGGTGGTGGACGGGGAAGTGAAAGTGGTGGGCAAGGTGCCCAGCGTGGAAGAAATCAAGAAGATGATCTCCTGAGGCTGGCCGCCAATGCTGAAAGTCTTATTCCTTTGCACTGAAAACGCCTGCCGCAGCCAGATGGCGGAGGGTCTGGTGAACCACGATCTGGCCGGGCAGGTTAAGGCCTTTTCCGCGGGGATCAGGCCCAGCCGGGTGAACCCCCGGGCCATCCAGGTCATGGCCGAACTGGGGATCGATATCAGCCAGCACCGCTCCAAATCCGTGGACGACCTGGCCGGGGAACGGTTCGACCTGGTAATCACCGTCTGCGACCAGGCCCAGGAACAGTGCCCCCTGTTTCCCGGGGAAACCGAGGTCATGCACGGGGGCTTCCCGGACCCGGCCAAGGCCAAGGGCACGGAAGCGGAAATTCTCACCGTGTTCCGCCAGGTGCGGGACAGCCTGCGGGAGCGGCTGGGGCATCTTTTACGGGAGAAACTTAAGGAGCACGGGGAGAAGGGGTGATGCTTCCGAAATCGCCTCAGCCTGAACTCAGCCACACCTGCACCCATCCGCATTGCTGCGGCCAGGAAGCGGCTGGGGGAGAGACTGTTGCTGGCAATCCGCCTGGGGCTTTGGCAGAGCGGCCAGATACCAAGCTGAAGGGCTTGTGGAGCTTTCTCAAACACTATGCCCTTTGGTTTCTAGCCTTTTTCGGCATTTACGCCTCCTCTTCCGTGTGTCCCTGTTGCGGCACCCCGGGCTGTCCGGTGGGTGTCAGCGGGGCCGCCCTGGTGGGAGGCGTCTTTGCCTGCCTCTGGCAGTATGGGAGAAATGTCTGGGAGAGATGGGGAAGATTTCTCACCAAAGTTTGCCGCAGCCGCAGGGAGGTGCCTCATGTTGCTGGAGAAGATAAACAACTATGAGATTTTCCGGCCCAAGTGCGACTCCACCAAGGAGGTCCTGCACAGCATCGCCACCTTTGACGCGGACATCGCTCCCGCTTTGCCTTATCTCAATGCGGAATTGGGGGGCTGGGACTACGATCAGCAAAACCAGGTTCTGCTGCTCAAGCTCTCCGCGGGCAAGTGGGTCACATTGCAGCGGCACGAGATCGCCATCCGCGGCGCCGGGGACATGGAGGAATCCCGGGCCCTGCTGGAGTGGATCAAGGGTCAGATAAACGAGGTCTACGAACGCCGGGACATTATCACACCCCGCTACACCGGCCAGGCGGGCCTCAAGGTCATGGACATTTTGAAGCTGACGCCCATGACCAACTGCAAGGCCTGCGGCTACGCTACCTGCATGGCCTATGCCGCGGCTTTGCGGGAGGGCGAAATCTCCCTCAACGACTGTCCGCCCTTGTGGGAAGAAAAATACCGGGAAAAACGGGAAAAGCTCCATGCCTATCTGGAGAGCTTCGGCTGGCGGGCCCTGGACGCGGAATAGGAGCAAGGAGATTTAGGACTATTGATAAACTGGGTTTATCTGGTTTGATCTAGTCATTATTGCTGCTGCAATGCACACCACTGACTGCCGCAGTCAGCCTCGGGACTAAAGCTCAAGTCCCCGGGACCGCCTTCAGTCTCGGCTTTGAACTTTGAACCTTGAACTTTGAACTTTTCGCAACAGTAGCGCGCCTCTTTCCCTACTGCACCGACACCTCCACGGTGTCCCCCAGGCCGTCCGGGCCCAGGGCGGTGAGAGTGTGGCGGCCCCGGGGGAGGGGGACCGTGAGGTGGTAGGGCGGGCCCACGGTGCCCGCTTCCCGGCCGTCCACGAACCAACTCACCTGTTCCATGCGGACCCGGCACAGGGCTTTCAAGGTCACTTCCACCTCCTCCGCCTGGGGGGCCAGCAGGAAGCGGTCGCCGGCGAGGGGGTAAACGATGCTGATGCGGCTGCCTGCCTCCGGGGCCGAAGAGCCGGGGGAGATAACTCCCTCGCCAATCAAGGGGGAAGGAAGGAGGGCGCGCGCCCCGGGCCCTCTTGCGGACCCGGGCGGCGCACCCGCAACAATTCCCGGCCTGAAGACGCGGTTCAGGTCCGGATTGAAGCCCGCCAGGCGGTATCTTCCCTCCGCGCCTTTCTCGTGGCGCTGATAGAGCCAGCCCGCATAGACGGTATCCAACCGGTGCCAGGGGGCGCGCTCCTGGTGGAAGGAGCATTTCCGGATCGGCTCGGTTCCGGCTATGAAGAGCTCCTCCACCAGGTGGGCGCACCCCGGGCCGGGGCGCTGCCCGGAAAAGGAGCAGACCTGGACCCGGCTCACTCCCTCCGGGCTGGGGAAGGCTTCGGGAGGCGCGGCCGCGAAGAGGGCTGCGGCCAGCTCGCCTAAGATGGGGGCGGCAACCGTGGCCCCGCTTTGTTGGGCGGTGGGCCGGCCGTCAAAATTTCCCACCCAGACGGCCAGGGTGTAATGGGGGGAGTAGGCCACCACCCAGCAGTCCCGGTAGCGGGTGCTGGTCCCGGTCTTCAGGGCCAGGTGAAAGGGCGGGTTCATGGCCTGGGAGCCGCCGAAGGCCCGAGACCGGGCCAGGGAATCGGCGAGGATATCGCTAACGATGAACGCGGCCTGCTCAGAAAAAACCGTGACCTCCTCTCCCGGAGGTTGATCCAGGCGCAGCCGCAGGGGTCGGTACACCCCTCCGTTGGCCAGACAGGCGTAGGCCGCGGCCATTTGCAGCAGGCTCACCTCGGGGTTACCCACCACCAGCCCCAGGCCGTAGTAATCCGGCCCGTGTTCGGTGCGGTTGATGAGCCCCAGGCGTTTTAAGGTTTCATAGTATTGTTCCTGCCCCACCAGGTGGAGAAGACGCACCGCGGAGAGGTTCAGCGAGTTGCCCAGGGCTTCCCGGAAGGAGACGGGGCCGTGGGCGACGCGGTCGAAGTTGGCCGGGTGGAATTCGCCCCCCGGCAGGCGGTAGCGCCGCTCCACGTCCTCCAGGAGCGAGGCGGGGGTGAAGCCCTGGTCCAGGGCCAGGGCGTAGAGGAAGGGTTTCAGGGCCGAGCCGGGGGAGCGCCAGGCCGCGGCGCCGTTGTTGAAACCCCGGTCCCGGGGGCCGTATTGCAGAGAACCTGCCAGGGCCAGGACCTCCGGGCCCCGGTTGTCCAGGATCACCGCCGCGGCCTGCCTGGCGCCGCCAGCCCGGAGGCGCCCGGCGTGGGAGAGAAGGATCTGCTCCACCCGCCGCTGTAAGGAAAGGTTCAAGGTGGTGCGCACCGCCCCCGTCTCTTTGCTTTTATCGGCAAGAACCAGATTCACGAAGTGTTGGGCCCGGAAGGGAAACCCGGCGCGCTTCCCTGCCACCCCGGCAAGGATCAGGGGCTCTATTCGAGCCGTTTGCATTTCCTGTTGATTCAGAAAGCCCAGAGCGGCCATGCGGCCCAGGACCCAGTCCCGGCGGGTGAGCAGCCGGGCCTGGTTGCGTCCCAGGGGATTGAGCCTGCCGGGGGCCTTGGCCAGGGAGGCCAGGACCGCGGCTTCTGCGGGTGTTAGATGGGCCGCAGCCTTGCCAAAGTAGGCCAGGGCCGCGGTTTCCACTCCAGTCAGGTTGTTTCCCTGGGGCACCCGGTCCAGATAGCGGCGCAGAATCTCTTCTTTGCCCACCGCGGCCTCGATGCGCAGACTCCGCCCCATCTCCACCACCTTGCGGGACCAGGTCCGGGGCCCCGGATAGGTGAGGCGGGCCAGTTGCTGGGTGATGGTGGACGCGCCCGATACTATCCTCCCCTCCCGGAGATTACTGAGCGCGGCCCGGACCACCGCCAGCAGGTCAACTCCGGGGTGCTCCCAGAAACGCTGGTCTTCCGCGGCCACGAAGGCCGCGGCCACCAATGCCGGCAGGGGCCCCGAAGGCAGCTTCACCACCCGGCTGCCTCCGGCCGCGGGCCCCAGAAAGAGGATGCCGCCCTGGCGGTCCAGGACCAGGGGTCCGGCGTGCGGGTCCAAGGCCACCGGATCCACCCTGGTGAGGCGCTCCAGGTGGAAGACCCCCGCGATGAAAAGCACCGCCAGTGCTGCCACCGCCAGGGCACGACAAGAGATATATCCCGTAAATCGCATGATGGTTTTCTACCGGGCTTTTACGAAATCTGTTCTTAAGTCCCCCTTTTCTAAAGGGGGATTTAGGGGGATTATCAGGGGCTTATTAATAATCCCCCCTGCCCCCCTTTAAAAAAGGGGGGTAATGTTGGCCGGTATCTAGGCACCTTCCTTCAAAGAAAAGCATATTATATCCAGAACGTCACAAAAGACTTTGTTACTTCTTCACGGCCGGCCCTTAATGGTAATCTCGCCCTTGGGGGTGCAGCCGTAAACCAGGGGCGCATACATGGCCGACACTTTGGTGGCCGGGGCCGTGAAGGTACCTTCGCACACCGCCCGGGCATAGTATTCGAAGACCTGGGGGCCGGAATAGACCCAGTCCCGGAAGGCCAGGACCCGGTCCTCCCGCATCTCCAAATGGTTAGGCCGGAAGCGCATCAGGCCGTCCGGCGAGAAGTAGTCGAACCGGTCCTCCGCCTCCGGCGCGGGCTCCTCCGTCTGAAATACGGGATTCACCGCCACCAGGCCCGCGGGCAGGGGGTCGTCAATCACCACGTAGCGGGTGGTGTGGGCGGTGGGTTCCACCTGCACCGTCACTTTTACCAGATCGCCCACCCGAATCTCGCTGGTGCCGTCAGTGTTGATGATGGTGCGGGAGACCTTGAAGCCCTGGGCCGCGCCGGTGGGCGCCAGGTCGAGGCGGGGGAAGGTGAGTTCCAACTGATAAAACCAGGAACGTCCCGGCTGGCCCTGCAGGGTCACGGAGGGTTGATCCAGCAGGGCCCCAGCGTCTAGGGTGAGGGTCTGGGAGCGGCGGGGGTCCAGGGTGATTTCCTGGGCGGGGCCTTGGGGCTGGCTCACTATCACCATCCCGGGACCGCCGCTGAAAGCGGCCTTCTGGAAGTGTTTCCCCAGGGCCAGGAGCGCCCAACCCGTGTCGCTGGTGGAGGTCCAGATGCCTTGCTGGTCCAGGCCCCCCAACAGGGCCGCGGCCGCCTTGCCGGTTAAGGGGTCTTTGGGCATGATGGCCTGGGCGGCCAGCAGCGCCAGGGCCGGGGCCCGGTAATGAGCCATGAACTCGTCTTGAGCCCCGTCCGCGTCGGGCCGCCCCTCCAGGAGGGGTTTCATCGCCGGGACCAGCTCCTTAACCGGCTTGAGCCCTGACTGCTGCGCGGCCAAAAGCGTTAAGAGTTTGGCTTCCCGGGGGAAGCGGCTATAGTCGCGGATGACCATATTAAAAGTGTTCCGGTCCAGGTTCTTGTTAAGAGCCAACAGATACGCCGCGAAAGCCTCGAGAGAGGGAGAGAGCCGCTCTGCCCTAAGGGCGCGGTACAGGTAATTGGTGGCTTCGTTCAGGGTCCGGTCCGAGACCGGCAGGCCCTGGGCCCGGGCTTGCAGGAGCGCGGCGGTGGCGTAAATCGTGCCCCAGGGGTGCGGTTCCTGCTGGCCAGACCAATAGGGGAAGCCCCCGCCGCCAAGCTGCAGGTTCAGAAGGCGGGCCACGCCTTTTTGCAGATACTTATCCACTTCCTCCAGAGAGACTCCGGACACCTGGCCGCTTTGGACCAGGCCCCGGAGGCTGGCCAGGGCCAGGACCCCGGAGCTGGTCTGCTCCACGCACCCGTAAGGGTAGGTGAGGAGATAGCGGATAGCCCGGGACATCTTGACGAAAGGCGATGCGGCCAGAGTGAGATGGGCCTTGATCTCCAGGGGGTTCACCTCTTTGCCCCCGGCCGCGGTCACATAGGCGGGCAAGGGGACCTTGAAGATGGTTTTCCCGGAGAAAGAGCCGACGCTTGCCGTAGTCTCCCGCATGAAACCGGAGTTGACTTTCACGGGCAGTTCCACCGCGTCGGTTTTTTGCTGGAACTCCCCGGTGAAACGGGCGGTGGCCGGTCCGGGGAGAGTGGCCTCACCGGCCACTTTAAGCTTGACGCTGTCCTGGGCCGGCAGGTTGACCGCGGGTTCCACGGCCCGGAGAGAGAGTCCCCCGGTGGCCGCGGCGTTGAACTTCACCGGACCGCTGGCCGTGCTTTTATTGAAGGCAGCCACCTGGAACTGAAAACGGTCACCTTTAGTGAAGAAGCCGGGCAGGCCGGGTTCAATATAGAAATCCTTGGTGGCCAAAAGGGGCCGCTCCGGGCTGGCGAAGCGGCTGCTCCGGTCCTGGGCCACCACGTACACCCGGTAAGTGGTCATGTTGTCCGGCAGGGTGAAGGAGACTTTAGCCTTGCCCTCGGCATCGGTGCGCACCGCGGGGTTAAAATAGGCCACCGGCTCGAAGCGCTTGCGGAGCTGGGCTAAGGCTGACTCGCTCATGCCGTCGCCCCCGGTGAGGGTCTCGCTCCGGGCCAGGTAGAAGGGGGTTTGGTGCACCAGCATGGCCCTAAGCTCCCCGGTGTACACCGCCAAAGGCTGATCGAATCGCAGCAGTTGTTCCAGGGTGGGGGTCTTGAAGCCGGTGAGGGCCAGGACTGCCTCGTCCACCACCGCCACCGCCAACTCCGCGTCCACGCCCTTGCCGTCCGGGGTCTGCACCAAAAAATCCAGCTCCACCTTGGCCCCCGGTTCGGCCCGGAGGTTTTGTAACCCGGGGCTGATTTTGACCACCAGGGGGTCCACTTCCAGGCGCACCGGCAGATTAATATTCCCCCAGAGAAATCCCGGGGCTTCGGTATCATAACGGCCGGGCAGGACCGGGAACTCACCCCGGGGGGTGAGGCCCAAAACCGACACAAAGACGTTGGGGGCATAATTCGCCTTGATAGGCAGCTCCAGCACCTGGAGGCCTTGTTGGGCGGTGAGAACCCGATGCTGCAGGACGCCGTTCTGCTCCAGGGTCACCAGGTAGCGGGCCAAGTTCCGGGGGGGGCTGATGGTCAATCGCGCGGTCTGGCCCGGCTTGTAAGCCTTCTGGTCCGCGGCCAGGGCCAGGGTTTGGAAAGGCTTTTCCTTGCGGGATTCTGCATCCCAATAAATGTCGCCCGACACCCCGTAGAAGGTGGAGGAAGTGAAACGCCGTCCCTGCTCGTCCTGGTAGGAGAAGGCCAGGAGGTATTGGCCGCCCTGGGGGAATTCGAAGCGGTAAGCAGCTTCACCTTTCTCTATCTTTAGGTCCGCGCTGCCGCTGCGTCGCCACAACTCCTGGTCCTGCCAGAAGACGTCCCCCTGCTCATTGCGCTTGGCCACGTATCCCCAGCGCTTCTCCATGATCTCCACCTGGATGGCGCCCTGTTTGAGGAGCTTGCCGTCGGGCCGGGCCAGGCGCAGCCGCAGGACCTGGCTCTGGTGGGCCTTGACCCGCTCCGGGTGGGGACCGATGCCCACCAGGTACTCGGGTTCCACCTGAAAAGACTTGGTGGCGGTGGCGGGACGACCGTCGAAGTCCACCACCGTGGCCACCACCAGCAAGCCGTTCTGGCCGAAGAGCACCTGGCGGTCCAGGGGAAATTCCAATTGAACCTGGCCTTTTTGGTCCAGGACGGCCTGGCCGCCTTCCAGCAGATCTCCTTTTTCTTCACCGACGCAGCCGAAGGTAAATTCCTCCTGGCCGGGCACCCGGTAGCTGGTTTTCGTATGGTGAATCTTCCAGCGCACCTGGCCGTTTTTCAACGGCCCGCCCGCGTAGTAAGAGCCGCTGATGGTGATACGCACGAACTCCCGGGGCACATCCTTTTGGTCTTTATCTTTGACGGTTTTGGTGAAACGCTGAAAGGAGACCTCCCCGAAGTGCCGGGGAGGTTTGAACTCCTGGACCTGGAAGGTGCACTCCGTGGTGTTCCGTTTCTGCCGCAGGGGCTGGAGGTCATCTTCCTCTTCGGCCTCCGGCTCCCCCTCCTGGGGTTCCTGTGCCTCCTTAACCTCCTTCTTGGCGGGCTTGCCGCCAAACCGGAGGCTAAGGGTATAAGTGCCCAGGGGCCAGTGGGGTTCTACCTTGATTTCCCCCGCGGCGGTGCCGAACTCCGACAACTGGGAGTCGGAGGAGAAGACCTGCTCCTGCTTGGGGTTGCGCACTTCAAAGGCTACCGGGTTCCCTGCGGGGGGGATGATCTTGCCCGCGGCATACTCCCGGACCGAGCCCTTGTAAAAGACCTTCTCCCCGGGGCGATAGACTCCCCGTTCGGTGAATACCTGGCCGGTGAGGGTGTGCGCCTTCTCCCCCCCGGTGGACTGCCAGACGCCCACGGCCTTCAAGTCGCCCTGGGGCTTGAGTTCGATACAGGAGACGTCGTTTTTGCCCGCGGCCAGGATAAATTTCAGGTTTTCCCGGGCCACCCGTTTTTTTACCGGGCCGAACTGCCCCAACTGCTTGAGGGAAATCCCTTCCAGGTCCTGATCCTGCCAGATGAGAATGCCGTCCTTATCGGTATTGCCTAAGGGGAAGACCTCCAGGTCCTGGCTGACGGCCGCCACCTGGGCTCCGGCCACCGGCGCGCCGGTCTTGAGCGAAGTGACCCACAGCAACAGGCTGCCGCTGCCCAGCTTATAGGTTAAGCCCAGATCGGTGACCCGGAAGAGCCGGGGGCCGCTGCCGATTTTGGGGTCCTGGGGGTCCCGCACCCGGATGAGGGCCAGCGCGCCCTGCTCCGGGGCCTGGCGGAAGGTGAGGGGCAGGGACACGGCCTGGACTTTGTTCTTCTCGGCGGGCGCAGCAAAGAGTTGCTTGTCCTCCTGCAGCTTGCCCCAGAAGGGGGCCAGCCCCTTTTGGCCCTGCACCAGGCCTTGGGCCTGGGCCGCGGTTTTTTTCAGGACTTCCAGTTGCTGATCCCAGGCCCCGGGGTCCTGCTCCGCAGCCAGGGCCAGGGGCAGGAGGGCGGGAGGCAATTTCACCTCTTCCACCAGCAGATTGCCCACGTTTTGAGTTCGCACGTGGAGAAGCTGGCGGCTGTCCAGCTCGATTACGCTCTTGGCCTCCACGTACTCCACCTTGGGGGGGCGGTCGGGCATGCGGAAGGTGCTGATGGTGGGGAGGTAAGTCCGGTTCTGGACCTTCTGGTCCCCGGGCAGGGAAATGGCGTAGGTGGTCCCGTAAACAAACGTGCCCTTAAGGGTGAGGAGCCCCGCGTCGGTGATGCTGGAGCGGGTCCAGTCCACCTTGCTCCGGGGGAGAAGGCGCAAGTGCTGGCGCAGGAATCCCAGGGGCAGGGGTTGGCTGAAGACCACCCTGATATCCTCTTTGGCGGGGTCGGGTTCGATTTTTTGGATGGTGAAATGCTTGGCGGGATCAAACTGGGCCTTGGGGGTTGCTTCGGGTTTGCTCCAGGATTTGCCGGCCCAGGCTCCGGCCAGAAGCAGGAGGGCCAGGGCGGCAAGGAAGGCCGTCCGACTTGGGGGCCAAAACCGGTATCGGCCAGTACGCGACTCCACTCCTTTGCTTCTTCCACCGCTCGTTTGATTCCCCGACTCCATGACGGCTCTCCTCCACTCTCGACTCAACTGCGGCCAATTTCCCCTATTGTACAAGACCCGGAAGCAGCATCTCAAAAGATAAATGGGTTAGGCGCTTTTTTATCGTGGGCGTTACGTATTGGAAGGAATATCAGATTGGTTTATCAGGGCAATTTCAGGAACTTGCAAGCATCAGGGGGATTGGGGAAGAGAAATGGTAGCCGCAGGCTTCAGCCTGCGCAGCCCCGCCTCAGCCAAGCAGACGGAGGCTGTCCAGGTCCCGGAACCGTGCGGTTAACTCAAGGGCTCTACAAAATTCGTCCCTACTCCCAAATGGTGGTAATTATTGAAGATTTGCAGTTATAAAATCAGTTCTACGCCGTCTCGTGCCACTCCTGGTCAATGGCCCGGCAGTCCCGGTTGACGCCCTCGCCGAGAATCTCCGGCTCACCGGGGGGCGGGGCCGGGTCCACCACCACCAGCGCCGCGCAGATTTCGCAGACCGCCACCCACGCCGGCCTTTCGGCTTTTGGCGAAGACTCGGGGGTAATGACCGAGTCCTTGAATCTTCCGAGCTTGTGGCCTCTTAACTTGGCCGCTTCCCTGGCTTCCGCCTTTAATTGTTCCATCTTGGTCATGGTTGTCTCCTCCCAGGAGAGAATGGTCTCTCTAATAACTCCCCCTCCCCTGGTGGGAGGGGGTTGGGGGGAGGGGGATTGGTTAGCGTTGTTGCCAGCAATTTCACCCCCACCCCGGCCCTCCCCCCTCAAGGGGGAGGGAGAAAAGGCCTTAACGCTTTTATTAGATTAACCATAATATGCAAAGTTGAGGTCTATCAGGGTACCGAGGCCCGTCACTACGGAAGCTGGACCTACCCCCAAACTCCTCATCCTCGCAGTTTCTTGGTTACCTCCGCCACCCGGCGGCCCAGGGCCCGGGCGATGGCCAGGTCTTCCGGGGCCGGTTGCAGTTCGTTGCGGGAGCCCGCCATGGTGGAGGCCCCGTAAGGAGTGCCCCCCCGGCCCTCGGCGTGCAGCATCCCCGGGGTGGAATAGGGCACCCCGACGACGATCATCCCTAAGTGCAGCAAAGGCGGCATCATGGTCAAGGGCGTGGTTTCCTGGCCGCCGTGCGCGGTGGCCGTAGAGGTGAAGACCCCTGCGGGCTTGCCCTCAAAGGCCCCTTCCAACCACAGTTTGGCGGTGGAATCGAACAGGCGCTTCATCTGCGCGGTCATGTTGCCGTAGCGGGTGGGGGTGCCGAAAACGTAGCCGTCCGCGTCCTTCAGGTCCTCCAGGGTGCAGACGGGAATATCCCGCTGGCGGTTCCAGACCGCCAGGGCATGTTCATGCTGGGGAATATCCCTTTCAATGTCCTCAAACTCCCGGACTCGGCGGAAAACCGCGTCCACTCCCGCCACCTCTTTGACCCCTTCGAGCACCGCCTGGGCCATTTGCAGCACGTGGCCGTACATGGAGTAATAAACTACCAGAATTTTCATAGGCATTCCTCTGTTTGAAGTTCAAAGTTCAAAGTTCAAGGTTCAAGGTAAATGTCGGTGCGCCCGGCGCGCCCTAAAAAGTATCCGCACAGGCTGGAAAGCCTGTGCTACCAATATTTTTCATGATTTACGGGAGAGCTGACGGCTCCAGAGCAAACTCTCCAAAATTAACCATAACTTAAACACCGGGAAGGGGATGTCAATCTGTGGGCTGGGTCGGCGACGGGGCGATCTTAGAGTACGCCGCAAAAGGCCCCGGAATGGTCTTGGCCCTTGCACTTCCCTAATTAGGTATTATTTTTGAAGAAGTCAGTCTGGGAGGCCAGGGACCTAAGCGCAGGGGGTACGCCTGTGCTAGTGGCTCTCCCTTGTACCCCATAGGCGCTAAGTTAACCAATATTTGTCATTCTGAACGGAGCGAAGCGGGGTGAAGAATCTCGATTTTCCAAGGAAATGAGAGATTCTTCGCTGCGCTCAGAATGACAGAAAAGCCTTATATTAGCGCTTATGCGGGTTCGGAGGAGGGGGCAGGGGCCCACGGCCCCTGGCCCCCTCCCCCAAAATCTCTGGTTTTTGAAGGAAAAAGCCATGGATGATCTCCAAGACCGGTTTCCCCCCCTGCCTGCAAGGATCGCGGGCCTGGGGGAACTGGCCTACAATCTCTGGTGGAGCTGGCACCCGGAAGCCCGGATGTTGTTCAAGCGGCTGGACCGGGGGGCCTGGAAAGCCACCGGCCATAACCCGGTAAAGCTTCTCAGGGTGCTGCCGCCGAAGTCTCTGGAGGCCGCGGCCGCCGACCCGGAGTATCTGCGCCACTATGATGCGGTGCTGGCTGATTTTCGGACCCAGACCCAGACCCAGGTCTGCTGGTTTACGGAAAATATCATCCCCGGCGAGTGCCTGCCCATCGCCTATTTTTCCCTGGAGTATGGACTGCACCATTCGCTGCCCTTTTATGCCGGGGGCCTGGGTTTTCTGGCCGGGGACCATCTCAAGGAATGCAGTGACCTGGGGATACCCCTGGTGGCGGTGGGCTTTATGTATCTGGAGGAGTATGTGCGCCAGAAAATCAACGCCGACGGCTGGCAGGAAAGCGTGGACGAGGTCTTGGACCGGGACGCAACGCCCATCACCCGGGTCCTTAACGACCAGGGGGCCCAGCTCACCGTGCAGGTGCCTTTCACCGACCCGTCCATCCATGTGGCGGTGTGGCAGGTGATGGTGGGGCGCATTCCCCTGTATCTGATGGATACCGACCTGGAAATTAACGATCCCGCGCACCGGCGGATCTCCAACCACCTCTATATCAGCGATAGGGAACAGCGCCTGCTCCAGGAAATCGTCCTGGGTATCGGCGGCAGCCAGATGCTGGCCGCCATGGGAATCAAGCATTCGGTTTTGCACCTTAATGAGGGCCATGCGGCCCTGGCCCTGCTGGAAAGGGTCAGGGAGCGGGTGGAGGCCGGGATGAGCTATGAAGACGCGGTCCGCCAGGTGCGGGCCACCTCGGTGTTCACCACCCACACCCCGGTGCCCGCTGGCCATGACGTCTTTCCCTTTGATTTGGTGGATAAATACATCTGCCAATGCTACCCCATGCTGGATCGGGATGAATTCCTGCAACTGGGGGTCTCCCCCACGGACCCTCCCCAGGCCGGTTTCAACATGACCGCGTTTGCCTTAAGGATGTCAAGCTATCGCAACGGAGTGAGCCGGAAGCACGGGGAGGTATCCCGTCGTATGTGGCAGGCCCTTTGGCCAGACCTCCCGGTGGAGCAGGTGCCCATTGACTACATTACCAACGGGGTGCACGTGCCCACCTGGATTGATCCCAAAATCGAACTCCGCTGCATGGAGTGCGGAGGACCGGATTGGCTGGCAGAGCACGACAAACCGGCGGTATGGGAGTTGGTGGATGATATCCCGGATGGGGAATTTTGGAGCCTGCACTACCGGAAGAAGGCCAAGTTGGTTAATTACATCCGGGAGCGGACCCGGCAACGCTGGGTGAAAGAGCGGATCGGTTTGGACAACGTGGTGGTAGGGGGGTCTTTGCTGGACCCTTCGGCCCTGACCCTCGGTTTTGCCCGGCGCTTTGCCACTTACAAGCGGGCGGACCTGATTTTTCATGACCTGGAGCGTTTGAAAAAACTCCTCAATGAGGATTGGCGGCCCCTGCAGATCGTCTTTGCCGGCAAGGCCCATCCCGCGGATGACCCGGGGAAGAGAATCCTGCAACGGATCTTTAATTTTGCCCGGAACCCGGATCTGGGGGGGAGGATCGCGTTTGTGGAGGACTACGGAGAGCAAGTGGCCCAATATATGGTCCATGGCGTGGACGTGTGGCTCAACAATCCCCTGCCGCCCCTGGAGGCCTGCGGCACCAGCGGCATGAAGGCGTCCGTCAACGGGGTGCTGCACCTCAGCATCCTGGACGGCTGGTGGCCGGAAGGATTTAACGGCCATAACGGCTGGGCCTTCGGCGGGGCGGAAGGGGAGGACCGGGACGCCCGGGACGCGGCGGCCATCTATGAGATTTTGGAGCAGGAGGTCATCCCCCTTTACTACCGGGTGAACGACCAGGGCGTCCCCGAGGGCTGGGTGAAGTTGATGAAGGAGGCCATGAAGAGCCTGGGGGCCCAATTCAGCGCCCGGCGCATGTTGAAGGAGTACTCCCGGAAATTCTACCAGCCCGCCCTGGAAGCCGCGGGGAGTTGATTCGGATAATTTTTTCTGAGGGGCCAGGGGCTTCCCCAGGCTGGAAGCCTGGGCCACTGGGCCCCTGCTCCTCCCTCAGGCTTCCTCCCCAACATACATCCTCCGATTCCCAAGCTAAGTAGATGATTTCATAAATATAGTGACATTTACTCCCGCCCCCCCCTCACCCCAGCCCTCTCCCCCGCTGGGGGGAGAGGGAGTTTTTAGCTTCCCCTATCCGTTGATGAGGGCATCAAAGGATTTCCATCTTTATCCCCTCTCCCCCAATGGGCATAAGCGCTAACTTAAACTATATTTGTCATTCTGAACGGAGCGAAGCGGAGTGAAGAATCTCTATTTTCCAATGAAATGAGAGATTCTTCGCTGCGCTCAGAATGACAAAAGAGCCTTATGTTGGCGCTTATACCCCTAGTGGGCGAGAGGGTTAGGGTGAGGGGGAATTAAATCCTTTTCCTTTCATTAATACGTTATCTAATTTTCGAAATTGAGTACCAAGCTCGGGAATCAGACGGGGCTGAAGGTTCTTCCCCTTCCCCCAGCCTTACTTTACTGATAATTTAATGAGAATGGAGCCCCGGCCGGAAAAGGGAGCAGATATCCCCAGCCCAGGAAATGCCAGCGCGGGCTTCCTGCTGCCCGCGGTCCTGGGGTTTTTCTTCCTGGGCCTGGTCCTGTTGCTCCGCCACGAAATGTGGCAGGACGAATGGCAGGCCTGGCTCATTGCCCGGGAAAGCCTTTCTATTCCGGATCTGTTCCGGAATCTCAGATATGAAGGCCATCCGGGCCTCTGGCACCTGGTCCTCTTTCTGGTGAGCCGCGTTACCCCTAACCCCCTGGGTATGCAGATCCTGCACCTGCTGGTGGCTACCGGCGCGGTTTATGTTTTTCTTAAATATTCCCCCTTCACCCGGCTGCAAAAGATCTTGTTCATCCTGGGGTACTTCCCCTTCTATGAATATACCGTCATCAGCCGCAACTACGGTCTGGGAGTCCTGGGGCTTTTTGGGTTTTGCGCCCTCTTTTGCCGGCCGGGGCCGCGGAGTTATCTGCTCCTGGGCCTTA
>JACQYN010000069.1 GCA_016208235.1 Deltaproteobacteria bacterium
CCGAATTGGGCCAGCAGCTCCAGGTTTTCCGGATAATAAAAACAAAAAGCCGGGTCCCGGGCCACCCCCAGGCGCACGCTGGGAGAGGCGATAGCCACCGGGATTTCCTGGGGAACCGATAAAACCGGCAGCGACGCCAGCAACCCCTCCAGGTCCAGGTGGCTCTCCAGTAAGTCGGCCAGATGCTCCAGCCTCGTCTCCTCCAGAGGATGGTCCTCCGCGGTGAAGAGGCCCAGATGCCTTTCCGGGATGGCCAACTCCGGCTCCCGGGGCAGACCGCCGAAGCAATTGATTCCCTCCAACTGGCTTAAAGCCTGGCGAAGATAATGCAAATGCATGGAACTACCTATTCTATTAAAGACTACCCCTGCCAATACCAGGTCCGGGTCGTAGGTGGCAAAGCCGTGGACCAGGGCCCCGGCGCTCCGGGCCATAGAGCGGGCGTCCACCACCAGCAGCACCGGCAGCCCCAGCCACTTGGCCATCTGGGCGGTGGAGCCGGCTTCGCTCAGGCCGTCGTAGCCGTCAAAGAGCCCCATCACCCCCTCCACCACCGCCACCTGGGCTGCGCTCGCGTGGCGGCGGAAGAGGGCCAGGTTATCGTCTCGGCGCAGCATCCAGCCGTCCAGGTTCCGGGAGATGCGGCCCGCGGCCTGGGCGTGGTGGCCCGGATCAATGAAATCCGGACCCACCTTGAAGGGCTGCACCGTCAGGCCCCGGCGGCGCAGGGCGTAGATCAGCCCCAGGGTGACGGTGGTCTTGCCCACTCCGCTTTGGGTTCCGGCAATTACCAGGCCTCGGGTTTGGTGCGTCATGTTTCGAAAAGTTCCAAGTTCCAGGTTCCAGGTTCCCAGTTAAGACTAGGACTTCCAGTATATTTCATGACTTAAAGCTGGAAATATCGCCCAATAGTCAGTTATTGTTTCTGACCACTGACCACTGACCACTGATCACTGGCCCCTGGCCCCTGCCCCCTAATCCCTGACCCCTGCTTTTCCCACGCGTCCGGGTGGAGAAACCGGGCCAGTTGCTCCACGGCTTCGGCGGACCGGGGTCCGGGGCGGGAAAAGAGGCTTTCCTCCACCACCAGCACCCGGCGCTCTTTGACGGCGCGCAATTCCTGGAAATATGGCCGAACGTAGATGTCTTCCGGGCTGCGGTTCATGGCCCCCTGCTGGATCACGTAAACATCCGGCTGCGCCTGGATCAGGGCCTCCAGGCCGAAGGGAGTCAGCCTCTGGGGACTTTCCACGATATTTTGCCCCCCGGCCCGGGTGATGATGTCGTTCACCATGGAGCCCCGGCCCGCGGCCAGGAGGTTATGATAGCGCACCTCGAAAAAGACCCGGGGGGGCTTAAGTCCGGCAACCCTCCGGCCCACCTCCTGAAGACGCTCTTCCATCCCCCGGTTCAAGGCGGCCGCGGCTTCGGTCCGCCCGGTGAGCGCTCCCAGGCGCTGGATCACGCTGAACAGGCCGGGAAAATCCCGGGGCGCGAACATGGCCACCGGCACTCCCTCCGCCTCCAGCCTTTTCAGGGCCGGCATGCCCTTGGGCACCCCGCCCTGGACCACCAGGTCGGGTTTTAGCGCCAGGATCATCTCCACATTGGGCTGGAGATGGGTGCCCACGGTGAGGATATTTTTCAGGGTGTCATCCCCCTGGATGCGGGCCACCACCCGGTCTGCCACCCCCAAGGCCGTTAAGATTTCTGTCAGCCCGCCATATAAGGAGACGATGCGTTGGGGCGGGGCAGGTAGGGAGATTGCCTGTCCCCGGTCATCCCGGATCTGCACGGCTGCTCCCAGGTCTCTGTAAATCAAAGTGAGCGAGACCAAAGAGGATATGAGCAGCAGCCAATAGAGCGAGCGCCATCTCCCTCCCCCTTGATGGGGGAGGGTCGGGGTGGGGGTGAATTTTGGGAGTATCGCTTTGCTATGCATATGCTCCCCCTCCCCCCAACCCCCTCCCACCAGGGGAGGGGGAGTTGGCGGGCGACATTTTGGTGGCTGCCTTTTCATCTACGAGCCGCCTCCAATACTTTCTCTTCTTCCTGAAGTCCTGACGTCAAGGGCAGCATCACCGCGTAGGGCCGCTGGTGCCCTGGGTGGCGGATGACCTCCATGGGAGTTTCGTACACCTGGCCCAGGATGGCCGGGGTAAAGACCTCCTCCGTGTGGCCGTCCTGGACGATACCCCCGTCCTTGATGAACATCAGCCGCCGGCAGTAAAGCGCGGCCAGGTTCAGGTCGTGCATGGCGCAGAGCACGGTGAGGTTCTGGGTTTCACTGAGAAACTTCAGGATTTCAAAAATCTCCAGTTTTTTCCTGACATCTAAAGAAGAAGTGGCCTCATCCAGCAGCAAAATCCGAGGGTCCTGGGCCAGGGCCCGGGCGATCACCACCCGCTGGCGCTCGCCCCCGGAGACCTCGGTGACGGGCCGCTCCTGGAGATGCTCGGTGGTGGTGCCCCAGCCGCTTGCGGTGGGGATAACGCCCCATGAGGACGATCTCCAGGCAGGGGAAGGGAAAGCGTACCTCGCTGGATTGGGGCACCACCGCCAATATCTGGGCCCGCAAACGGCTGCTGAGGTTCCCCAGGTGCTCGTCCCGGATGATGATCCTCCCCTCCCGAGGAGGCAGAAGGCCGGAAAGGGTGTGGAGCAGGGTGGATTTGCCGCTGCCGTTGGGGCCCAGGATGCCCACAAATTCCCCGGGGGCCACCTGGAAATTAAGACCTTTAAGCACCAGGCGCTCTCCGTAACCCAGGTCAAGTTCCTCTACCCTGATCACCACATACCTCGAGCCCGGCGGGACTTCAGGAGATAAAAGAAAAAGGGCCCGCCCAACAAGGCGGTGACCACCCCCACCGGCAGCTCCTGGCCGCTGGCCAAGAGAACCCGGGCCACCACGTCGGCCCAGATGAGGATCAAGGCGCCGGTGAAGGCCGATAGGATCAGCAGCCGCCCGTGGGAGGGGCCCGCCAGCACCCGCACCAAATGCGGCACCACCAGGCCCACAAAGCCGATGACCCCGGAGACGGACACAGCCCCCGCGGTGAGCAGCGAAGCCCCCAGCAGAAGATTGAGCCTTACTTTGGAGACGGCCACCCCCAGGTGGTGGGATTGCTCTTCCCCCAGGGCCAGGATGTCCAGTTCCCGGTGATAAGAGAAGGCCAGAACCAGGCCCAAAACCGCGTAAGGCAGCAGAAACCCCACGTGGATCCAACCCCGGCCGGAAAAACTGCCCATGATCCAGAAGACGATGGCCGACAGGGACTCTTCGTCCAGGCTTTTGATTAAGCTGATGAGCGCGGACAGAAAGGTGCTCACCACGATCCCCGCCAAAATTAAGGATTCCTTGCGGATGCGCCCCCCGGTTTCCCGGGATAGCGCCAGCACCACCACCATGGCCGCCAGGGCCCCCACCAGGGCCCCCAGGGGCAGCGGGCTCAAGCCCAGAAAACTCCCACCCACGCCCAACATCACCAGGAGCGCCACCCCCAAGGCCGCGCCGGTAGACACTCCCAGGGTAAAGGGGTCGGCCAGGGGGTTGA
>JACQYN010000070.1 GCA_016208235.1 Deltaproteobacteria bacterium
CCGCCGGTGAGGATGGCGATGTCTTCCAGCATGGCCTTGCGGCGGTCGCCGAAGCCGGGGGCTTTCACCGCGGCCACCTGCAGGGTGCCCCGGAGTTTGTTCACCACCAGGGTGGCCAGGGCCTCGCCCTCCACGTCTTCGGCGATGATCACCAGGGGTTTGCCCATCTTGGCGATCTGCTCCAGTAGGGGCAGCAGGTCTTTCATGGCGCCGACCTTCTTCTCATGGATGAGAATCAGGGGCTCGTCCAGGGATGCTTCCATCTTTTCCGGGTTGGTGACGAAGTAGGGGGAGATGTAGCCCCGGTCGAATTGCATGCCTTCCACCACTTCCAGGGTGGTCTCCATGCCCTTCGCTTCTTCCACGGTGATGACCCCTTCTTTGCCCACCTTGCTCATGGCATCGGCGATGATGTTGCCGATGGAGGCGTCATTGTTGGCGGAGATGGTGCCCACCTGGGCGATTTCTTTCTGGTCCTTGGTGGGTTTGGAGATCTTGTGCAGCTCGTCCACCACCGCGGCCACGGCCCGGTCGATACCCCTTTTCAGGGCCATGGGGTTAGTGCCCGCGGCCACCAGCCGGGAGCCTTCCTGATAAATGCTCTGGGCCAGGATGGTGGCGGTGGTGGTGCCGTCGCCGGCCACGTCCGAGGTCTTGGAGGCCACTTCCTTGACCATCTGGGCCCCCATGTTTTCGAACCTGTCTTCCAGTTCAATCTCTTTGGCCACGGTGACCCCGTCCTTGGTGATGGCCGGCGGGCCGAAGGCTTTCTCCAGGATCACGTTCCGGCCTTTGGGGCCCAGGGTTACTTTCACCGCGTCCGCCAGGGTGTTGACCCCCCGGAGGATGGCCTCCCGGGCCTTAATGTCATATTTGATTTCTTTGGCAGCCATGTGCTTATGCTCCTCCTAAAATAAAATATCTGGAATAAAAAGGACTTAGATTGGTGAAACAGTAAGATGCGGGCACTTACTCGATGATGGCCAGGATGTCTTCTTCCCGCATCATTAAGTACTCTTCGCCCTCAACCTTGATCTCGGTGCCGGAGTATTTGCCGAAGAGGACCTTGTCCCCTTCCTTGACCTGCAGGGTCATGCGCTGGCCTTGATCGCTCATTTTGCCGGGGCCCACGGCGACAACTTTGCCTTCGATGGGCTTTTCCTTGGCGGTGTCGGGGATGACGATGCCGCCTTTGGTGACCGTCAGTTCCTCAGTCCGTTTGACCAAGACGCGATCATTCAAGGGTTTGACTTTCATGGATAACCTCCTGATGAAAATGATTAAAACCGATTAGCGGTATTAGCACTCTTTGTAGATTAGTGCTAACAGTTGTTTTTAACTACTGGGGTCGGGAAAATCAAGGGGGGTTGCAAAAAAATTTGGGAAAATTTTTACGAAAGGCAAGGAAGGAGGGTGATAAGGCCCGATGATGAAAAGAAAATATCCCCCGGCCTCCCTAACCCTCCAAGAGGGGGGGTATTTACATTGCTCAAGGGCAGGCGCTTCGGGACGGGCCGGTTTTTTTGACCAGCTTCAGGCTGCCGGCGCTGCTGCCCTTAACCTTGGGGGAAGGTGACTTCTTCCCCCTTTTTGGGGAGGAGGCCGCCTGACGTCCCGATTGTCGGGGTCAGCGGGCCTCGGAGACAATCAAGGCTCTGGAAGAGGATTTGGATACCTTGCCTTTGGCCGTGTCCTTGGAGCGATGGGCTGACGAATTGCCCTTGCCGCCGCTCTTGGAAGTCTTGGAGCCGTTTTCAGTCTTCTTAGCCACCTTTAGGCTGCTTTTTTTGCTGTTGCCCTTTTCTTTGCCCTTGCTATGGGTATCTTTTGAGGCTACCTTAACCCGCTCCTTTTGGGCGGACTTGGAGGGGGAAGATATAGGCAGCATGGACGCGGTGTGGGTGGCGGCCTTTTCTCCGCGGTGGTGATCGTGTTTTCCTTTCCGGGTCGAAGCCACCTGGATTTTGCCCTTTTTCCCGGCCTTTTTCGCCACGGCTTTGCTTTTCTTGGTCGCCTTGGAATTGGCGCTTACCTGCACATGCTCAGATGCTTTCGCCGCAGTAGACCGGCGGGAGGCCGCGGCGCTCTTGGCCACCCGTGTCGGCCTGGAGGCCACAGCCGGGTGTTCTATCCGGGCCAAGGTGATATTTTTGGCAAAAACCTCTTTGCTCTTGGAAGGCAGATTCAGGGCGTACGAGGGTTCATCCGGAGGGGTG
Organism: Deltaproteobacteria bacterium; assembly: GCA_016208235.1. Taxonomy (GTDB): domain Bacteria; phylum Desulfobacterota; class Desulfobaccia; order Desulfobaccales; family 0-14-0-80-60-11; genus SURF-52. Next base: position 2,217 of record JACQYN010000070.1, read on the forward strand.
ACGCCCCGGAGCAGTGCGGGATTAAGGGCCTGCACTTCTTCCACCGGTACATTGACGGCCACAGCCGCGGCTCTTAGGGAAGTGGTCTCGTTCACCTGGACCTTTTCCACGGCCAACGGGGGCAGGTAGGGGATTTTTTTGAAGCCGAATTTCTCCGGGTTTTTGGCGATGATGGTGGCCGCGATCATCTGGGGCACGTAGTTCTTGGTCTCAGTGGGCAGGCACTGGTTGTCGGAAAGCTCCCAGAAATTTTTATGACTGCTCTGGTTCAATTCCCTTTGCACCCGGCCTTCGCCGCAGTTGTAGCTGGCCGCGGCCAGATACCAGGAGCCGAACTGTTTATACAGATCCAAGAGGTACTTGGCGGCCGCGCGGGTGGATTTTTCCGGGTCCCGGCGCTCATCCACATAGCTGTCCATGGACAGACCATACCTGGCGCCGGTGCCTTTGATGAACTGCCACATGCCGCAGGCATGGGCATGGGAATAGGCGTTGGCGTTGAAGCCGCTCTCGATCATGGCCAGGTAGGCCAGGTCTTCCGGGAGGCCATACTCCTGGAAGACCGCTTTGATCATGGGGAGATAGCGGGTGGAGCGGGACAGGTAACGGCGGATGACTTCTTTGCGTTCGGTGGAAAAATAGACCAGGTAGGCCTTGACCTGGCGGTTGGTGTGAATGGGCACATCAAATTTGACCTGATGGTCCCACTTCTTCAATTCCTCTTCCAGGCCCGGGTCCCATCCAGGGATGCCGCTCTTGGCGTAGAGTTCCTCCAGACGCTTGGCGCTCAACTCTTCGGTGAGAGGTTCATCCGGAGTCGTATCCACCGCGGGAACGGTCACTTCCGGCGGCGCTACTTCATTTTTTACCAGACCTTGGTGGCCGCCGCCGCAACCCGTCAGCAGCAATAAGCAGAGAACTACCCCCATCCCCCAAGAAAACATAATAGTTCCTCATGCGAGGGGTATGAACCGGCTTGGCAGGAATTCAGGCCTTCTCGTCCCGCCTCCCCCATTGAGACGGGCCTGCGCGTAGATGTAACTTTTTTCTCCTATACCAGATAATCCCCACTAAAATCAAGGGAAAAATGGTTATGCCAGTATTCTCAACACTTCTTTAATTAAATAAAATGATGGTCATAATTATTTTCTAATGGATATTCAAGTTGTTAAAGATCAGAATAAAGAAAGTCAACCGGTATAAATAAATATGCGGCGCAATTTTAAATATCGTGAAAGAATTGGTATTAGTCAATTTTTCCAGAAAGAAGCGCTGGTCTTAGCAAATGCGGCGTAAGATTTTTTTCCTTTTTACTCTCCATCTTCTTGGCCTTGCGGATGATAATGGTTGGCATCATTCCCTGAATTATTTACAGTTTTATAACAGCACCTAGCCGATTCCCGCAGCCCGGAGGAAGCCGACTCTTGCGGAAATATCCCGCTTTTCTGCTCCTGGCCGCAGCCCCCCTCATCTGGGCCGTGGCCTTGGGGAGCGTGGTATACGGACTGGAACCATTCTACTCCTGGCTCTACTTTTTCGCCTGGTGGCCCTATATCCTGATGCTGGAAGGGTTGCTGTTTCTTTGGCAGGGGAAATATTGGCTCCTCTCCCGGCCCCGGGAGTTCCTGCGGCTGCTGGGCTGGTCAGTGACCGTCTGGCTGGTGTTCGAGGCTTTTAACCTGGTTTTAGGGAACTGGCGTTATGCGGGGTTGCTGCCCGAGTGGTGGCGGCGTTGGCCCGGCTACGTTTTGGCCTTTGCCACCGTGCTCCCCGCAGTTCTTCTCACCGCCCGGGTGCTGGCCGCGTGGGGGGCCTGGAAGGGGACCGGGGGCCGCGGCCGCACTTGGACTTCATGGCAGCCTTTGTTCCTGCTTCTGGGGATCGCCTGCCTTATCTTACCCCTTACTTTCCCCCGTTATGCCTTTCCCCTGGTCTGGCTGGCCTTCATCTTTCTCCTGGACCCATTATGCGACCTGTTAGGGGGCAAATCCCTGACCCGGCGCTGGCTCGCAGGCGAGCCCCAGGAAATCTTCTGTAACCTGACCGCGGGTCTCATCTGCGGTATCTGGTGGGAGATGTGGAATTACCAGGCCGTGGCCAAATGGGTTTACGTCCTGCCGGTCCTGAACTTCGGGAAAATCTTCGAAATGCCCGTCCTGGGCTACCTGGGGTTCCTGCCCTTTGCCCTGGAGTGCGCGGTCATGTATAATTTCTTTAAGGTCCTGGAGGAGAAAGTGCTTACCACCCCCCGGCGGCGGCGTTGGTTCTGGCTGGCCCAATTGGCCTTTTGGCTGGTCATGTTTGCGGCCCTGGATGCCTGGACGGTGATTTCTTTTATGTAGGGTGCGTTTTACGCACCAATTGTACAACACTTGGTATTTTCATATTAATGGTGCGTGGAACGCACCCTACTATCCTAACGTTACCAAGCAGCAGATTATAGGGCGGGCTGCGCCCGCCGGTTTGTGGCGGCCACGGGCCGCCCTATAAATTAATTGAATCCAAAGACTCCGACACTGAAAACCGAAAACCGCAAACCTAAAACCGTCTTTCCCATCTCCCTGGGCTGCCCCAAGAACCTGGTGGACACGGAAATCATGCTGGGGCATCTCCGCCAGGAGGGCTGGGAGGTGGTGGCCGAACCTATGGCCGCGTCCCTGCTGTTGGTGAACACCTGCGCCTTTATTGCCTCGGCTTCCCAGGAGGCGGTGGACACCATCCTGGAGATGGCTCGCTATAAGGAGGATGATCCCGGCAAAAGGCTGGTGGTCGCCGGTTGTTTGGTCCAACGCTATGGCGGAGAGCTGCCCGCCCAATTCTCGGAAGTAGATCTGTTTATCGGGGTCAATGACTTTCCCTTGCTCCCCCGGATTCTGCAGGATTTCCCGGGCCTGGAAGAACCCCGCCTCTTTCACGGCGCATCCCCCTTTGACTACGCCGCGGCCCAACCCCGTTATCCCGCCACGCCCCGGGCCTCCGCGTATCTAAAGATCGCCGAAGGCTGCAGCCATCGCTGCACCTATTGCACCATCCCGGCCATTAGGGGGCCTCTACGCAGCCGCTCCCTGGATACCCTGCTGGCCGAAGCCCAGGCCTTGGCTGCTTCCGGGGTCAAGGAACTGAACCTGGTGGCCCAGGACACCACCGCCTACGGCCGGGACCGCCAAGGGGCTCCGGGGCTGCCGGAGCTCCTCCGGGAGCTTTGCGTTATTCCCGGCCTGGAGTGGCTCCGCGTCCTCTACGGCCACCCGGCCCGGATTACTACCGAACTTCTGGAAACCATGGCCTCAAACCCCCAAATCTGCCCCTACCTGGATCTGCCCATCCAGCACGGCCATGACGAGATGCTCCGGCGCATGGGCCGGGGCTACACCCGCCAGGATTTTCTGTCAGCTTGCCGCCTTATCCGGGACTTTATCCCCCAGGCGGCTCTCCGCACCACGGTCATGGTGGGCTTTCCCGGGGAAACGGAAGAGCACTTTGCCGCGCTCTTTGACTTGGTCCAGGAGGTGCGCTTCGAGCACCTGGGGGTCTTCCTCTACTCCCCCGAGGAAGGCACCCCCGCAGCCTGCTTTGCCCCCCAGGTCCCCCGGCGGCTGGCCCGGAAGCGGGCCAGGATTATAAAAACCCTCCAGGCCCGGATCGTCAAGGAAAGATTAAAGTCTCTTAAAGGCACCGTGCAGGCAGTGTTGGTCGAAGGTCTGAGCACGGAAAGCGAATACCTTCTTACCGGCCGCCTCATTACCCAGGCCCCGGAGATCGACGGCCAGGTTTACATCACCGCGGGGGAGGCCCGGATCGGCGAAATCCAGCCGGTGCGCCTCATCCGGGCCTTGCCCTATGATCTGGTGGGAGAAGTGGTTGGCGGAGGGTCGGGGGAAAGAATTTAACCACAAAGGCACCAAGACACAAAGGATCACCAAGAAATGATTTTAGCTTTGGCGCTTTAGCGCCAAAGCTAAATTTTTTCTTTGTGCCTCTTTGTGTCCTTTGTGTCTTGGTGGTTTATCTTTATCCCCGACCAATCCCGTATTCTTCCGGGAAAAGTTGACATCCCCGGGGAACTAAGTTATTTTCTTCACAATAACAGATTTATGGGCGCCAAAGGCATACTTAAGGAGTTGGAAGGGGAGGTTGCGGCCATCAACCGGGCGTTGGTGGACAATCTCCAGTCCCATGTTCCTTTAATCTCCGAAGTGGGTCGGCATATCCTCCTCAGCGGGGGCAAACGCATCCGTCCCCTCCTTTTTCTCCTGTCCGCCCGGATGTGCGGCTGCCAGGGTCCCGATCTGGCGGCTTTCTCCACCATCTTTGAATACCTGCACGCGGCCACCCTGCTGCACGACGACGTGGTGGACGCCGCGGACGTGCGCCGGGGGCGGTCCACGGCCAACACCATTTGGGGCAACCAGGCCGTGATTCTGGTGGGGGATTTTCTGCTTTCCAAGGCGCTGTCCCTGGCGGTGACCACCAATCAACTGCGGGTCCTCAAGGTCTTGGCCCAGACCACCACCCTGATGGCGGAAGGAGAAATCCTCCAACTGCTGCACGCCGGCAACCTGAAGCTCACCGAAGAAGGATATCTAGAGGTCATCAACCGCAAGACCGCGATTCTCATGTCTGCGGCCTGTCAGATCGGGGCTATTTTGGGTGACGTGGCTCCGAAACAGGAAGAGGCTTTGGCCCAATATGGCTTGAACCTGGGGATCACCTTCCAGGTGGTGGACGACATCCTGGATTTTACCGGTAATGAGCGGGAAATGGGCAAACCCATCGGCAACGACCTGAAGGAAGGGCGGATCACCCTGCCCCTGATCCACGCCCTGGCCCAGGCCAGCCCCC
>JACQYN010000071.1 GCA_016208235.1 Deltaproteobacteria bacterium
CCCCTTTGATAGCTTCAGGATCTCATCCATTCCCTCCTGCCGTTCCATGCTGCCCGAAAGTGCACAGCTCGTCGGGCTCATAACCCGAAGGTCGTAGGTTCAAATCCTACCCCCGCTACCACGTAATTTCAAGGGCTTAGCGAATTTCAGCTAAGCCCTTTTTTATTAACTCCCAACAATATTCCCAACAAACCAGACCAAAATCACCGCATTATCCCTCACCCTCCCTCAAGATAAGCGGTTCTTTACCGCGCCGGGAAGGGTGAAGTTAAAGGATGCTCCCTCATCGACTTTTCCTTCCGCCCAGATTCTCCCCCCGTGCCGATCAATGATGCGCTTTACCAGGGCCAGGCCCACCCCGGTTCGTTTTCGGGGCGGATGGGCTTCAAACTGGTGAGATGGCCCTGCACCTGGCCGGCTTTCCGGGCGAAGGCATAAACCTGGCGCGTCATGTACGCGGGATTTAACAGAGTCAGGATACGTCCGGAAGGGGTCCGCAGGTCACGCTCGGGGATATGGGCGAGATAAGGTGTAGGAGGCGACTGGGGAGTTGCTGGAACATAGACGCCCCCATGCACGGAAGCCCACCGCCGATAGAGAATGTCCCGGTCGTAAATGGTCTGGGCCACATGCCGGGCGATACTCAGGGCCTCAACTTTTGCCTGGAAAAAATTCCAGGCCACCGAGGCTGCCACCACCAGGGTCCAGACTACTGCCAGGGTCCAGCCGATGCGCCCCCAGGGGATGGTTTGCGTCTGTTTATGGGTCTGAGGCCCGAGATCATCTTTCATTCAGAAACACCCACAGGAATTCAATCCTTTATAACTCTTATGCTGCCAGGCTCAGAGGGCCAACCGCCAAGTTTCCAATCTGCCAGGCCCAAAGAATACAGGTAAGTAGATTAAAGGAATGTTAATTTAGAAAAAGATTGATTATCAGATTTTCTCTTCTTATAATACGTAAAATTTACCAAGGGGAGGTGATTCCGGGTGTATCAGCCGACAGTGCCCATTACCAGGAGAACCTGAGCCCAGGAGACAGGGGGGCCTTGGCAAGGCTCTCGCTACCCTTCCAGGCTGGAAGAGGCAGGGGCGGATCACCTGGGATCGACATCGTTTTTTTCGATTAGCTTCGCAAGCATCCTTCCCCCTTCCTGCCGCAGGTAACTCCGCACTACATCTCTTTCTTTCCAGCCGTCATCTCTGGGTACCCTAATTAGCTCCCGGGCTTGGGTTAGTCATTAGATCCCTGTGCGCCTTTACAGCGGCAAAGGGACTAATATCCCTCACCTCCGGGGGCCTTGCCCTTGGTCAGGAACGCCAAAAATTTGCCCACCTGTCCCAGCCAAAAGAGTTGGCACGGCGCAGGAGTCCAATGACTCCCTCTCCTGGAGGAAAACCGGACCACAGCCTCGTTGATCCTCTTAAGCCCGACCTGTGGGCGCTGGGGGCGCGGCCTTATATGAACGGAATAAATCTATGAATGGTTCTTCTGATCCCGGAGAAGGAGTGAGGGAAGCGGCAGCAGTCGCGGCCCCCGATAAAGAAGCAGGTTCACTCTTCTCCTTAAAGTGGGAGGGAATCTCCGCGTTTCTTGCCCACTTCCTGAAGTGGGGCCTGGCCCTGCTCTTCATTTTCGCGGGTGTGGTAAAGCTCCGGGACCCCAAGGCCTTCGCCCAGGCCATCAGCCAGTACGGCTTGGTGCCGGACGGCCTCGTGCCGGTCCTGGCCCTGGGCCTCCCCGGGGCAGAAGTCCTGGCCGGCCTGGGCCTCCTGGTCAACGCCCGGGGCAGTCTGGGGGCCATCCTGGTGATGCTGCTGATGTTCATCGGCGTCCTGGGCTACGCCATCGCCGCCGACCTGGACATCGACTGCGGCTGCTTTACCGCCGCGGAACTCGCGGCCCGGGGCAGCGTCAAGGCCGCGTTTTTCCAGGACCTGGGGTTCCTCGCCGGGGCCCTTTTCCTCAGGTGGCGGCGAAGATTTGGGGGAGGGGGTCAGGGGAAATAGTGGTCAGTGGCCAGTAGTCAGTGGCCAGTGGAAATATACTGACTACTGGCTACTAAAATCCCTGCCCTCTCCCCATACCCTCCTCCCAGCCGGCATAAGGGGTATGGGGCAATAAGGTTAAATAAAAAGCTCAATCTCATCCAGAAAGGAGAACAAAAAATGGCACGGTACACGGGTTTGGCGCTAACCGCATTTATGGGGACATTGTTTCTGGCTCTGCTTGGCTGCGGCCAGGGTTCCCTGACCACCAAGGAATTGGATACGGAAAAGATCGCCGTCAACTTCAACAAGGAAGTGGCCCGGGGGGGCTACCAGGTAATTCCTACGGATGGGCTGAAGGCCTGGATAGACGGCAAGAAAGATATGCTCATCATCGACACCATGCCCTATGAAGACAGTTACAAGAAGAACCATATCCCCGGAGCCAAGCAATTCGAGTTTCCCATTCCGGAAGTAAAGGAACTGGACGACGCCAAGAAGGCAGCCTTCATCAAGGTTCTGGGGGATAACCAGGACCGGGTGCTGGTCTTCTACTGCGGCTTCGTCAAGTGCACCCGCAGCCACAACGGGGCCATGTGGGCCAAAAAGCTGGGCTACACCAACGTCTACCGCCATCCCGGCGGCATCAAGGCCTGGCTGGAGGCCGGCTACCCGGTGGAAGGAAGCAAGTGATACAAATTCTCATGTAGGGGCGCACCCGTGTGTGCGCCCTGGGGGTTTAGGGCAGACACGCGGGTCCACCCCTACAGAAATTGTCTTGGGAGTTAACGATGACCACCCTGGTTTTCGCTTTATTGGCGTTTATTCTCGCAGTTGCGGTCGCACTTCTGGTATGGCTGCGGCGTCGCGCCGTGGCCCCCCGGAAGATGGATTGGCAGGACATCGTAACTGCGGCCCGTCAGGGCGGCTATGAACTGATACTCACCACGGAACTGGCTGCCGCTTACCTGAAAAACCCCAGGAATTTCCTCCTGGTGGACACCCGGGAACCCGGGGAGTATCAGGCCGGCCACCTGCAGGGGGCCGTTAACTTCCCCCTCAAACCCACCCGCTGGGCCCGGCGCCGGGCCCGAAAGCCGCTGGCCGCCCTCCTGGGACCGGACCTGCGGCGAGCCGTGGTTTTTTACTGAGCGGGCCCGGCCTGAGTCCGGAGCGACTCAGCAGCCCGGGTGGCTGTGAAACTCGGTTATAAAAAAGTATATCGGGACCCCTACGGCTTCCCGGCTTGGCAGGAGCAAGGCTTGCCGGTGGATGACTGGACAAGTGAGCAGTGAGAGGTGAGCAGTGAGCAGCAAAAACAAAACGTGGCTACCATTTTTTTTACTGCTTACTGCTCACTATCACACAATTCCTGAATTATCCCGCCAATCGCCCTTTCCTGGGATTCGATACTCTCCGTCAGCCTGAATTGGACCAGGGCCCGGGCCAGGTTGTGTTCCGGGTAATGGACCTTGAAATAGACGTTACCCTCCAAATAATCCGTAAAAAATCTCAATCCCAGCTCGAAAGGAAGGAGGCGGATAGCGTCATATAGATACTCATAGTCGCCGGTGGTGAGGAAGGCTCCGGCCTGGGAAAGATAACCCCGAAGGATGGCCCGGCAGATTTCCGGTACAAAGCGCGCCTTCTCCCAATTCTCAATTTCTTCACCCAGGGGATTGCAGCCTCACCCAGGGGATTGCAGCCCGAGCGGAGGCAATCCCCCAGATCATAGTGCACCAACCCGGGCTTGACGGTGTCCAGGTCCACCAGGCCCACGGCCTGCCCGGTGGCGGTGTCCAGCATGACGTTGTTCACCTTGGGATCGCCGTGAATGGCCCGGAGCGGAAGCTTGCCCCGGGCTTTGGCATCTTCCAGGACATTGGCCCAACCCCGGCGTTCCTCCACAAACCGGATACAAAACTCCATTTCCGGGGATTTCCGGCTGAGGTTTTTCGCCATCACCCCTTCATAGTGGCGCAGGTAGCCCGGCGTAATGTGAAAACCGGGCAGCGTGTCCGCCAGTCTTTCCGGGGGCAGGTCGCTTAAGAGCTTATGGAACAGGCCCAGGGCCCAGCCCACTTCCCGGGCGTGCTCCAGGTTTTCGATGGTTCCGTGAGACTGAGCGGCCTCAATGAAAGTAAGGGCCCGCCAGAAAGAGCCGTCGGGCCCCAGCCAGTGGTCCTCCCCTTCTTTGGTCAGCAGCTGAGACTGAGCGGCCTCAATGAAAGTAAGGGCCCGCCAGAAAGAGCCGTCGGGCCCCAGCCAGTGGTCCTCCCCTTCTTTGGTCAGCAGCGCCCGGGGCGCGTCCCAACGCCGCCCCCGCCGGGGCAGGGGCTCCCGCTTAAGACGCGCCTGTACGTGCTCCGTAAAGACGCGCAGGTTACCCATGATAAGTTGCGGCCAGGGAAAAACCCGGGTATTGAGGCGCTGCAGGATAAAGCGCTTTGCTCCGGGAGCATCCAGGGGTGACGTAGGGTGGGCACTGCCCACCATTCCCTCCACCGTTACCAGGAAGGTGTCATTGACGTTGCCCTGCCCGTATTCCCGGACTTCCAAGACTGGACCCTGGGTGGTGAATTGCTCAGCCGCGGCAAGAGGATAATCCAAGGTTTAACCTCATTTCAGCCATTCCTGGGTCCAAGTGGCGGCCTTTTCCGATTCCAACTTTTTCTGATCGGATGCGGACAACTGCCAAAAGAAATTGAGCTTGGTCCGTGTTTCCACTTCTTCCACAGCCACCAAGCTATCCGCAGGACGGAACGTCCTGGGGGTGTCTTGTCCCATGATAAACGCGGCGACTTTCAAGTCCTGGGGGCCCGCGGGGTATTCTTTATTCGACGCCACGACGATCATCCAGAAACCGCTGGGAACTTTGTGGAATTTGGTGGTCTTGGGCAGAGGCGGCATGTCTTTCTCATAGAGGGGACCGCTCATCCCCCAGACCTGGCCATATTTGTCCACCAGACCCCTAACCTTGTCCTCCAACCTCCCCCAGGGGCCCGCGTTCATATCCGCTTTCTGGGGCACAATATTGCTGTAAAAGTTCACCTGGGAGGCAAAACGCGAGCCCTTGAATGAAGCCAGAGGGGCCATATGGCCCCGGTTGATTTTCTTTCCCTTTACCCCCTCGTAGTCATCCTGGGGGGAGGCTTCCAGGGCTTCGCCTTTCTCTAACCAGGGGTCATTGCGCCAGTTGCGCTCCAGGTCCAAGGTTCCCTGGGTTTCGTGGGGGGTGAGATGGTAGCAGACCCAATCGGCTAATTTTGTCTGGCCATTCATGCTGAGAGCATATAGATCCCTGATTACCATGGGGTTGGACGCGGGCGCGCCCAAAGGATAGCCGAAAATAAAGTGTTTACAGTAAATCCGGGGAGGACCGGTCTGGGCGAGGGTCAGGGAAGGAAGCAGGACCAACAGAGCCGCGACCAGCATCAAGCGAAAAAAGACGCAACGTTTCATGGCGGCCTCCTGGGGAGTTGGTGGGGAGCAAAAATGCTTTTTGGAGTTTATGTTCCGCGGCAGCCTTTGGGGGCCCGGGCTGCCGGCCTGAAAGGAGCCCCACGGGTCAATGCCCGCTTACATCAGTTACCCTCAGGATAATGTGGCAAGGAAGTTATGGTTGTGCGTGGCAGGGAACAAGGTTGCTTCCACCCCGTGGTCCTCCAGCCATTCCTTGATGATTTTAATGAAGGCTTGTTCGTGGAAGCGAAACCAGTCCTCTTCCACAGACGGGTAGTTGAGCAATACGTCTTTGAAACCGCGAAATGGACGATTTTTCCGCAGAGCCCGGTCTAACTCCCATTGGACTTTGCCCTCCGGCAGGGTCTCCACAAAATCGCTCATAATGTCATAGCCCGTCCAAGAAGGCACCGGCTCAATGAGCAGATAACGATCGGGGGCCGCCTCCAGCCGTTGGGCGTCTTCTTCATCCATATCATCTGCAAACACGGTCAATACTTCGCCGGTCTGGCGGTCGAAGTAGTGCTGCATTTCTGCAGACTGATCTTCAAAAGCCATGATGAGTTTGTCGGCGCGGACAGTCAGTGCGGTCATTTCCCCTCCAGCAGTCGCCGTGCTACCTGTTCTTCCAAATCCCGGGTGAGGACTTGCAGGTTGCGGCTCTCCTGGATGGGGCCGGAGTCCCCCCAGCCTTTGCCCAGGGCCTCCTCTTTCTTGCGGCGGAATTCCTCCACGCTTATAGCCAGTTCCTTCCATAGTAACAACTTCTGGAGGACGTGGCGCTCCGGGGCGGAAAAATCCTTCTCCAAGTCGAAGGATTCGCCTTTTTGGGTGGTGTAGAGCATATTTATCCCATCGCCAAGATGGTCACATTATATGACAAACCGGTGGAGGGTTAAAAGGAATTCAACCGGACCCCGCCTCTATTTGGCACATGGTGCCCCCAGCACATCGATTCTTCAGCAAACTCCGGTATCGCCGGCCATCGCTTCAACGTCCGGAATCTTCGCGCCATATCCTCATCGCCCGATCTTCCTCGGTCTCCGGATTCTGATACCACTTCTTTGTCTCATAATAGCCGGGAGCTTCTTGCCCATACCTCGGCCCCTTCTCATAGTAACCCGGGGCGCAACCGGCTATGAATATCAGGATCGCCAGGCACTGCCTTGGAATTTGTTGGACTGTAATGAAGGAGCAGGCCGGGGCGGTTTGCCCGTCTCGGCCTTCCGGGGGTGCGGTTTAAACAGCAGCGTCAAAATAGCAGGGAAAAGGAGCGGTTTAAATTAAGGGATTTAAGGAAAAGAGACTTACTTCCCTTTTTTCTGGGCCGGCACCTTCTCCATAGGAGGGGGAGTTGACGGCACTGGCTTCTCGGGGGTGGCGGCCATTTTGGCCTTCAGCTTCCCCATATTCTCAGCCACGACTTTAGCAATGGTGCTCTCCGTGCCTATTACTTTCACGGGCTTGACCCCCGTGCAGAGGCCTCCGGTAAAGCACACTTCCTGGTACTTATCGAGGTAATCTTTGGCATGAGTCTGCGCGTCGGTCAGATAAGCCATGGCATCTTTAAGTTTGCCTTGCTGAGCCTTAATTGCTGCCAGGTTGTTGAGGGCAAAGGGGTTATAGCGGTCCTTGCTCAAAGCCGTTTTAAACTCAGCTTCAGCAGCCTCATATTTGCCGTCCCGCATCAAATCATAGCCCTTGGTGAGAGGGGTAAAGACATCTTCCGGCATCATCCGGGGTTGGGCCAAGGCCAAAGAGGTGATTACCAGGAAAACCGCTAAGACTGACAACGCCAAGATTGTGGACCATTTTACGGTGCGTACCATCATTGGCTCCTTTGTTGCTGAAGATTAGAAAGAAAAACCGCACCTTTTCCCCTAAAAAATTCTAAGGTTTAATTAGGCCATGTCAAGAAATAGATATACTTATAAAGCTATTTTAAGCGTTTTAATCCGGAAAGGTCGATTTTTGGAGGCCGGTTGGGGAGACGGGGAAAGGCCGGTAGCCTTTGCCCCCCCAACCATCAGGAAAGGGAAGGAATTCCCTAATCTTCTAAACTATATCCTTTTTGTAATCCGTATTTGATTAATTCCGCATTGTTCTTGATATCCAGCTTCTTTTTGATTTTCCCCAGGTGAGCATGCACCGTCGCCGCGGAGAGGGATAAATATTTGGCGATATCCTTACTGGATTTCCCCGCCACCAGCAGAGATAAAACTTCCTTTTCCCGGGAGCTTAAAACATCCTCCGGTTCCGACCGAGCCTTCTGGCGGAAAAAATCTATCATCTGGGCGGACAGGAGGCTGGAAATATAACTGCCTCCCTGACGAATCGTTTCTATGGCGGAAATCAAATCTCCAAACGCGTTTTCTTTCAGGAGATAGCCGTCCGCGCCGGCCATAATCCCCCGGGAAAGGTGTTCCTTGGATTTATGCATGGTGAGAATCAGGACTTTAACCTGCGGATAGCGATTCTTGATTTCTTTAGTGACTTCCGTGCCGTGCATCCCCGGCATGGTTAAGTCCAGGATCACCATATCGGGCAAAGATTCCCGTAACATATTCAGAACTTCTGCGCCGTCGCCCACTTCACCCACTGCTTTTAAATGCGGCACGTCATCGATGATCCTCTTGATTCCTTCCCGAAACATGGGGTGGTCATCGGCTAAGATAATCCGGTAAGGGGGCGTCTTTGGGGGCATCTTCCGGCTTCCTCCTGGCATCTGTGGGAATAGTGAAGGTTATTTGCGTACCCGCTCCTTGGTTGCTGCAAATATTCAGGGTTCCCCCCACCATGCGCACCCTTTCGGCCATGGTCGCCAAACCGATGCCTTTGGTGGAAGACAGGACCGCGGGGCTCAGGGCTTCCCGCTCCCGTGACTATTTCCACAAAGCATTTTTACCGGTGCTGGGGCAATCTGCACTCTCCATCAAAAGTCCGGCTAGCAAAACCCATCAGCTATTTTCATCGCCGCCATTTAAGTAATTGAACCCAAGCGCCCTTTGCGCTCTCAGTGCATCTGCCGTGATATCATGATTAATTGCAGGGAGGCGGTGGGTGCAGAGATATATTATGTAAACAAATTATACAATATGTAAATCTTATTCGGCTATATTTTTTATCACCTGAAAAACCGCCTCATAGGTGCTCTGCGACCTCTGCCCCTCTTTTTACCGCGGAAGCGCGGAGCTAAATATGTCCAATTATTTCTGACGCCAGGTTAGGTAAGACAAGGAGGAATGGTGTGGGTCAGTTTATCAGGCCAGCTATAGGCGCAGAAATAGTAGAATGACTCGCAGAGACAGACCGATGCTTCATCAGTCAAAAGATAGACACAGCTAAAGCAGCATTCCGGCAGCTCATCCCCCGAGGAACTGGGAACGGTGTACCCCCCGGCCCGGAATTCCCCCAGATCAAGCATCATTCTTCTCCCAGCCACTGGCGGATGTATGCCGCCGATTCGCTGTCCGGGTCCAGGACCAGGTATTGCCGCCAGTGCTTCCTGGCCCCCTGGAGGTCCCCCCGTTTTTCCAGGACCCGGCCCAGGTTGAAGTGGGCGTCGGCAAACTCCGGATCTTCATGGATGGCTTTGCGAAAAAACAGGAGGGCGTTATCCAGGTCCCCCCGTTCCTCAAAGAGGTTGGCCAGGTTATAGTTCGCCTCCGGATGATCCGGGTTGATATATAAGGCTTTGCGGTAGGCCCATTCCGCGGGCGGGCCCAGGCCGTGGCGGTGCAGGAGATTTCCCAGGTTGACCAGGGCATCCGGGTAATCGGGTTTAACCTCCAACGCGGCTTCGTATTTTTCCCGGGCCTGATCCCACTCCCCCTGCTGTTCCCCTTCCAGACCCTGGAAAAACAAATCCTCCGCGGGGTCCACCGCCACGGGCGGAGCGGCCTCTCCTTCCGCCTCGAACTTGATCAGCAGTTGCCCTTCCGGGGTGAAGGTCAGGTTGTCTTTGCCAAAGATGATCCGGTCCCCCCAGATGGCCACCCGGACCTCGGAGAGCGGCTGTTCCAGGTCCGGGAGCAGATGCCGCACCTTGGCCAGGCATTTTCGGATTTTCCGCAAGGACGCGCCCTGGTCCAGCAGCGCCTTGACTGTGCGAAACGCCACCAGGCCCTGGAAATCAAAAAATAATTTCCCTTTCTGGCGCTCCACGTGGGGGATGAGGCCGACACTGTCCCAGTAGCGCACCTGGCTCTCGGAGATCCCCGCCAGTCTGGATACCTGCCGCAGGTCAAAGAGTCTTTTCATGGCAGTTAAACATGAGCTTTAGGCTCACCCATAAATCATGAAAAGTTTCTGTAGCATACTCCTAACATCGAACTTTAAACTTCTTATTAAGCCCACTTAAGCAATGCCAGGAAAAGCAAGAATGACCCCAGACCGATAAGACAGCGGAGTCGATGCCACCGCCCCCAATTATCCAACAATTCTATAGCCCGGGCCGCATCCTGATCCAGGAAAGGATCGTGCAACTGCTTATTTATCGGCAACATCCAGATGATCGTCAAAGGGAAGAGAGAACCCATGCCCGCCGCGCCGATCAACCACCAGGCGGGAGAGCCCGACAGCCAGGCCAGGACCCCGGCCAATAATCCCAGGAAGGCCAGCGATGGCTGCATAATTGCCGCCCTCTTGTAGCTGAGGACAAACTCCTTTACTGCCAGGGGCGGGCCGTATTCCAGGCGCGCGGGGTGTTCCACGAAAAAAATATAAAACGCCGCGCCGGTAAATAAACCCGCGGCCAGGGTGGCAACCAGTTCATAAATCATCTGCATGGCTCGCCTCTATTCGTCCTCTTTTCCCCAACCTGCATCTAGTTTTAATTTGAGACCTCTGCGAAAATGCATCAATTGTCATTCTGAGGGAGCGAAGCGACCGAAGAATCTTAAAATACGAGATTCGAAACGAAGCTTCGCTCCGTTCAGAATGACACCTTGAAAGACTTTCGCAGAAGTCCCAACTTCTAATCGTCGTGGGATTGGAAATGGGACTTTGAGGGAGGGATCTACTGCCCTCCCTCAAATTTCCCTTCCAATACGCCCCGGGCCAGGCGCGCTGCCTGTTCCCCCTGGAAAATGGCGCTCTCGATGCTGGGCAGTCCCTCCATGTCGGAGTGGGCCAGGATGATCCGTCCTTGCCGGGGCTTCAGGCGCCCCTTCAGGTGGGTCAGAAACCCGGGATAAGGCACCACCTGGGCGTGGCCGAACCGGAAAAGGTGAACCTCTTCCACCTCCCGGGCCGTACCGGGAAAAAGCCGCTCCAGGTCCTGGAGAACCTGCCGGCCCTGGTCCTCCGACCGGACCTGGAGCAAGGCTGCCCTGCCCTCCGGTGGCTGGGGAGCAAAGAGCACCATTACCCGCTTCCCTTCAAGGGCCGCGCTCCGGGGTCTCAGGATAAAATCCGTAAAATTCTCTGCTCCCACCACCCAGTTCTCATAACCCGGGGCCGCCAGGGTGATGGCGCCGCCCAGGGCGGCCACCAGATAACTGCTGTAGCGGAAAGCCCGGAAGACCTCCGGGTCCCAACCGCACTCCGGGGTCAGCAACCGCCGGGAGATGAATTTGCCCACCGCCAGGATCACCGCGCCTGCGGCCAGCCGGTAATAATCCCCCGTAGCCCTATCCCAAACCAATAATTGGACACTATCCGGTCCTGGTTTCACCTGCACCACGGTTTGCTGGACGCGGGGAGGCCGGGGCAGTGCCGCCAACAGGGCCTGCACGAGGCGCGCGTTCCCTTCGGGAAACGCGGCGCTGGCCGCGGTGGGCGAGATTTCCGACAACAAGAAATAAATGGCGGCCAGGGCGGAAACTGCCTCCGGCCCGCCCCCCAGGCAGGAGCGGCAATAAGGGGTGAAAATTCGGGTAACTTCAGGAGAAAAACCCCGGACTTGCTCCAGGTAATGGGCCAGGCTGATGGCGTCCCACTCCGGGTGAGGCAATTCCTGGGCCCCCAGCAGGTCGAACTGGTCTTCCAAGGCGGCGAGGTCCCCGGCAAATCCCGCTAGGCCTTCCAATTCCCGAGGCGCCAAGGGCAGAGTCCGCAAGCCGTTCTGGGAGAAGCAATCGGGAAACCAGCGGCCTTTATAAAAAAGGGCGCTGGTGGGAGCGGCCAGCGCCGCGTCCTTCAGGTCCAATCCCAACTCCTGATACCAAGCCTGCCAGGCGGGAGTCGAAGGATAATAGAAATAGGCCGAGCCCGCGGGGTAGCGAATCCCTTGATATTCCCCGGCCAGGCAAACCCCGCCGGGAGCCTCCCCTGCCTCCAGAACCCGGACCTGACGGTCCCGGAGGCGATACGCGGCCGTGAGGCCGGAGAGCCCGGCCCCTACCACGACTACCTCCGGGGTTTCCGCCACTTCCGGGGGCCAGTGGGTTATGGGCGGAGCCGGGGAGTAGAAGTGGGTATGACAAGAAGCCGGGGAATCCCCTCCCCGGAGCCGTACCAGGGGTTTCTCAAAACTCTTCATTATTTCATTTTAACATTTTTAAAAACTTAGCCACCGGCCAGGCGTTGGCGATGTCCTCTTTCTCGGCCCAGCCCCGGCGGGCCTGGGCAATGCCGAAGGGCATGAGCCGCAACTGATCCACCTGATGGGCGTCGGTGTTGATCACCATCTTGATGCCCATTTTCTTGCAGATGTGAATATTCAGGTCATTTAGATCCAGCCTTTCGGGATAGGCGTTGATCTCCAGGACGGTGCGGGTGGCCCGGGCCGCTTCTAAAATCTTATCCAGGGAGATGTCGTACTCTTCCCGCTTTTTCAGCAACCTCCCCGTGGGGTGGGAAATGATGTCCACGTGGGGATTTTCCATGGCGGCAATGATTCTCTGGGTCATTTCCGGCCGGGGCATCTTGAATTGGGAGTGCACCCCGGCAATGACATAGTCCATCTCCGCCAGGACCTCGTCAGCGATATCCATGGTCCCGTCGGCCATGATATTGGCTTCACAGCCTTTGAGCACGGTAAAGTTATGGCCTGACTTGTTGAGTTCCAGGTTTATTTCCTCTATTTCTTTATTCCGGGTCCGCAGTTGCTCCTCGTCCAGCCCGTGTTCAATCTTCAAAAACTTGGTATGGTCGGAGATACCCACGTATTCGTAGCCCAGCTCCCGGGCCGCGGCCGCGATCTCCCGGATGGATTGGGCCCCGCCGTTCCAATTGCTGTGGACGTGCAAATCGCCCTTGATGTCCTGATAGCCGAGGAGGTCCGGCAGTTTGCCCGCCAGGGCGGCGTCGATCTCCCCCCGGTCCTCCCGCAGCTCCGGGGGAATCCAGGCCATGCCCAATTTGGCATAGACCTCTTCTTCCGTTTCAGCGGCCACCGGGGTGTTTCCCTGAAAAAGGCCGTATTCACTGAGCTTATAGCCTTGATCAATGGCGATCTTGCGCAGCGCGATATTGTGCTCCTTGGAGCCGGTGAAATATTGCAGGGCCGCGCCATAACTCTCCGGCGGGATCACCCGCAGGTCCATATCGAAGCCTTCTTTCAGCCGCACCGAGGACTTGGTGGAGCCGTGCCCCCAGACCTTGACCACCCCGGGCAGGGATACGAAAAAATCCATGACTTTTTCGGGATGGTTGGAGACCACCAGAAAATCCACGTCGCCGATGGTATCCTTCATGCGCCGCAGGGAACCCGCGGTATCCGCCTTCTCCACTTCTTTCAAACCGCGCAGTTTTTTCAAAACCTCATTGGCAATAGGCAAAATGTCCCCTAACAAAAATCTGCCCTTGCTGGTCTTCAGGAAGCCAATGCCCTGGAGGATGTTTGCCTCGGTCTTTGGGCCGAACCCGAAGAGGGGGGCGATTTTGTGGGCTTTGGCGGCTTCCTCCAACTCCTCCAGGCTTTTGATCCCCAGTTGCTCATAGAGGACCTTGGCCTTTTTGGGACCCACCCCTTCCACCCCCACGATCTCCTCCAGGTTAATGGGCATCTTCGCCTTAAAATCCTCGTAATACTGCATCCTCCCGGTGGTGAGATATTCCTCGATTTTTAAGGCCATGCTCTCCCCTATCCCGGGAATCTTTTTCAAGGCCTTCAAACCGCCCTGGCGATAAAGGTCCTCCAGGTCATCCTGCAAAGTCTCCAAAGCTCTGGCCGCCTTCTGGTAGGCATAGGGCTTGAAGGCCACTCCCTCCATCTCCAGATATTCGCTAATTTCGTAAAACAGTTTGGCGATTTCCTTGTTTTTCATGGCCGACCTGCGTTTGAGATTTGTTCTGGTTCCCAAGCTGTGCTTGGGAACCCAATTTGATGCAAAGCTGAGCTTTGCAATCGGCTGCCATGGCGATGGTTCTGCCCAAGCGAAGCTTGGGCCAAAATTGCGTTCCCAAGTGCAACTTGGGAACGAGAATGGATAGCTGTCAGCTTTCAGCCATCAGCAGTCAGCTTAAAAAAAGCACATTTTCTCTTTTGCTGAATGCTGAAAGCTGACCGCTGATAGCCATCTTTTTGCCCCCCCAAATATCCAACCAATTCCTCAGGGAATCAAAATGATCTTACCATACGCGCCCGGCTCCATGACTTTCCGGTGAGCCCGGGGCGCGTCCGCCAAGGGGAGTTCCTGGCCGATGATAGGGCGCAGGGTGCCGTTTTCCAGACCCGCGGTTAGGGCTGCGTGGATGCTCTTCAATTCCTGCGGTGTAGCCATAAAGATCAAGGCCCCCAAGATGGCCCCTTCCCGGCTCATGGCGTCCCGGGGATCGATCTCCACCGTGCCCCGGGAGCCGATGACCACCACCCGCCCGCCCGGTGCCAGCACTTTCAGGTCTTTCCCCAGGTTGACGTTGGCCAACAGTTCAATGATGACCTCCACTCCCTGGCCGCGGGTGAGCCGGAGCACCTCCTCCAGGTAGGCCGGGGAGCCGTGATCCAGGACGTGGTGCGCGCCTTGCTGGGCCGCCAGCTCCCGGCCCCGGGGGGTGCCGCCGGTGCCGATGACCGTGAGGCCCGCGGCCCGGGCCAATTGCACCGCGGCGGTCCCCACCCCGCCGCTGGCGCCGTGCACCAGGACGGTTTCTCCGGCCAGGGCCCGGGCCCGCTGGAACAGGGCCCGGTAGGCGATCCCGTAGGGGATGCCCAGGGCCGCGCCCTGGGCAAAGGAGGCGCGCAGCGGCAACGGATGGACCTGGGATTCTTCGCAAAGGACCTTCTGGGCATAAGCCCCGCTCATGGTCCCGGCGATGTACACCCGTTGGCCCACGGCCACCCGGGTGACCCCCGGCCCCACGGCTTCCACCTCTCCGGCGGCGTCGAACCCCGGAGTGAAGGGGAAGGGAGGCGCGTTATAAACGCCCGCCCGGATATAGGTATCCACCGGGTTGACGCCCGCGGCCTTGACCTGGACCACCACCTGTCCGGGGCCGGGCGTCAGGTCCGGGACTTCTTCCAGACGCATGACCTCCGGGCCGCCGAATTCATGGACGCGAATGGCCTGCATAGCTCTTCTCCCTCCTTCTTGGCACCGGCTCAAAGCCGTTTGGTCAATAAAATTTTCTCAAAAGTAAGCATTCCCGGAGCTTTTGTCCATTCCCGGCCAAGGGGAACGGGCGGGATTCCGCGCCCTGATTTCCCTTGACCCCCGGCGCTCCGATAAATTAAATTACCTCCATGGCTTGTGGAGTGAGGGGCAGAAGCATAATGGCATAGGCTTCCAGCCTGTGGAAGCCCCGAACTTGGGAGATCAATGCCGATGGGTAAACTCGTAAGAAAGCGGGCGCAAAAGGCCGGTCTGCCACCCGGGTCCCTGGTCTATACCGGGGAGAAGATGGACGCCAAGGTCAGCATCACCATCATCGAATATGATGAACAGCAATACCAGGAAAGGGAGATAGCCACTTTTGACGAGTGTCTTCTATTAACAGGTAAACCCGGCGTTACCTGGATCAAAGTGGACGGAATCCATTCGGTGGAGAACCTGCAAAGACTGGGGGAGTGCTTTAACCTGCACCCTTTGGTGTTGGAAGACATTCTCAATACGGACCAGCGTCCGAAAATAGAGGATTTTGACGATTACATCTACATTGTCCTGAGAATAATCAACTATTCTGAAAATAATGAACTCAGCAGCGAGCAGATCAGCCTTATTTTGGGAAGTAACTTTGTCATCTCCCTGCAAGAAAGCAATGGCGCGGTTTTCGCCCCCGTCCTCGAACGCCTGCGGACCTCGAAAGGGCGTATCCGTAAGAGTGGCCCCGATTATCTGGTTTATTCCCTGATGGATTTAATCGTGGACAACTATTTCGTGGTCCTGGAGAAATTCGGAGAGGCCTTGGAGTTTCTGGAGGAAGAGGTGGTGAAGCGGCCCACCCCCCAGACCCTCCAGGATGTCCACCGGTTTAAATACGACATGATTATGCTGCGGAAATCCGTGTGGCCCCTGCGGGAGGTGATCGGCCACCTGGAGAGGCGGGAATCGGACCTGATCCAGGAAGCCACCGCCATTTATTTCAAAGACGTTTACGACCACACCATTGTGGCCATTGACAATATCGAGACCTACCGGGATATCCTGTCCGGGATGCTGGATATCTACCTTTCCAGCATCAGCAACCGGCTCAATGAAATCATGAAGGTCCTCACCATTATTGCCACCATCTTCATGCCCCTTACCTTCCTGGCCGGGGTTTACGGCATGAATTTCAAGCACATGCCGGAGTTGGAATGGCTCTGGGGCTATCCATTCGCCGTGAGCTTGATGATAGTGATAGCCTTGTCCATGCTCCATTATTTCCGCAGAAAAAAATGGATCTGATATTGAACCCCGGCGGTCAATGTCCATATTAAATGGAGAGGCTCTGGGGAGTTAGCTTTCAGCTTTCAGCAGTCAGCTTTCAGCTTTTTTAAAATCAAGAATCAGCTAACACGGGAACTTGGTTGAACTCGGGTTAACGCCGACCTCCTGATTCATTAAGCTGACTGCTGAAAGCTGAAAGCTTATTACCCCCTTCACGAGACCAGGGTCTCAATTCAGTAAAGTTCCCATTTTTCAAGGAGGAGACCGCCATGGCCCTGCGCGTGGGCAAACCTGCTCCGGAATTCGAAACCAGCGCTTATGAGAAAGGCGAGATCCACAAAGTAAAGCTCGCGGATTACCGCGGGCAGTGGGTCATGCTCTATTTTTACCCCGGGGATTTCACCTTTGTCTGACCCACAGAACTGACGGCAGTTGCCGCCAAATATGATGAACTCAAGGCCCTGGGCGCAGTGGTCCTGGCCATGAGCGTGGACAGCCCTTATACCCACAAGGTCTGGTCCGAGGGAGAACTCTCCAAGATCGTTCCCGGAGGACTCCCCTACCCCATGCTCTCCGACCCCGGGGGCCGTATCGGCCAGGAATATATGGTCTATGACGAAGAAAACGGCGTGGATATCCGGGGCCGCTTCCTCATCGATCCCGACGGCGTGCTCCAGGCCATGGAGATCCTGGCCCCTGCGGTGGGCCGCAACATCGCGGAAATGATCCGCCAGCTCAAGGCCTGCGCGTATGTGCGAAAAACGGGAGAGGCCACCCCCGCAGGCTGGGAACCGGGGAAGAAAGCCCTGAAGCCCAGCCCCGAACTGGCGGGCAAGGTCTGCGAAATCTGGTCCCCGGAAATGGCTTTTTGAGGACGGTGAGCGGTGAGCAGTGAGCAGTGAGCAGAAAAAAAGCAAGACCTATCGGGAGGCTATTCTGTTTTCGATTATTGCCTCTGCTCCGGAAAAGCACCAAGGTATAGATTTTTCAATGCTCAAAGTTGAACCAAAACTCCCTCCCCCTTCGAGGGGGGAGGGCTGGGGTGGGGGTGGTGAATCAGGTCAATGCGGCGATCCCATTACGCCACCCTCCCCCAAACCCCCTCCCCTCGAAGGGAGGGGGTTTTTCCGTGCACCAGGACCTATCGTCGTTTGATAAGGAGGTGGACTTAGGGCTATTGGCAAAAGAAAACGGAGCTAAAGCAACAATCGAATTCTGTTTTTATTGCTTACTGCTCACTGCTCACTGCTTACTCCCTTGATATTCCGGGCCTGTCGGGTTAGAAATGGAGTTTATGAAGGTCTTTTTCATCTTTTTCCTGCGCCTCTTTATCTGCTTCGTGGCCGCTAAATTTCTCTTACGGGCCGTGGACCTGGACAGCCGGGCCTACCTCATTGGCCTGACGGCCATTTTCCTTGGCAATATCTATTGGTTCGACTTTCTGGAATATCGGGACCGCATCGCCTTTCGCCTCCGGAAAAAGGACAAGCCGAGCCCATCACCGGCCACCACTCCCGAAGAAGTTTCTCCCCCGCAAATTTCCACCGATAATTGACGGATCACCGGTTTGACCGGCGAAGTGCGGACTTGCTCCTGGCAAAGGAGCAGCGCCCGGCAGCCTCAAGATGCTACAAGATGATGATCCCGTTGATAATCTCTGCTTACCCATTTTTTTCTTGACACATCACTTCAATATGCTTAATTATCTGGAGGTTGAATTTGTGATGAAATTCACTTAATCAGCCCAGCCGCGTCCCTGAAGAGCGCGGCTGTCTCCTGCCCATACCGAAAGATGAAACTAGCAAACCTCTTAACACAGAAAAAAACCCAAATCGTGGACCGGTGGATCAAACTGCTTTACGACAGCTATCCGCCGCAGACCGCGATCTTCCTGAAGAAGGAAAAAGATAAGTTTGACAACCCGGTGGGCTACCGCATTGCCCGGGGTCTGAACGAAATCTTTGACGCCCTGGTCCAGGAGATGGAAACCGAGCAACTCCTCGCCGCCTGAAGTCATCCGCATCCGGGCCCTCCAGGATTGCTCGCCGTCCCAGGCCCTGGCCTTCATCTTTTTGCTGAAAAACGTCGTCCGGGAGGAACTGGCGGAGGATTTTGAAAAGCAAAATCTGACGGCAGAGCTTATGGAACTGGACTCCCGGATCGACGGGCTGTCGCTGCTGGGGTTTGACGTCTATACCCGGCGCCGGGAGAAACTCTGCGAACTCCGGGTCAATGAGGTGAAAAACCGGGTCAGCGGCTTGTTGCGCAAATCCGGTCTGAGCATAAACAGTGAGTAGCAGAAAGCGCATGACCAACGGTCAACCTGAAACGAGGTGACAGTAAATGGATTTTTTTAAACGTCATTTCTTCGTGTCCTTGTTTGCGGTGCTGGGACTGGTCGCCGTGGCCTACATCGGCGCGCAGGCGGCCAGCTTGCAGGTCTTTTTCGGGGTGGTTGTCCCCTATCTGGCCGTTCTCATCTTTGTGGAGGGGCTGATCTACCGCCTCCTCCAGTGGGCCCGTTCGCCGGTGCCCTTCCGCATTCCCACTACCGCCGGCCAGAACCGGTCCCTCCCCTGGATCGAAAGAGACCTGGGCGAGCAACTGGACAACCCCGCCACCTTCAAGCACCTGGTGGGCCGGATGGCCCTGGAGGTTTTGGCCTTCCGCAGCCTTTTTAGGAACCTGCGCACCGAGTTGCGGAAAGACCCGGACAACCCGGAAGGCGACCGGCTGATCCACTGGTCCTACAAGTGGCTGTGGCTGGGGGCCATCGCTTTTCACTACGCCTTTCTGGTCATTATCCTCAGGCACCTGCGGTTCTTCACCGAGCCGGTGCCCATGCCCTTCCAGTTGCTGGAGCACGTGGACGGCTTCTTTCAGTTCTTTACTCCCGCGGTTTATTTGAGCGGCATGGTCCTGGTGGTGGCCGCGTTCTATCTCCTGGCCCGCAGGATCACCAACCCCACTCTGCGTTACATCTCCCTGGCCGCGGATTACTTCCCGCTTCTCTTAATCCTGGGCATTGGCATCAGCGGCATTCTCATGCGCTATGTTTATAAGGTGGACATCATCGCCGTAAAAGAGCTGGCCCTGGGGCTGGTCACCCTCCACCCCGTGGTGCCCGCAGGGATCGGCGGCATTTTTTACGTGCATCTGTTTCTGGTCTGCGTGCTCTTTGCCTATTTTCCCTTCAGCAAGTTGATGCACGCGCCCGGGGTATTCTTAAGCCCCAGCAGAAACCTGACCTGCAACAACCGTTGTGTCCTGCACGTCAACCCC
>JACQYN010000008.1 GCA_016208235.1 Deltaproteobacteria bacterium
TTACATCGGCAACGGCGTGCGGCTGGGGGACCGGGTGACCATCATGCCCGGCTGCGTCCTGGAGGACCAGGTGCAGATCGGCGCGGACACCCTCCTTTATCCCAACGTCACCATCCTGGAGCGCTGCACGCTGGGACAGCGGGTCATCATCCACAGCGGCACGGTGATCGGCGCCGACGGCTTCGGATTTGTGCCCGGGAAGGAGGGCCACCGGAAGATTCCCCAATTGGGCACCGTGGTTATCGAGGATGACGTGGAAATCGGCGCCAACTGCGCCATAGACCGGGGAGCCTTGGGGGAGACCCGGGTGGGCCGGGGAGTGAAGATGGACAACCTGGTGCACCTGGCCCACAATGTTACGGTGGGGGAACATTCCTTCCTCGTGGCCCAGGTGGGGGTGGCCGGCTCCACAAAAATAGGAAAAGGCGTGGCCCTGGGGGGGCAGGTGGGTTTGGTGGGTCATATTGAGGTGGGAGACGGCGTCCAGGTGGCCGCCCAGTCCGGGGTGGCCCATTCCATCCCGGCAGGCCAGACGGTTGCCGGGACCCCGGCCCGGCCTCACCAGGAGGCTTTGCGGATCGCCACCTATCTGCCAAAATTGCCGGAAATCAATCAGAGGCTGAAAAAACTGGAGAAAAGAGTAACGGAACTGGCCGCTAAGCCTGCTGAGGAGCACCAAAAATGAGCCAGCCCCAATCCCTGAATGTGGAAGAGATTCATCGCATCCTGCCGCACCGCTACCCCTTCCTCCTGGTGGACCGCATTCTCAGTATGGAGTTGGGAAAACGAATCGTGGGGATGAAGAATATCTCTATTAACGAACCCTTTTTCCAGGGCCACTTTCCCGGCCGGCCCATTATGCCGGGGGTGCTCATCATCGAGGCCATGGCCCAGGTGGGGGGACGGTGACCAACTGATACTGGAGCTGGAAACCCTGCGCAGCGGCAAAAAATTCTGGAAAATGCATGGGAAGGCCCTGGTAAACCAGGTCCTGGTGACCGAGGCGGAACTCATGGCCTCAGTGGGCGTGGAGGGAGAGTGACGGCGCCTCAGATTCATCCCACCGCCATCGTGGATGGAGCCGCGCAACTGGGCCCGGGCGTGATCGTGGGCCCCTACTCCATTATTGAAGGCCGGGTGGCCATCGGCCCGGAAACCCAAATCGGCCCTCACGTGGTAATCAAGGATTTCACCACCATCGGCGCCCGGTGCCGCATCTTCCAGTTCACGGTGTTGGGGGAAATCCCCCAGGATTTGAAATTTAAGGGGGAGGAATCCCGGCTGGTCATTGGCGACGATAACACCATCCGGGAATTCGCCACCATGCACCGGGGCACCGCGGGGGGCGGCGGCGTCACCAGCATCGGCAACCACAATCTGTTTATGGCTTACACCCACGTGGCCCATGACTGCCACGTGGGCAACAGGGTCATCATGTCCAACGCCGCCACTCTGGGCGGCCATATCCTGGTGGAAGACCATGCCATTCTGGGGGGTCTGTCCGCGGTGCACCAGTTCGGGCGCGTCGGCCGCTTTGCCTTCATCGGCGGCTGCTCCGCGGTGCATCGGGACGTGCCGCCCTATGCCATGGCCGTGGGCAACCGGGCCAAACTGGTGGGCCTGAATCTGGTGGGCCTCAAGCGCCAAGGCTTTAGCGACGCCACCCTCCAGAGCCTGAAACGGGCTTATGAGCTGCTTTTCCTGTCGGAGTACAACCTGAAAGAAGCCATAGCCCGGGTTCGGGAGGAATTCCCCCAGATCCCGGAAATCCAACATCTGCTCCGCTTCATAGAAACCTCAGAACGGGGGCTGCTGCCGGCGGATGTCCGAGAACATCGGCTTAATCGCGGGTAAGGGCCAGTTCCCCCTCCTCTTTGCCCAGGCCGCTAAAAATCAGGGCTTCCAGGTCATCGCCGTGGGCCACCGGGGAGAGACGGACCCGGGATTGGCCGCGCTGGTGCACCGGCTCCACTGGGTGTACGTAGGCCAATTGGGGAAGATCATCCGCATCTTTAAAAAAGAAGGGGTGGGCCGGGCCGTACTGGCCGGGGGCATCAGCCGAGGCCGCCTCTTCCGGGAGTTCCGCCCGGATTTCCGGGCCCTCAGCCTCATCCGCCGGGTGGGCGGGGGCCAGGACGACCGCCTGCTCCGGGCGGTGGCCGACGAACTGGAGGGGGAGGGCATTCAAATTGCCCCATCCACCCTGTTTTTGGACGAGCTCCTGGCCTCTCCGGGGCAACTGAGCCGTCGCGCCCCCACCCCTGTGGAACTCCGGGACATCGATTTCGGGTACCAGGTGGCCAAGGAGATCGGCCGCCTGGACATCGGTCAATGCGTAGTGGTGCGCCGGGGAGTAGTGGTGGCCCTGGAGGCCATTGAGGGGACGGATGAGACCATCCGCCGGGGAGGCCGCCTGGCCGGACCGGGAGCCGTGGTGGTCAAGGTGAGCAAGCCCCACCAGGACCTGCGGTTCGACGTGCCCGCGGTGGGCCTGGAGACCATTCACACCATGGCGGAGGTCAAGGCCGCGGTTCTGGCCGTGGACGCGGGTAAAAGCCTGATGTTTAATCGGCAGGAGATGCTTAAGGAGGCAGACCGCACCGGCATCGTTGTTTGGGGGGTGTGATTCCGTTTTCCGTTTTCCGCTAAAAAACATGGAAAATCAGGATCATAACCGATAAGTTTGAGATGGGTTGGTTGATTAATCTTGTCTCAAACCCGGCCTTTTTTAGGAAGAAATGATCACTGACCTGGAAATCATCTTTAGGCTGATTCTGGCCTCCCTCCTGGGAGGGGCCGTGGGTCTCGAAAGGGAGGTGCACGGCCGCTCCGCGGGAGTGAGAACCTATCTCCTCCTCTCCTTGGGCTCCGCCTTGATCATGGTTATTTCCGAGTACCTCTTCCACAAGTATCGGGGCGGGGTGCCGGGCATATCCCTCAACGTGGACCCGGGACGCATCGCCGCGCAAGCCATCTCCGGCATCGGCTTCCTGGGGGCCGGGGTGATCATCCGCAATAAAGACACTATCCGGGGCCTGACCACCGCGGCCTGCGTCTGGGTAGTCTGCGCCGTGGGCCTGACCATCGGCGCGGGTTTTTACCTTTACGGTTGTACGGTCACGGCCATCACCGTGGTGTCTCTCGTAGGAGTAAAGATGGCGGAGAGAAGATTGAGCCGGGATTGGTATCAGGAGATGACGGTGGTGTCTGGGGACGTGCCGGGGCAGGTGGAGCGGGTCCAGGAAATCATCGATAGATACGGCTTCAAAGTGATCAATTCCGGCCTGAGCAAAGACCTGGAAAAACAGGAAGTGACCATTACCTTCCTGCTGCGGCAGCGGACCGTGCGCCCCCAACGCCAAGCCCTGCAAGAGGTTTTTGTCCTGGAGGGCATCAAGCGCGTGGATTTGAAATAGAAAAAAAGTCCGGGGGAGGCAGCGCCGGCTGCCTCCCCCGGGGGCTTTGATCCTATTCCCGGTAACAGTTCAAGATGTTGGTTTGAGACACCTGGTCTCCGGAAGTCAAACAATCGGGTTTCACATAGACATTCGTGATATCCACCGTGGCAAACCCCTGGGTATAGACCGCGGGCACGGTGTAAGCCGCACAGGCGTGAGCCTGGGAGACCCCGGGGAGAAGCCTGGAGGCCAACTTGAACCAGGAATCCTGGGGCAGGGACGCGGTCACCGGGGTTCTTTTAAAGACTGGCACGGTCACTCGCCACTTGCCGGTGGTCGGGTTCTTATAGGCGAGCCACCTGGCTTTCAGGAGACTGAAATTGCTTTTGACATTGCTTCCCCAGGCGTATTCGCTAATGGGATAAAGCTTGTCTCCCACTTTCTTTTGGGGAAACCGGGACCCGCCGCCGGGTCCTTTGAGGTACTTTTGCAGCCAGCTCAGGCTGAGCTCTCCCGACTCCGCCACGACAAAGGTGGCCCGGTTGGTCACCAGGCTGCTCCCCCCCAGGTCCTTCCACCGGTAGGTCTGGGGATCGGCGGCATAGGCCGGGAGGGGTGCGAACTTCTCCAGGATGCGGTGCAAACCGTTGGAGGCAATCCCGCCCCCGGGCAAATAATCGGTGGGAATGCTGAAGGGAATATCCACGCTGCTGGTGCCCGCCACCCCCAGCATGGCAATAGCGGAGGCGGCGGCCTCAAGCTTGGCGGGTCCAGCCTGCAGCACGTCCTCCGGATCATAGGAGCCAAAGCCCAGGGCTTTACCTAAATACGTGGTCACCTTGGGATTGTTCTCCCCGTCGCGGTTCACGGTCACCTGCACGGCATTCACCTCCATGGGGTTGGGGGAACAGCCGGTGCGCGTAAATTGTTTGGTGTTCAAGTCCCAAAAGCCGATGGTCACATCGGCCGCCGTGATGTTGAGGGGGTCAGAGACTCCAAAAGAGTAGTTCTTATTTACATAATCAATAGCGGTTTGGATGGCCTCATCGCAGTAAACTTCCGCCACCCCGTCGCCGTCTTTATCCTGGATTAGCTTCTTAGCCGCGGCCAGGGCCGCGGCATCGGCCACATTCTGCAGTTCGTTCCGCACCACGTAAAGCTGGCCCAGATCGATGCTTAAGGCCGTAAATCCGACAAATGCTATCAAACCCAGGGCGACAATGGGGGTTATCGACCCTCGTTCCCCCGGGGCGCCGCAAAGATCCCTTAATCTCTTCATCAATATGTCCTCCTTATTCTGCGAAGCTTAATCGCCCGGAATAGCCCTTCTCAGAAGAAGGGGTGAGGTTAAGAATAATGAGTTGCGGTTTTTAACGATTATGGCTTTAAGCCTATTGCACCATTTTGGGAACGCCAGCCCGCGTGCCGCAATTGGGACCTCCTGGTTCCACCCCGGGGGCCACCTGGTCGGGGAGAATATAACCCTTCACGTATTTATCGCCAC
>JACQYN010000009.1 GCA_016208235.1 Deltaproteobacteria bacterium
CCAAGAAATCGAAAGGCCCGGCTTCTTTGCCGGGCCTGGTCCATGCCGGATATTTCCAACCCCCTCTTCGCTCAGGGTGACTGAATAAACATTTTTAAAATAGCGAGAGCTCTGCAGAGGTGGCCTTTTCTGTCATTCTGAGGGAGCGGAGCGACCGAAGAATCTCATAAATGCGAGATCCTTCGCTTCACTCAGGATGACAAACAGACTTTTTTAGAGCTCTCCTAGCCCCTAATCACTCCTGGAGAGATTCCAGATAAGAGCTCAGGGAGCCAATTTCCCGGGAAGGCTCAACCTCGTTCCCAGACTTGAGGTCATGGATGGCCACCCGCACGGGCTCCTCCAGGGTGGTGGGAAAGCTCTCACCGCTAATGTCATTGACGGCGATATAGGCGCGCTTGCCTTTATACTTGATCCATTTGGTAAATGACGCCTTCCCCGCGCAACTGGCCGCGAGATTGAATCCGTGTTCTTTCATTACTTCTTCAAGGCTCATCATTTGTCACCTTTTTATACCCCCCTTTTCTAAAGGAGGGCAGGGGGGGATTATGTAACCGCCTGATAATCCCCCTAAATCCCCCTTTAGAAAAGGGGGACTTAAAATATCCGGTATTCCAGAAGGGCTTGGTTTCTAGCGCGCCATTTTATGGGACGTGACACTAGCGTTCCTTCCACTCCGGTTTCCTTTTCTCCAGAAAGGCCTTTACCCCTTCCTCCGCGTCCTCGGTGCTGCACAGGGCCGCAAACATGTCACCCAGCATATCCAAGCCCTGGTGGTAAGGGACATCTTGACTCCCATAGATTCCGGCTTTGCCCATCTGCAGGGCCAGGGGGCTTTTCGCCGCCAGTTTGGCGGCCAATTCCTCGGTGGCTTCCTCCAGTTTATCGGGGGGCACCACCTTGTTGACCAGACCCAGCCTTTGGGCCTCCGCCGCGGAGATAATATCTCCCGTAAGCACCATCTCCAGAGCCTTTTTCCGCCCTACGTTCCGGACCAGGGGCGCCGCGGGTCCGAGACAGATGAGGCCGACGTTGATGGCCGTGGTCCCGAACTTGGCGTCCTCTGCGGCCACCGTCAGGTCGCAGGCAAAGGAGAGGCCCGCGCCGTTGGCCAGGGCATAGCCTTTCACCGACGCGATCACCGGCTTCTTCATCTGCGCGATGGTGTGATTGTGCTCATCCATCAAGTGGATGAATTCCCGGTATTCCTTGTTGGTTTTCCCCTTGAATTCGTCCAGGGAAATACCGGTGGAGAAATGCTTGCCATTGGCGTCAATCACCACCACCCGCACCTCGGGGTCCTTCTCCATTTCCCGGAGCGCGTCATTCAACTCCCGGGCAAAGGGAACGTTGAAGGTGTTCATGGCCTGGGGGCGATTCAGGGAAATGAAGCCGATCTTATCCCGTTTTTCCACCAAAACGTTGGTATAGCTCATCACGCGCCCTCCTTTAATTATAGTTTATAGAAGAAAAATCACTGGAATCTCTGCGACCTCTGTAAAATCCGGCTTTTCTGTCATTCTGAGGGAGCGAAGCGACCGAAGAATCTCATAAATACGAGATCCTTCGCTCCGCTCAGGATGACAACAGAATTTATCGGGGCGTGCCGTGCACGCCAAGTAACGGCGGCCGCAGCATTATTCCCGCGGCCCTAAAAATCAGGTCTCCTTTCTCAAGGTCTGGAGATAAAAGTGCAATTGTCCCATGGTTTGCCGCCACACCGCAGGATCTTTGCTGGCCGCATACAAAGGCGCGGCCCCGTTCAGCGAAATCACCAAAAAATTGGCGATTTCCGAAAGATTCAGTCCATCCCGCAACATGCCTTGCTGCTCCGCTTCTTCCAGCCACAGATGGATCAACTTCGAGAACCCCTGGAAGCCCTTCAGGACTTGATTGCTCATGCTGGGGGACTGCCCCGCGAGATCCACCAGGGAATTGAGGAGAAAGCAGCCGCCCTCAAAAACCCTACCGCCCAGGTAATTCTTCAGGCTGTTTTCGATGACCCGGGCAATCCGCGCCAGGGGATCGGGGATCTCTCTGACGCCATTAAAAACCACGCTCTTCCAAACCCGGGCGCATTCCTCATAGACCGCGTACCAGATTTCCTGCTTGTTCCGGAAGTGGCCGTAAAGACCGCCCTTGGTCAGGCCGGTAGCCTTGACGATGTCGGCGATGGAGGTATTGAAGTAGCCCTTCACGGAGAAGAGCTGCATGGATTTGGCGATGATATTATGACGGGTTAAATCGCCTTTGGCGGACATTTAAAGCCTTTAGGGTTGCATTTAATAATATACCGAACGGTCGGTATTTTATTACCCTAAAAAAATACCCCTGTCAAGGAAGAACCGAGCCGGTCAAGGATGTTTGATCCCAAAGGGCTCAGAACCCCAGCGGGCCAGGTCTTTGGGCACGGCCATCTCCGCGGCCAGCCCCGCCATGTTGATCACCAGATCGCGGCAGAATTTGATATGGTCCCGGCAGAGCCATTTTGTCTTCCAGGGCCCGGTCAACACCCGGCATTGGGTGCTGCCGAAGCGCTGCTGAAATTCATTGGGCAGGCGGTTAAATAATTGGTAAAGGCCTGGATTTCCCAGCATCTCCTCCTTACTGGCCTTGGGACTGGGGGGAATCTGCCGGCGGCCGTACACCGCGCCCAGGGCGGCGATGCCTCCCACCAGCGCGCCGCAGGTATCCCCGAAATGACCCATCCCCCCGCCGAAGCCGGTCATCAGGCACATGGTTTCCACAGGTAAGCCCGTTGCCACTTGAGACAGGACCGCCTCAAAGACACACTCCGCTCAGTTGAGGCCGGTCTTGAAATTGGCCTGGGCCCTTTGTTTTACCTTTTCCACCACTTCTGCCGGATTCATGTGCTCCTCTGAGATCAATTCTTTTTCTCGTTCCCAAGTTGAACTTGGGAACGCAATGACCGCCAAGCTTAGCTTGGCATCCATGTCGTTCCCAAGTGCAACTTGGGAACGAGGGGAAAATCCTTAATCCATCCGGCCCAGCAGATACTTAACTTTCTCCAGAATGTCCGGCATCTCCCGGTTGGTATTCACCCCCCAAAAATCGGGAAGCTTGAGGTCCACCGGGTCGAAATCCTTGGCCTGGGCCTCCAAAATCTCCTCCCGGCCGTCGGAGATGGATTCAGGGTCCTTGGCCCTGATGCCCAGTCGCTCCTTTACTACCTCCAGGGGGCAGGCGCAATAAAGGAAAATCGCAGCCGCATCGTGGTCCCGGGCCAGTTGCTTTACCAGGTCCCGCTCGGTAGCACGCTTATAGGAGCCGTCCAGGATGACGCTTTGGCCTGCGGCCAGGTGCGCCCCGGCCTGGGAGCACATCTCCTTATAGGTGCGCCGGGAAAATTCTTCGTCGTAAATCCCCTTGCCGAACTCGGTGGGCGTGGGGGTGGTGGGGGTGAGGCCCGCCAGGGTTTTTCGCACTGCGTCGCTATGCACCACCGGCCAGCCCATTTCCTCGCCCAAGGCCCGGGCCAGGGTGGTCTTGCCGGTGCCCATCAACCCGAAGATAACCACAACTTTTTTCATGATTCAAAAGCCTTCTTTAACCACAAAGACACAAAGGCACAAAGGTTCACCAAGAAAATCAATTTATGTCTTGGCGAAGCCAAGGCATAAATTATTCTTTGTGCCTCTTTGTGTCTTTGTGCCTTTGTGGTTCATCATTAAGCCGCCCACCGCGCCCCTTCCTGGGCGTATTCCCCGGCCAGGGCGAAATAGGCCCGGGCCAACTCTCTGGCCTTCTCCCGGCTCTCCGGGCTCTGCTCCGGGTCCTGGGCGATGAACGCGTTGATCTTTCCCCGGACATAGGCCCGGTAACACTTGTAAAAATCCAGGATCTCCAATAATTCCTGGTCCCTGGAAGCCCGGGCGAAGCCTGCCACAAAATAGCGGCTCAGCTCCTTATACCCATGAAAATCCAGGTCCATGGCCAGAAAATCGATGTCCGCGGCCACATCACCATAGCGGAATCGGGGATTAAATTCAATGCAATCATAGATATAAACCCCGTCCGCCAGGCAGATGTTCTTCATGTGCAGGTCCCCGTGGCAGTCCCGGATGCGGCCCTCCCGGATGCGCCTGAGGAAAAGCTGCCGGTTCTTTTTTAAAAAACCCCAGGAGAAGGCCTGAATCCCGGCGAACGACTCCTGAGACAGCAACTCCCCCACCAGGCCCGCGGTGCGGGAGAAATTCTCCTGGTGGTTGAAGGCGATGATGGCCGGCTCCCCGAATTTATTGATCCGGGGCCCGGTCGCGGCCTGCTCATAGAAAGGAACGAGGCGCTGGATGATCCGGTCCAGGTGCTCCCTTCTGAGCTCCCTCCGGTCCGCGACTTCGTCCATCATGGACTCCTGGGGCATGCGCACCATCTTCAAGGCATAGTCCACCGGGTGGCCCCGGCCGCCCAGGCGCACCCCGCGCTTATGGGCCACAATGGACAGCACTTCCAGGTAGATCTCCGGACACAAACGGCGGTTGAGAACCAGTTCCTGGTGCAGATAAAAATGCCGCCTTCTCAGGGTGGTAAAATTCAAAAACCCCAGGTCCACCGGTTTTTTGACTTTATAAGCAAAAGAATCGGTGAGAAAGACCCAGGAGATATGGGTCTGCACCAACTCCACCCGGGAAGTGGGCTCCGGATAGGCCCCAGGCTCCAGCAAAGCCTCCACTAGTTGCATGGGCTTATTCTAAGCATTGATGCCGGAGAGGACCAGAAGGGGTTAGGGGTTAGGGATTAGTTAGATTTGCATCTATACATAGGCGACATAAATAATTGCGCATCTCCAAAAAACTTCAAAGCGGAGAATAATTTCAGCATCCTCTTAAAAGACTACTAAATTCCCTCCCCCTTGAGGGGGGAGGGTTAGGGTGGGGGTGGCGTCTTTTTGGGAGTTCAGGGTGACAAGTCGCCACCCTCCCCCCAACCCCCTCCCCTCGCAGGGAGGGGGAGTTTGTCAGCACTACGTTACGGAACATTGATAGATTAATGAATAAAGAAATGACGTTGCGTATAATTTGCTCTCCACTAATCCCCAACCCCTAATCCCTCCCTTTTCCGGGCGGCGCTGCTATAATTAGTCGAATACTACCATGCACTTTCTCCGGATAAAAACCGCGGCCCTGTCTTACGGCGCGCTCCTGGCCATCTGCTGCAGCATCGCCTTTGCCAGCTACCTGGGCTCCTACATGCGCATCCCCGTGGTGCCGCTCTTTGCCCGCTCCCTCGGGGCCACCACCCTGGAGGTGGGCCTCATCAACGCCGCGTTCCTGCTCATGTCCGGGGCGCTGTCCATACCCCTGGGGATTCTCTCCGACCGCTGGGGCCGGAAACTGCTCATCACCTCCGGGCTGGTGATCTCCATGGCCACTTCTTTTCTCCTCTATGCCAGCGCCACCCCCGGGCAGTTGATCGCCATTTATCTGCTGTTCGGCACCGGCCTGGCGGCCATCGGCCCGACGCTGATGTCCTACGTGGCGGATTTTTCCCCCAGCACCCACTTAGGGCGCTCCTACGGCTGGTACACCACCGCGATTTACAGCGGCATGAGTCTGGGTCCGGCCCTGGGGGGCTTTGTGGCCCAATGGCTGGGCTTCCGCCCGCTGTTTCTCATCGCCGGTTTTTTTGTATTGCTCCTCATCTGGGTGGTGGTCATTTTCCTCCCGAGCCACGCTCCCCATCTGAGCCAGCGCCCCTCCAGTTCGCAAACACCCACATTCACCAGGGACCTCCTCCGGAACCGCGCCCTCCTTGGCTGCTGGCTCCTGACCTTGGGGGGCTGTTTCGGCCAGGGCATGTTCGTCACCTTCTCCCCGCTACTCACCCACGACTACGGCCTGAGCATGGGGGAGATCGGCTTGGTCTTCACCGCCCAGGCGGTTTTTAACGCCCTCTCCCGCCTGCCCTTCGGCCGCCTCAGCGACCGGGTGCAAAGCCGGGCGAAGCTGGCCGCGCTTGGGTTCATCTCCTTCGGCTTCTTCCTGGCGGTTTTCGGGTTCTGCCGCACTCTGCCCCAGTTTCTCCTTACCTCCGTGGCCCTGGGGGTGACCATGGGTCTCTCCTTCACCCCCTTAGGGGCCCTCATCGCCGAAGTCGCGCCCCCGGAGGCCCGGGGTCTGGCCATGGGGGGCTATAATACCAGTATTTATCTCGGCATGATGCTCAGCTCCGCGTTCATGGGCGGGGCCATCGGCAAGGTGGGTTACGAAACCAGTTTTTTCCTCAGCGCGCTGCTGGTTCTCCTGGTGACCGGCGGTTTTTACCGGCTGCTCAAAGAATTCTCAGGCAGCCCTGAATAAGGCAATTCGATTAGTGCCTTAGCTCCTATTTCAAGAAAACCCAAGGGGGCAGGGGAATCCAAGAAGCTACTGAATACTGGAGAAAACGGCCGCTAAAGTTCCCCCTCCCTTGAGGGGAGGGGGTTAGGGGGAGGGTGGCGACTATGGCCCACTCAGGTTCAAAGACGCCACCCCCTCCCTAGCCCTCCCCCCTCAAGGGGGAGGGAATTTTTCGGTCTTATAAGATGGATGCGGAAATTATTCTCCGCTTCAAAGGTAATTGGAGATACCCAATTATTTATGTCGTTATGTACAGCTATCAGCTTTCGGTTTTCAGCTTGTTTTAAACTTAATGCCAACACACTTTGGTTAAATTAACCTTAAAGCTAATCTCAAATTACTTTTTTTAAGCTGACAGCTGAAAGATTCTTCTCCCCTTGACCCTTCCCCAGTATTTGCTTAATGTAAATAATAATGAAGGTCCTGCTCATCCAACCTTCCCAATTCCGGGAGAACGGCCGCCTGGATAAGCGCAAGCGCCGCTGGCTCCTGGGCATGACCCTCCCCTACGTGGCTGCGCTGGCCCCCCCGCACATCCGGGTGGAGATCAAGGACGACCTGCTGGAAGAGATCACCTTCCGGGAAGACTGCGACCTGGTGGCCCTCTCCTTCATGTCCCACCAGGCGCCCCGGGCCTATCAACTGGCCGCGGGCTTCCGCTGCCGTTCCATCCCTGTAGTGATGGGAGGGTTCCACGCCACCCTGGCCCCGGATGAATGCGAAAAACACGCCGACGCCCTGGTGCTGGGAGAGGCCGAGGAATCCTGGCCCCGGCTGCTCCGGGACTTCCAGGCCGGGCGCATGCAGCCCCGCTACCAGGCGAAGAAATTGTCGGATTTAAAAAACCTGCCGGTGCCCCGCTATGACTTGCTTAATCTCAAACGCTACAAGCTGTTGAACATC
>JACQYN010000010.1 GCA_016208235.1 Deltaproteobacteria bacterium
GCCCCTACAGTTTAATGCCTTTTGATTGCGAATTGGTATTAGAGGAAATATTTCTTAAAATGGGCAATAAAAGGAGGAAACCATGCGACGCTGGGTAATGTTATTTGCATTTGCGGCAATTCTGTCAGGCTGCGCCACCTATCAACACCTTGCGCTGAGTGACATAGAAAAGGGGGCCTGCCTGGAATACAAGGAAGGGATGAAATGGGAAGCGGTTACTGCCAGCTTGAAGGACGCCGATTTTTACCCCGACCCCGAACCGGGTGCGGGTCCTGGTTTAAGCAAAAATGCCCGAGCCTATAAAGGCGCCACGGTCATCTTTTATGTGGAGCCGAAAGCGATAATCGTAGATGGGAAAAAACGCTACGAGGAAGTGGTGTACAAGTTAAAGGTTTGTAAGGAAAAATAGGAGATCACCATGTTAAGCCTGGATGAATTTCTGGCCAGGAGTGATAACCGCGCCAGAATTTATGAGCCTTACCGGGCCCAAGCCGATAAAGAGTTGACCGGCAGGCTCACCATTTGCATTCCCGATATGCACCTCCTGGAAAAAGAGGCCAATGACGACTTTTGGGACCGAAATCCGGATCACGAAACCAGGTTTCTGAATTTCCTGGATTTCCTCCTGGAATTAAAGGAATCGGAAGGCCCTGATCTGGAAGTCATCCAGTTGGGCGACCTCTATGATTTATGGCAGGCCCAGGGCTCCACCAATAGAATTCATCAAGAATACACTAACGTTCTCAATTTACTAAACGACCCGGCCCCGGTTTACGTGGTGGGCAATCATGATATTGATCTGGTCCGCTGGTACGAGGAACTGGGGGAAACATTCGGCCGGGAATGGCGCTACTTTTCCCAGGTGGGTGATAAACACCGGGTGATTTACGAACACGGATTCCAGGCGGATTTTTGGAATAACCAGGAACAATGGTCCGGAGCCATTGGCAGGGAAATTACTCACATTGTCAATCTGTGGGAAGATTTGGATCCGGATATAGATGTGAAACTGGGGGGAGTTTGGGACTCGGTGCCACAGGTCTTTTCCAAGCTATAATGAAAAGTTTACCCCGGTTAAAAACCCCTTGGAGTTTAAGGAGCATGAATTCTTTGATTATTACCAGCGGACTCTAAAAAAATATAACCAGGCACAGGCCGGAACCACGGATTTGGCGCTGGCGGTAATCGGCCATACCCATGCCGCCAAGTTGGTGAAGAGACCTAAAAATGATGACCCGAATGACCATATTTTCCTGATGGACTGCGGCTCCTGGGTTAACGGGGGGCATGAATTCGGCGTGATTTCCGGCCCGGAGATGGCAGTCTGTCAGTGGGGCTAGGGATAGCGTGGGAGAGAGGTAAGGACCCACCGGCCCTTACCTCCTCCACCAAAAATCATTTCCCGTTCAGATGCTCCAATACCTTGGCAATGGCGCTGATGTCCTCGTCCCCCCAGCCCTGGGCCCAGGCGGTGCGGTAGAGGTGCAGCAGCGTATGGGCCGCGGGGACCGGCGCGCACGAACTTGAAGTCTTTGGTCATGTGCTTCAAGGGGAAAGCCACGGGATAATTCTTTTCCTTCAGCAGGGGCGCCTTCATCTGGTACAGCCCGCAGTTCAGGGGGCCGGAGAAGACCGTGTCCAGCATGGCCTCCAGATCTAGGCCGCCCAACCTGCCGAAATTGAGGCACTCCGCCAGGCCCTCCATCATCAACCCCAGGAGCAGGTTGATGAACATCTTCATCATGGACCCCTGCCCCACCGGGCCGCAGTAAATCACCTTTTTCCCCATGGTCAGAAACAAGGGCTCCAGCCCGGTGACCGCTTCTTCCTGGCCTCCGGCCAGGATCACCAGGGCGCCTTCTTCCGCGGGTTTCTTGGTGCCGGAGACCGGCGCGTCAATAAAGGTCACCCCGGTGGGAGCCAGCCGCGCCGCCAGCTCCCGGGTGAACCGGGGGGACACGGAACTCATGTTGATGAAAACCTTTTTCTCATTAAAGGCCCCGGCTGCGCCTTGCGGGCCCCAAAGGAGTTGGTCCAGGGCCTCCGGCCCAGTGACCATGGCAACGATCACCTCCGTAGTCTGGGCCAGATGCCGGGGATCGGAAGCCACCCCGGCCCCCAGTTGGGCCAGGGGCTCGGATTTGGCCGGGGTGCGGTTATAGACCATGAGGGGATAGCCGGCCCTGAGGATATTGGCGGCCATGGCCCCGCCCATGATTCCCAAACCCAGAAAACCGATTTTTTGTTTCATTTTTCCACCCTTCAAGGTAAACTCGCCGCCAATCAATATCTTAATTCTGCGGGTTGCCGCAGTCAAACGTTATCGCGATTTTCCGGAGTCAGCGTCGGCGCGATTACGGCCTTACCAGGAGATAGACGCGGCGACTTAATAGTTCACCGCAAAGGCGCAGAGGACGCAGAGATAAAGATGTCCAATTAGTTATGGGCCCAATATTAGATCAGTAAGGGCAGCCAGCGGGGAACGGATCTTTTTTGGGGGGGGAAGAAATGAGGAACAGCCTGGTTTTGATTCTGGCAACAGCCATGCTCAGCGGCTTTTTGGCCGTGAGTCCCGGGGGGGCCGTTACTCCCTACGATGATATCTTGGTTCAAAGGGGCCTGGCCGACCTAGACCGGGAGAATTACGAAGAGGCCCTGGAAGAGCTGACCCAGGCCTGGAACCAGGGTACCCGCACCCCGGAAAAGGCCTTTTATCTGGGGAAGGTTTCCCGGGCTCTGCTCAACTATCCCCAGGCCCGGGACTACCTGGAACAGGCCTTACAGATGAAGGCGGACTATCCTGAGGCCAGGATGCTTCTGGCTGACACCCTGATCGCCCTGGACCAGACAGAGCCGGCCCAGAAGCAATTGCAGCAATTGGAGGCCGCCGGCTACCAGCCCGGGCAAGTCGCCTTCCTCCAGGGTATGGCCGCAGCCAAAAAGAAACAGTTTTCCCAGGCCGTGGATTATTTTCGCCGGGCCCAGCAAGATCCGGCATTGACCCAGAAAGCCAAGCTGCAGATGAGTCTGGCCCTGGCGGCCCAGAACCGCCTCCAGGAAGCCCAGAAAACCTTGAGTGAAGCGGTGTCCCTGGGACCCCAGACCCAGGCTGGCGGTTTTGCCCAATATTATCTGGCGGACATGGAGCGCCGGCTCAAGGATTACCGGGTCGGTCCCTGGCGCTTTAATGTGGCCCTGGGGTTCGACTTCGACTCCAACGTTACCCTGCAACCCGGGGACGCGGGGGCCGCTCAGCAGGTTTCCGGCCGGGGTGATGTGGTCTTTAGTCAAAGCGGCTATTTGGAATACACCCCTTTCACTTACGGTCCCTACAGTCTGCGCACCTCCTACTCATTTTTCCAGAATTTCCACCCCCGCCTCAGCACCTTCGACCTGCTGAGCCACACCGTGGGGGTGACGCCGGTCTTCAGCTACCAATCCGGCCGCGTATGGCTCCCCTTTCTTTTCAACTACACGGATGTGGAATCAGACAAATATTACACCGCGTTCGATTTGAACCCTACCTGGCTTCATCTGGCATCCCCGAAAGTGGGAGTGGAGATAAGGGCCCGCCTGGCCCGAAAATATTACTGGTTCCCCTTGGGGGTACAAGAGGACGACCGCAGCGGCCGCGCTCTCGGCGGCAGCTTGGGACTTTATTACTTTCTCAAAAACCAACAGGGGTATCTCCAGGCCAGATTCACCTATGAGCAGGATAATACCAGTGGCAAAAACTGGGACAACTCCAACTATCGCTTCCTGTTGAATGCTCTCTACCCCGTTACCCCCCGCTTGAAGTTAAACACCTTTGTGGAATACCTGATAGCCCCTTATACCCACCGGTTCTTTGACGGTAATCCTGCAGATGTCAACCCCAAGAGGTTTGACCACATCTTTATTTTTGGGGCCCAGGCCGCCTATAATATTTATAAGGGCCTGGATTTCAACGTCCACTACTTTCTGGTGAGGGCTTATTCCAACATCAACCTCTATGATTACGACCGGCATATCGTCGGTTGTCAAATCGGGTATAACTACTAAGGGGTATGCCATGCCTATTTTCGTCTCTATTTTACTGGCCATCGTCTGGTCCCTGGCCCTGCCGGTCTGCCCCCAGGCGGAAGTGGTGGGCCACTTTCAGAAGGTGGAAGGCCCGGTGGACCTTTTAAAACAAGGACAGTTACCGATCCAGGCCCCCAAAGCGCAGGACGGGGTGGAGCCGGGAGATGTGATTCGCACCAAGTCCCAGGGGCGGGCCCAGGTGAAATTCGTGGATGATTCCGTGCTGACCATTGCTCCGGGAAGCCGGGTGGCCATTGAATCCTATATGTACGACGCCTCTAAAGGCTCCCGCAAGGCAGTGCTCCAGATCTTTCGGGGCATGGTGCAAACAGTGGTGACTAAGATCCTTAAGACCCAGGAGCCGGATTTCATCATGAAAACCCACACCGCGGTGTTGGGAGTCAGGGGCACCAAGACGTATACCTTGCTGGGGCCTATGGCCACCGATGTCTATAACGCGGAAGGAAAGACAAGCGTACGCAATATCTTTGCCGAGGTTGGGGGAGAGGTCTTACTGGGTCCCCTGCAGTTTTCCCGGATCATGGCCAACTTGACCCCCACCGCGGCCATGAACTTCCAGAAGCAGGACCTGATCCACCTGGATCGGGTGCTCATCACCGGCGAGGGCTTCTCCATGGCCCCGGGCACCGGGGGAGGGCCGGCGCCTTTTGCCCTTCTGGATCGGCCCGGTTTACCTACCCTCCAAAGCCTGGTGGTAGATCCCCAGAGTTCTCTTTATCGTCCTCCACAAATTCCGGCGCCCATACAACAACCCTTTCACCCAAGCGGAGGTAGTGGAAGCGGAGGTACCGGCTCGTAAGAATGTCAGTTAGACGCGGCACGTGGTGACCTGGTTTTTTCCAGGTCTTAGATTGAGCAGGGCTTTCTCCCATTTTCTGAAAATTGCGCTCCAGGCCAGGGCCCCAGCGGCCCTGGCCTGAGTTTTTTTATCCTCCTTCCCCCGGAACCATTCTTATTTACTTTTTTCCGGCGCTTGTGGTAATTTTGAGATGGTTGGGGGGGGATAAGCTCCCAGCGGTCATGCTAATTTGAGGCATTCCCCGGTGCGATTTAGTGGCGGGAAATTCCACCCCAAGATCTTGAAGCCTCTTCGCTGGCCGGGGTGCGCCAGGAACTTAAACCCCTTGGGGGAATTTCATCAGGGTCAGACTCTCCAGGAGGTTTTCTGGAGATCGGCGGAAGCCATTTTTCAGCAACGAGGAGGACGGCGCCATGAATGCAGCTTTTATCATCCTGGGAGCCCTGGCCGTAGCCATCGGCGGGTACCGCTGGTACGCCGGCTTCATAGACCGGAAGGTGGTGGAGACCGACCCCAACCGGGTGACTCCGGCCAAGATGTACATGGATGGGGTGGATTTCATGCCCACTTCCAAAAACGTCCTCTTCGGCTACCAGTTCAAGAGCATCGCCGGGGCCGGACCGGTGGTGGGCGCCATCATCGCCCTCCAGTGGGGTTGGCTCCCAGCCCTATTGTGGCTCTTCCTGGGGGTCCTGTTCATCGGTTGGGTGCACGATTATCTCGCCGGCGTAGTGGCCATGCGCTCCGACGGTCTCTCCTTGGGAGGTTTGAGCTACAAGCTGATCTCCCCCCGGGCCCGCACCATTCTGCTCTCATTCGTATATTTTTATCTCCTGCTCCTGGCCGGGGCCTTCGGCGGCGTCATCGCCGGAGCCTTGATCAAACTGCCTTCCGGGCCCCTGGCCGTGCTGATCCTGGGCCTGGCCGGCGCCTTGGCGGGCCAGATGCTCTACCGCTGGCGGGTCAATATCCTGGTAATGACCGTAATCTGCGTGGCGATAGCCCTGGTGGGCATTAAGCTGGGGGAGATGTTCCCCGCACCCGTCTTGATCGGCTCCCTGGCCCAGAGCAAGTTCACCTGGGGCCTCTTCGCGGTGGTCTTCTGCTATATCAGCGCGGTGCTGCCCATCTGGCGCTTCGGCCTGCCCCTCAACTATGTAGCCTTCTATATCGTCATGCTAGGCCTGGTGGGGGGGATCATCGGTATCTTCGTGGGCCTGCCCCCGGTAACCGCGCCGGCTTATAACCAATTTACCATCGGCATCGGCCCCCTGTGGCCCATCCTCTTTGTCACCATCGCCTGCGGGGCCTGCTCCGGCTGGCATGCCATGGTCTCCACCTCCGGCACCTGCCGCCAGTTGGAATCTGAGTGTGACGCCAAACCGGTGCTGGCCGGCTCCATGTTCACCGAAATGATCTTGGGAGTGGTGGCCTTAATGACCGCGGGCGCGGCCATCCCCTATTCCCAATACCAGCAGTTGATGAAATCCGGCGGCGCCGGCGCGGTCTTCGCCACCGGGCTCTCCAATCTGCTGAACATCATCGGCCTGCCCATCCCTTACGGTAAGACCATGGCCACGGTGATCATCATCATCCTGGCCATCACCGTCATGCAATTGGTGCTCCGCTTCATGAAGGTCGCGGCCGTGGAACTGGTGGGCGACCAGATCCCCGTGATGCGCAGCGGCCCGGTGGCCACCTTTGTGGCCGCGGCCCTCACCCTGCTGCTCATCCAGACCGGTTGGTGGCAGTACCTGTGGATCCTCTTCGGCGGCGCCAACCAGTTGCTCGCCTCCCTGGCCCTGCTGGTGGCCTCCCTGTGGCTCCTGTCCCAGGGCAAGAAGGCCACCTTCACCCTCATTCCCATGTGGTTCATGTTTATCACCACCATTGCCGCCCTGCTCTACACCTCCTTTAACCTGTTGAGCAAGGTGGCCTCCGGCCAGGTGAAGGGCGAGGCCTTGGTCGGCAATGGCCTCATGGGCATCGTCGCCCTCTTCCTGGTGGTGGCGGCCTGCTTCCTCCTGGCCGACGGCATCAAGGCCCTGAAACGCTACCGGGAACCCGGCAGAGCCATGCCGGCGGAGGGGAAGTGAAGCTGTTGGTGGTTGAGGTGATTAAAAAATTAACCACTAAGACACCAAGACACAAAGAATCGCTAAGGAAAGGCATTATGGTTTGGCGCCTGGGCGCCAAACCATAATTCCTTTCTTTGTGAACCTTGGTGTCTTGGTGTCTTAGTGGTGAAAAATATTTTGGAGGACTATCCTCATGACTGAGAAAAAAGGCGGTTTTCTGAAGGCCGTCAAGGAATTCATTTACGGCATGGCGGCCCATGATTCCGCCCGCTTTGCCCTGAAGACCCGGGCCAACATGGAGCACCTCTTCATCCTGGTGACCATGGGGGACCTGGTGGGCGTGCCGCTCCTGCCGCCCTATTATTCTCTCCGCCTCCTCCCCTACGTAGTGCCCCAAATCGCCACCTGGAAACGGCGGATGCTTCGGGAGAAGGATTTGACGGAC
This sequence comes from Deltaproteobacteria bacterium, assembly GCA_016208235.1. Classification (GTDB taxonomy): domain Bacteria; phylum Desulfobacterota; class Desulfobaccia; order Desulfobaccales; family 0-14-0-80-60-11; genus SURF-52. Next base: position 7,406 of record JACQYN010000010.1, read on the forward strand.
ACGCTGGCGTAAAGAAGCTGTCAGCTGTCAGCGATCAGCTTTCAGCTTAAAGAAATAATCGGGCGTGGGCGCGCACATAGCATTTTAGCGGTCACAGGCCACCCTATGTCCAACAATTTTGCCTGAAAATAATATGTTAACCGAGTCAGACCGGCTTCTGATTGAAGAATTGAAGCACCATCTTCAAGAAGTGGCGGGGGACCGCCTTCAGGCCGTACTTGTCTATGGCTCAAGAGCCTGGGGAGAGCCTGGTCCCGACTCGGATTTGGATATTGCGGTCCTCATCCAGGGCTTAACCTCGGAATTAGAGGAAGCTTTACATGAGGCGGCTTACCAGGTCATGTGGGAGCATGATTTTACCCCCATTATCTCCCTTAAGGTTTTTGACGCCTTAAACTTTGCAGCATTCCATGAGCAGGGTTTTTCCTTTTACCGCAAGGTGGCCAGAGAAGGGATTCCCTTGTGAACTTGACGGCGGAAGTCGAAGCCTTCATGGACAAGGCCCGCCATGCCCTGAAAGTGGGGGCAAAACTCCTGGACAGCGGTGATTTCGCCGATGCCGCGGGAAAGGCTTATTACGCCATGTTTTATGCGGCCCAGGCCTTTTTAAAAGCCCATGGTGTAGAAGTTGTAAAACATTCCTCCGTGGCCTCCGTTCTGGGCCGCGAATTTGCGAAGACTGGACGGTTAGACCCCAGGTACCACCGGATGTTGCTAAATGCCCGGCGAGTGAGGGAAATTGCGGATTACGGTATTTTTGATGAGGTTAACGAATCCACGGCCAGATCAACTGTTGAAGACGGCCAGTCCTTCATTTTCGAAATTGAGCGACTGCTGCACGAATGATATGACAGTTTTATGGCGGCCATGCGCCGCCCTATTTCCGACTACATATAGTTTGAATTTTAATTTTTTTGCTGAAAGCTGACAGCTGACAGCTGACAGCTTCACCGGAGGTGCCCCATTTCTCTCGCCACATTCATCAAAGAGCATCCGGAACGCCGCTACCTGATGTTCGGCGGCAAGGGCGGCCTGGGCAAGACCACCTTCTCCGCGGCCGCAGGCTACTACCTTGCCAGCCAGGGCCACAAGGTCCTGGTCTTTTCCGTGGACCCCCAGGCGTCCCTTTCCGACATCTTTAAGCAGGACCTCTTCGGCAAGGGGCCCATCAAGGTGGCGGACAATCTCTGGGCCCAGGAAATCGACGCGGACCAGCGGGTCAAGGCCTACCAGGAGGAAATCCGCCAGAAGATCCGGGACATGTACGGCTTCAAGGACCTGCCCGAAGAGATCGAATCCTATATCCAGGCCGCGTCCGCGGAACCGGCCATGGAGGAGAGCGCCATCTTCGACGCGGTGGTGGACATCGTGGTGGCCGGGGACTACGACTATTACATCTACGACCTGGTGCCCCTGGGCCACGCCCTTTATTACCTCTCCATGGCCACCGTGTACGACGCCTGGATCGGTAAAATCACCTCCTTGCGGGAGCAGATGCGGGAGTACGACCAGGTGGCCGCACACCTCAAAAAGGACGCGACCCTGGATGAAGACGCCATCTTAGACGAGCTTTTGTACATCAAAGACCGCATCCAGTCCAGTTCCCGGATACTGACGGATAAGGAGAAAACCGCGTTCTTCTTCGTGTTGGTGCCCGAAGATATGATCATCATGGACACCCTCAAGGCCGCGGAGCTCTTCAGCAAGTTCAAGGTGCCCCTGTCCGGTTACATCGTCAACCGGGTGCTGCCGGAGGGCCTGGGACGGGAGAACATTCCGGAATACCTGCGCCATCGTCTGGAGATGCAGGGGCGGTATCTGGCCAAGATCAAGGAGACCTTCGGCGCCCAGGTGCTGACCCAGGTGCCGGAGTTGGAACGGGACGTTACCGGCCTTAACATGATCTCCCGGGTGGCCGATTATCTCTGCGAGTGAGGCGTCATGGAAAACCAGATTACCACCAATATGCGCGAGTACCTCAAGAATCATCCCGCCCTCAAGTTCCTTTTTTTCGGCGGTAAAGGCGGGGTGGGCAAAACCGTAATGGCCGGGGCCACGGCCCTGTGGCTGGCCAGCCAGGGCAAGCGGACTCTGCTCGCCTCCACCAACCCGGTGCACTCCCTTTCCGGCCTGCTGGACCTGGAGGTCTTCGGCCACATCACCCCGCTGCCGGGAATAGATAACGCTTCCGCTTACGAAATCGACACCCGGGAGACCATCGAAAAATCCAAGAAAGACATCCGGGACAAAATCAACTGGTTCCTGCGCTTCGCCGACTTGCAGCTCAAGGCCGACGAGTTCGTGGACGCGGCCACCCTGAACCCCGCGTTTGAAGAGTCCGCCATGTTCGAGAACATGCTGGACCTGATGTTCGGGGAAGAGTTCGACGTCTATGTCTTCGACACCGCACCCACCGCCAATGCCCGCAGATTGCTGGGCATGTCCAAGATCTATTCACTGTGGGTGGACAAGATGGTTAGGAGCCGGGAGGAGGCCAAATCCCTGCGCCAGTTGCTCTCCTTCTCCAAAAAGGAGGAGGCCGACCCCCTGATGGATTATCTGGTAGATTTCCGGGAGCGCATGGGCCATGCCCGGGAACTGCTCACCAACCCGGAGCTCACCTCCTTCTTTTTCGTGACCCTGCCGGAGGCCCTGCCCATCGCGGTGATCACCCGGTTCCTGAAATGGTTCCATGACTTCGGCATCCCCGTCGGCGGCATCGTGGTGAACGGGCTCTTGCCGGAGGGCGACCCCGAGAAGACCCCGGAATTCGTCCGTAACCGCCGCGCCATGCAGGCGGAGCACATGCAGACCATCTGGAAGCTCTTTGACGGCGACGTCCGGGCCCTGGTACCCCTTTTTGAAACCGAAATCCAGGGGATAGCCCCCTTGCAGCGCCTGGCGGAGACGCTTTTTGCCTAAGAAAATTTTGGGGGGGCCAGGGCCGGTGGCACAGAAGTCTCGCCTGTGAACCTTAGCCACCTTCCCCCAACCCCTTAAGGTCTGAATTTCCCAATATGCAGAATACTCCCATGGACCAACGGCTGCTGGAACTGCAACAAGCCAAGGTTATTGAAATCGTCCACCAAAGCGCCAGGGCCGGGGTACAAAAAATCCTGGAATTGGCCCTGAGCGCCTTTTATTTTGCGGACCATGTCATCCAGGTAGTCGAATCCGCCAACACCCTGCCCAGGCCCATCGCCTGTCAAGAGGGCTGTTATTTCTGCTGCTGTAACCAAGTGGAACTCACCACCCCGGAGGCCTTATTCCTGGGGCACTATGTGGAGCAACATTTTGCGGACGAAGAAAAAAAGGGGCTGATGTCGGCCCTCCGCCGCTCCCTTGACCTCCAGGCAGGGAAACACAAAGTGGAGATGGCCCGAATCAGGCCCCCCTGCCCTCTCCTCCAGGACCGAAAATGTTCGGCCTACCCGGCCCGGCCCCTGGTGTGCCGGGCCATGCACACCCTGGACGCTGAGCAGTGCGAAGAGGCTTTTAATAACCGCGACTTGACCAGTCCTCCCTATTACGCCCATCGCCACGAGATCTATTTCTCCATCAGCCAGGGACTGCTGGCCGGCTGCCGGGCCGTGGGCTGCCAATCCGCCCCCCTGGAGCTGTCCCGGGCTCTCCTGGATTATTTCAACCAGCCGCGGCCTGTGGAACGCTGGCTCCAAGGGGAAAAGGTTTTTAAAATCTCCAGGCCCCCCAAAAATTAAAGGAGACCGGAGGACCATAAGTCCCCCGCGTCTCCCTCAAAATAGATGGCGGAGCCAACCCGCGGCTGGCTATTTTACAGTCAAGCTTTTTGCTGCGGCGATTTAGCCTTTCGTGGGGGTCCCGTTCTCAAAACTAATCTCCACCACAAAAGGCCCGGCCTTGGTGTTAAAAGGAATGGCGATGGTCGGGGCTTTGCACATGTGTCTGATTTCATGCCCGGGACCGGAGACTACTGTGGGAATGGAGGTCTTAAAAGAATAACCCTTATTCCCCAAATCATTACGGGCGGTGCCGGAAATCATATTGGACAGCTCGCCCACGGCATCTTTAATATCATCAGTGACTTCCTGGAATGTCTCCCCCAACATGTTGGAAACGATTTCCATGATACATTCTTTGCTGAAGGTCAAAGACATGGAGCCGTTAGGCGGCCCGGTAATGCCCACAACCCCGGAAACATCTCCACGGGAAATTTTGTCATTTTTTAAAAATGGCTTCCCAGCTGTCACTTCCGTAAAAGCCATGGTTTTCAGCACCCCGATGGTAGCGCTGAGGAAAGGATTAATAAATTCCACGTTCATGAACGATTCTCCCTAAGAATTGGCGCTGCGCTTGGCAAATATCTGTTCAATCTTTTCCTGTACTGTCTCAGCGGTAAATGGTTTAACGATATAATTATCTACTCCCGCCTTCACTGCATCCACCACGTTTTCAGCTAATCCTTCCGCGGTTACCATCAGAACCGGCATATCTTTGGCCTTCTCTGTAGAGCGGATATTCTTAAGAAGTTCCAGGCCGGTCATATTGGGCATATTCCAATCCGTCACCACGAAATCTATCTTTTCCTGCTTGATTATCGACAGGGCATTCGCCCCGTCATCCGCCTCCACAATATTGGTGAAGCCGATCTGTTTCAGGATGTTCCGGACAATTTTCCGCATGGTGGCAAAGTCATCAACTACCAGGACCTTCATATTCAGGTTAAGCTCGGGTTTCATAGATTCGTTCCTCTTTGGATGGTGGCGGTGAATAGCCTATTAATCGGTCTAATGGGGGATTGGCTTTAATGGAAAAATATAGTCTAAATAATGAAGGGCGGGTTCTTTAGGAAAAGGCTGGAGGCTACGAGCCAGACATCTATGGGCTCCTATTGGGGAGCAAGAAGTTTATCTAGAACTTTTTCTGCCGAATCCCGTGCCAAATTTGTCGATATGCAATTTGCCGCCTGAGGCCCAATTTTCTCGATCAAACTCTTCAATCAATACAGAAACCCAATCCCGTTCAACATCGAGGGTCTTTACAACCGCATCGGTAATTTCTTGTACCAGTCTTCGTTTCTGCTCCCCAGACCGTCCCTTGGCCATTTTTATGGAGATTATCGGCATAGAATTTCCCTTGGGTTCCCAGGTCCTGTGAGAAGGCCAGGTTGAGACTTTTGCAAAAGCCTTTTGAGGCGGGCCGGAAAACCTTTGACCCGACCCTCCCCTCAAACTCCCCACTTCCAAATACTATTTAGAATAATCTCTGTTTCTTGCATACCGCGTCTTTTATAATTCAGGAGCCCTGCCGGGGACTAGGCAGACCACTATTAACGGCTCCTGGCCGGGATTCCGCATCTGATGTTCTTCATTGCCGGGGATCAGCACCACCTTCCCGGGCCTGAGGGGATGCCATTGCCCGTTGCCGTAAATTTCGCCTTCTCCGGCATGGATGAACATTTCATGTTCCCATTCATGGGCATGCCTGGGCGTATGGCCGCCAGGGGAAATCTCAAAGACCCGCATGTAAAAATTCTCTGCCCCGTCCTTTTTGCCGATGACCACCCGGGCCGCGACCCCTTTGGCGATGTCGCTGTTGAAGAGAGTGGCATTGACTTCGGTATATTTTTTAATCTTCATAATCCCTTCCTAAATCAACTCATCTCCCACTCACACGCTCCTGGGCCTATCATTGCAGTGCCTTCTCTCGTTGTAGAATCTCTTCAATTTTTTAATGGAGAATCGGTATCTTATTCTGGACAACATCCCAGACAATGTCGTAATCCACCCCTAAGTAGTCGTGAATGAGGCGAGCCCGGTTCTGATAAATAATCTTCAAAACGTCCTGTTTGGTTGTGATTGCCGCTTCCATCATGGTCCCTTCATTCTATTCCATCCTGCGGACGCGCACCTCGATCTCTTTATTCTCCTTAAGCAGGTTCACCAGTTTGGCGGGGTCCGTCTTGCCGTAGTGGTAAGGATAGAGAACCTTGGGTTTGAAGGCCTTGGCCGCGTCCGCCACCATCTCCGGGGTCATGGTGTAGGGGAGGTTCATGGGCAGGAAGGCGAAGTCGATATTCTTCAAAGCCTTCATCTCCGGGTGGTTCTCCGTGTCCCCGGCCACGTAAACCCGCTTGTCCCCAAAGGTAATGATGTAGCCGTTGTCCCGGCCCTTGGGGTGGAAGGGTTCGCCGCTTTCCCGCTTGTGCACCAGGTTGTAGGCCGCGACAGCCTCAATCTGGAACCCGGCCACGGTCTTCTTCTCTCCATTCTTCAGGACCACGGCTCCCGGCAATTTGCCGGCTGCGGCCTGATTCGCCACGATCGGGGTCTCGGGCTGGCGCAGCGCCGCCACCACCTTGAGGTCCAGGTGGTCCCCGTGCTCATGGGTGATAAGGATTAAATCCGCCTTGGGAAGCTTACTGTAATCCGCGTACTGCCCCACCGGGTCCACATGGACGACCTTGCCCCCAAAGGTAAACATCAAGGTGCCGTGGCCGATAAAAGTGATCTCCAGGTCCCCGGCCTTGGTCTTGATGACGTCTTTTTCAAATTTCCCTTGCGCGTGCGCCATGTTGACCCCCAAAAGCAGCAAAATGCCGATCACTAATAATAAACTCTTCAAAGAAAACCCTCCCCAGAGTTTGGAAGAAAAGCTGGTCGGGACGCCCGGATTTGAACCGGGGACCTCCTGCGCCCAAGGCAGGCGCGCTGACCAGGCTGCGCCACGTCCCGATAAGAAAGTTTTCCGTTTTCCGTTTTCCGTTTTATTTTCCGATTTTTACATTATCATTTTACGGAAAACGGAAAACAGAAAACGGTTACTTACAGTTCGTCTTTGATAGACACGAGAATCTCCCGCAGGGCCGCCAGGGCCCTCGCCCGGTGGCTGAGGCGGTTTTTCACTTCCAGCCCCAGCTCGGCCATGGTGCGCTCAAACTCCGGCACCCAAAAGACCGGATCATACCCGAAGCCATGCTCCCCCCGGGGCTCCAGGGCGATGTAGCCCGCACATTCCCCCCGGGCCTTAAAGACGCGGCCGTCCGGCAGAGCCAGGACGATCTCGCAGACAAACCGGGCCCCCCGCTCCTCCTGGGGCATCCCGGCCATCTCTTCCAGCAATTTCCGCCAGTTGTCCGCGTCGCCGGGGACCTCCGGTTGCGTACGGTCCTGGGCGTAGCGGGCCGAGAAGACCCCTGGCCGCCCCCCCAGGGCCGCGACTTCCAGGCCGGAATCGTCCGCCAGCGCGGGGAGATGCGTCAGCCGGGCCACTTCCTTCGCCTTGGTCCCGGCGTTTTCCGCAAAAGTGGCCCCCTCTTCCGGAATCTCCGGCAGGTCCGGAAAATCCGCCAGGCTCAGGAGTTCGATCCCCAGGCCTTCCAGCAAGGCCCGCAGCTCCCGCACCTTGCCCGCGTTGCGGGTGGCCATCACCAGGGTAGGGGCAGCCATGAGGCCAGCGCTTCTTCCTGTATCCGGGCGATTTGGGCGAAACCCTTTTGGGCCAGGGCCAGCATCTCACTCATCAGGGCGGCGGGAAAAGGGCCCCCTTCCCCGGTGGCCTGCACCTCGATGAGGTCCCCTTTAGCGGTAGCCACAAAATTGGCGTCCACCGCGGCCTTGGAGTCTTCCTCATAATCCAGGTCCAGCAGGAGCCTTCCTGCCACCAGACCCAGGCTCACCGCCACCACCTGCTCCTTCAAGGGCATGATTTCTATTATTCCCTGGCGCCGCAGGTTTTCCAGGGCCAAAGCCAGGGCCACCAGAGCCCCGGTAATGGCCGCGGTGCGGGTGCCGCCGTCCGCCTGGAGCACGTCGCAGTCCAGGACCACGGTGCGGGGACCCAGGGACTGGAGGTCCACCACCGCCCGCAGCGACCGGCCGATGAGGCGCTGGATCTCATAAGTGCGGCCTGAGACCTTGCCGCCCTGGCCTTCCCGAGCCTTCCGGGTGTGGGTGGACCGGGGCAGCATGCTGTATTCGCCGGTGACCCAGCCGCTCCCGGAGTATTCCCGGAAAGGCGGCACCTGCTCCAGGACGCTGGCCGCGCACAAAACCAGAGTGCGGCCCCAGTTCACCAGCGCGGAACCTTCCGCATAGTCCAGATAACCCGGGGTGATACTCACCGCCCTTAGCTCCTCCGGGCCCCGGCCCCCTGCGCGGCGCATGTTTTTTCCTTCCTAGCCTTTAGGGAAAATGGTTTTTCGGGGATGGACCGGGGCTAACCAGTTATCGGTTGCCAGTGTCCAATGGGAAGTATCGAGTAAGAAGTCTTGGATGCCGATACTGGCCACTGGCCACTTTTTGGCCCCTCCCCCCACCAACCCTCTATTAAGATTTCTCTTTAAAAGATTGACGCAAGGTATCCATGACCATCTTAAAGGTCTCGGCAAAGGAGGAGGGGGAGACGCGGCCCACCTCGATGAATTTCACCACGATTTCTTTGGCCACCTTCATGAGGAGCTCTTCCCGGGGGGTCAGCGGCGCGGTTAACTCTTTGTCCCGGCCCATAAATTCGCCTCCCATGCCGCAGGGATTTTTGTTATAGTGGAGAAGGGGCTAGGCGGCTCTAGGCCCCCTACCCCTCCCAAGGAAAAGCCCCGCGGTCAGAAGAAGGCCAATTCAAATGACCGGCGGGGCGGGGAAGAAGAACCGGATCACAGCCCTCCTTGAGGGCATTATAACTGATAGGGGCTGCAAGGCAAGTGGAATCCCGGGCGCGCATCCGCATCCTCACCCCCCAGGTGGCCGCGCAAATCGCCGCGGGGGAGGTCATCTCCCGGCCCTGGGCCGTGGTTAAAGAGTTGGTGGAAAACGCCCTGGACGCAGGGGCCCGGACCATCACCATGGAGATCGAGGAAGGGGGCCGGGGCCGCATCCGGGTGGTGGACGACGGCTGCGGCATGATCCCGGAGGAAGCCCACTTAAGCCTGGAGCGCCACGCCACCAGTAAGCTGCGGGCGGAAACGGACCTCTTGAACATCTCCACCCTGGGATTCCGGGGCGAGGCCTTGCCCAGCATTGCCGCGGTCTCCCGCCTGGAGATGGTCACCTGCCCCCCCGGGCAAACCGGGGGCTACCGCCTAGTGGCGGTGGCCGGGGAAATTGCAGAGTCCTCTCCCTGGAGCGCGCCCCCCGGCACCCAGGTGACGGTGTCCCAGCTCTTTTTCAACACCCCGGCCCGGCGCAAATTCCTGCGCTCCCGGGACGCGGAGCAGGCTTATATGGTGGAAGGTTTGCGCCATCTGGCCCTGGGTTACCCGGAGGTGTATTTTCTGCTGAAGACCCCGGCCAGGACGCTTTTGGCCGCGCCCGCGCCCCAGACCCTCCAGGAACGGGTGGCCTCCATCCTGGGTGCGGAAGTGGCTGCGCATCTGCTGCCCTTCAGCCTGGACGGCGGCCCCGTGCGGGTGGCGGGGCTGCTTTCCGCGCCGAATTTTTCCCTGGCCAGCAACCGCTTCCAGGTGCTGCTGGTCAACCGCCGGGTGGTCCAGGACCGCATCCTGGGGGCCGTCTTGAGGGAGGCCTATCAGGGGCTGCTCCCCAAGGGCCGGCACCCGGCAGTGATCGTGCGCCTGGAGCTGCCGCCGGACCTGGTGGACGTCAACGTCCACCCCGCCAAATCCGAGGTGCGCTTTCAGGATTCGGGCCGCATCTTTGCCTTGCTGCTCAGCGCCCTGCGCCAAGGCCTGGGGGGGCAGGGAGAAGAACCCCGCTACACCGTCACCTGGCGCCCCGGCTCCCTGGCCCGGGCCCAGGAGGCCGGGGCTCAGGCGCCCGCAACCTTCGGCGTATTCCGGGCCGCGCCAGCGCCTCTGCCAGTGCCGGAGGCCCCGCCGGGGCCGGCCCCTCCCCTGCCCCTGGCTTCCGTGACCTGGCGGTTCCAGGATCTGGCTCTCATCGGCCAACTGCAGGCCACCTACATCCTGGCCCAATGCCCGGAGGGTTTGGTCCTCATCGACCAGCACGCGGCCCATGAACGTGTTTTGTACGAGATGCTGCAGGATGCCGCCGCGACCGCCCGCCAGCCTCTACTTTTCCCCCGGGTGGTGGAGGTGCCCCCGGCCCAGGCCGGTTGGTTGCAAAAAAATCTCGAGCATCTGGCCCATGCGGGCCTGGAGCTGGAGCCCTTCGGCGGGGCCAGTTTTCTGATCACCGCCGCGCCCCCCTGCCTGGCCCAGGCCGACCTGGAGGCCGCGGTGCTGGAGATCGTGGAAGCCCTGGCCCCCTTAAAAAGCGCCACCCAACCCCAAACGGTCCTGGAGCAGGCCCGCCTCTATCTGGCTTGCCGGGGGGCCATCAAGGCCGGGCAGGAACTCCAGCGGGAAGAGATGCAGGCCCTTTTAAAGCAACTGGACGAACTGACGGTCTCCTCTCATTGCCCCCACGGCCGCCCCCTGTGGCGCCTGATTCCCTTCAGCGACATCCGCCAGAGCTTCCGCCGGCCCCGGGATTAGCGCGACTGGTAATAGATGGTATGATAATTATTTTAGAAGGGATCTCTAGTAATGGGATTTTAAGTCCCTTTTTTTGAGGTAATTATCTACTTGAAAAACCCAAATGGATTATTGCTTTAACTCCTATTGGAGGAAAATCCAAGGGGCAGGAAAATCCAAGAAACAATTGAATAATGGAGAAAACGGCTGCTAAAGTCCCCCCTCCCTTGAGGGGAGGGGGTTAGGGGGAGGGTGGCGACTTTGGGCCACAAGGGTTCAAAGACGCCACCCCCTCCCTACCCTCCCCCCTCAAGGGGGAGGAGAAAAGTGGCGACACCATCGTTTTTAGACAATTGCTACTATTTCGGAGTTAAGGGAATAATCGAAAAACCCAAATTGATAAGGAGGTAGCCCATGGAGTTGTTCTGTTTCGCTTCTAAGAATCTCACTAACATATGGGCAGGGATCGGTGCTCATATGTGGGCAGTCGCTGAAGCATCTCCTCCCGAAATGAAGCGGCGTATTACAAAATCGAAGAAAATGAGAATTGGATCACTTGGCCTTCTTTATTGCAGTGAGACACAGTCATTCACTACTCCATTCCTTGTGTATTCCGAGCCCGATCCTGAGAAAATTATCACCAATATTTGGCCCGAGAGGTGGTGCTTGCCATTTCATATTCATCCTCTGGGCAATCCAGTTCGACAAGTGCACAAGGATACTGCAAAATCAGAGTGGCCAGTATTGAAGAACAGCAAAGCCCAAAGCGTATCTGCGGCAATGAACCTCAAGGGTCCTGTGTTTGTACCCAAGGAAATATCGCTTGATGACTGGGCACTCATCATTTCTTCCTTATCAGTAGCCTAATCTTGTGCTCTACCTTATAGGGATGATGAAGAAAATTGGTTTTTCAATTATATGATCGCCTTTTTTAAAGGGGAATTTAAGGTGATTTTCAATAGGTTGCATAGAATTACCCCTGCCCCTCTTTTAGAAAAGGAGGGGAAATACCTCCCTTATCTAAGCTTTTTATTTTAAATGGAAGTTATTCAGAATAAAGATGCTTGCGGAGCCATAGAACGCCCCCGAGTCGCGGTCCTGGTGGGCCCCACCGCGGTGGGGAAAACCGCGGTGGCCCTGGAGCTGGCCCGGGAAATAGGCGCGGAGATCGTCAATGCCGATTCCCTCCAGGTTTACCGGGAACTGGACATCGGCACCGCCAAGCCCACCCCTGCAGAACGGGCCCTGGTCCCCCATCACCTGGTGGACGTGGTGGACCCGCCGGACCCCTATGACGCGTCCCGTTACTCCCATGAAGCCCGGGAGGTCATTGCCGAGCTCCACCGCCGGGGTGTGCCGCCCCTGGTGGTGGGTGGCACCGGCTTGTACCTCAAAGCCCTGCTTTCCGGGCTTTTCACCGAAGGCAGCCCCAATCCCCGCATCCGCCAACGGTTGCGCCAGGAATTGACCGATAAGGGGCTGCCCGCGCTTCACGAACGCCTGAAACGTTTGGACCCGGCCAGCGCCTGGCGGCTTCACCCTCACGACACTTACCGGATACTGCGGGCCCTGGAGGTAATGGAGGCCACCGGCGAGCCCTTGTCGGCCTGGCACGAGTCCCACCAGTTCCGGGATGCACCTTACCAAACCCTGAAGTTGGGCCTGATCCGGCCCCGGGAAGAGCTGAATCATCGCATCGAAGAGCGGGTGGAGGCCATGCTGGCCCAGGGCTGGCTGGAGGAAGTGCACGGATTGCTCAGCCGCTATCCCCCGGACCTGAAGCCCTTGCAGGCCCTGGGCTATCGGCACCTCATCGCCTTTCTCCAGGGCAGGTGGACCTGGGAGGAAGCCATGGAATTGCTGAAGCGGGACACCCGGCGCTACGCCAAGCGGCAGCTCACCTGGTTTCGAGGGGACCCGGAGGTGCGCTGGCATTCGCCGGAGCAAATCCCGGAGATGCTGGCCGCGCTTCGAAAATTCTTCCGGGCATAAATTTTCATAAGGCAGTGAGCATAACTCGATCGTGCGTGGTCCCATTTTTCAAGAGCCTGCTGGCGAAAAACTTCTTGCTGCTCCCAAAGCATTGGCTTTCCGCCCCTTTTTATGGTAGGAATAAATTCCACTATGGCTTCTCGGTCCGATACCCGAGCCAGCCTCACCATTCCCAACCTTATTACCCTGGCTCGCATTCTCCTGACGCCCCTGTTCATCATTTTTTTGATCCAGGGGCAATACCGCAAGGCGTTGATAGTATTTTTCCTCGCGGGGCTGAGCGATCTGGCGGACGGGTTGGTGGCTCGCAGGTGGCACCAGAAATCCCCCCTGGGCGCTTATCTCGACCCCCTGGCGGATAAGCTGCTCATGTCTTCCAGTTTCGTCACCTTGAGCATTGCCCGCCTCATCCCCCCCTGGCTGACGGTGGTGGTGCTCAGCCGGGACGTGACCGTAGCCCTGGGGGTGGCCATCTTCCGGCTGGCGGACCTGCCCCTGGTCATGCGCCCCACCCGCCTGGGCAAATGGACCACCACCCTGCAAATTTTTACCATCATCCTGGTGCTGGTGGGGAAAATCTGGCTCCTGCCGCCGCTGCTATTAACCGGGACCTTCTGGCTGACGGGGGGAATAACTGCGCTGTGCGGAGTGCACTACGTCTTTATCGGACTCAGGTTGATGGGCCAGCGGGGGGAAAACGGCCATGGCTGAAGTCATCGACCTGGAGGGTTTCCGCCGCAAGCTGGCCGCGGACCAGGCCTTCCGCACCTGGCTGGCCCGTTTCAAGGAGCAGTTCGGCCCGGAAACCCGGCTCCAGGACTTGAGCCCCCACACCCTGCTCTACCTGGCCAGCCCGGGGGAGGACAACCTTTACGTCTATTTCGATTTGATCATGGGGGCCCGGGGTCTGGGGGGATCGGTGCGCTTCCGGTTGGATGACCTGGATTACCAGGTGAAATTGAAGATCATGGATACCGCGTTCGCCTTAGTGGACCGGGTGCGGTTTGAAGTGATGCGCCGCCTGGGGTGGGTGGACGCGGCCCCGGGCATGGACACCCCTCTCATCGAGTTGGTGCAGCAGGCCTGGCGCAAAGGCGCGGCCTTCGCCCGGGAACTGCCCCAACTCTCTTCCCGGCACCCGGAATACGACAGTTACTGCGCTCTCCACCCCATGGATCAGGCGGTTTTCCTGAGAAGGCTCATTCCCCGGGCGGTGTCCCAGTTCCGGGCGCAATTAGAAGAAAAGCAGTCTGATTAAGACTTGTTCATTCGCAGTTTGGTCACTCCCACGTTCACTATCCCCAATTTCCGCGCCACGCCATAGGAGACATCCAGGTTCCGGCCCCGGATAAAGGGACCCCGGTCGGTGACTTCAACTGTCGCCGTACGGCCATTGGCGGGATTGGTAAGGTCTAGTTTGGTGCCCATGGGCAGGGTGCGGTGGGCTGCGGTATCGGCAAACATATCAAAGCGCTGGCCATTGGCCATGGTCTTGCCTTGATGGTTCGCTCCGTACCAGGAGGCCACTACCAGGGTACCGGCCCGGGCTGAAATGTTTTTTCCCTGGGCGTAAGCTGTAGGCGCTTTCCGCCCCTGGGGAGCCTTAAGCGGCGCGGGCTGGGAGGGGTTCCCCTGCTTCCCGGCGCCTCCCGTGGAGAGTTCCAGGACCTGCCCCACCTGGATCAGATCCGGGTTCTTTATGCCATTGATCCGGGCCAGCTGCATGGGGTCGGAGAACCCCAATTTTTTAGCGATTTCCGAGAGATTGTCGCCTTTCTGCACCACATATTGGGGGGGTGCGGCCGTCTGCGGCGGGATCTGGGCGGATGCGGCTTGGAGCACTTCGGCGAAGCTCTCCTGGGACTGCGATGTTTGGGCCTCCGGCCGCAGATAGGCTAGACTGGACTCTAGTTGCGGGATTAACGCAATCATGTCCACCTCCTATGGCCTATCTTTTTGCAAGTCCCATACCGGGAGGTCTAACGATTTATTATGCCGCAGTTTTTCCCCAATTCTGCCCCCAATACGGCTGGCTCCGGGGGCAGATTTTGCCTAGGAGCCATTTTCAAACCGCCTTGACGCCAGAATAGACCCCGTACTTCCGCGTCCAACCATAAAAAAAAGCCGGTTTCCCGGCTTTTTTGTCTGCATTTGAATAGGTTGCCGTTAACCGGCGGATTTTTTGTACAACGGTGACATTTCCCGCAGGGTCTGGACGATGCCCGGCATCACCTGCAACACCCGGTCTATATCCGCGTCCGTATTTTCCTCCCCCAGGGTAAAGACCAGGGTGCCCTGAGCGGTGGCGAAATCCATGCCGGTGCCGATGAGCACGTGGGAGGCCCGGAGCGACCCGGACGCGCACGCGGAACGGGTGGCCACGACGATGTCCTCATCATCCAGCATGAGCATCAGGCTCTCCCCTTCGATATATTCCACCGATACACTCAGGAGATGCGGGAGATTTTTGGTGAGATGCCCATTAATATGAATCTCCGGAATCCTGGCCTTGATGCCCTGTTCCAGGCGCTCTTTCAAGGCCCGGAGCCGCACTTGGCGGGTGGGAATTGCCTCCCGGGCCAATTCCGCAGCCACCCCCAGGCCGACGATGCCGATCAAGTTTTCCGTGCCGGCCCGGCGTTTGTTTTCCTGGGTGCCGCCATCCAGCAAGGGCCACACCGGCGTGCCTTTGCGGACATAGAGCGCGCCCACTCCGGGGGGGCCGTAGAACTGGTTGGCCGCCAGGCTTAGGAGATTGACCCCCAATTCCTGGACATCCACGGGGATGTTCCCCACCGCGGCCACCGCGTCCGTATGCATGATTATTTTATGCTTCTGGGCGATCCGGGCGATTTCGGCGATGGGCTCGATGGTGCCGATTTCGTTGTTGGCCATCATGATGCTGATGAGAATGGTATCCGGAGTGATGGCCTTTTCCACCGCTCCGGGGTCCACCAGCCCATAAGAGTCCACATCCAGGGAAGTGACCCGGTAATCCAGCAGCCGCAGGGTCCGCAGGGAATTGAGCACGGACTTGTGCTCGATGTTGGAAGTGATGATGTGCCTCCCCTTCTCCCGCAAACCGATGGCCACGCCTTTGATGGCATGGTTGTTGGACTCCGTCCCCCCGGAGGTGAAGACCACCTCCGCGGGTTTGGCGTTGATCAACGCCGTCACCTGGGAACGGGCCTTTTCCAGGGCCTCGGCCGCAGGCTGCCCCACCTGGTGGTCGCTCATGGGGTTGCCGAAAATCGTCTCCATATGGCGGCTCATAGCCTCCTTCACCCGGGGGTGCAGGGGCGTGCCGGATTGGTGGTCTAAATAGATGAATCCCATGGCGGCATCCTTCTCAAATTTCGCAGGGGTCGATCAGTGATCGTGTTCGTGGGGCATCTCTTTGCCGCAGAAGATGCAGAAAGGAGACTCTTCTTCCACCTTCTTCTCGCAATAAGGACAATAGCAAGCCTCGCCCTTCTCCGGCAGGTGGGGCTCCCCTTCTTCCTTCGCCACTACCTTACCGGACTTGCGGTCCAGGTAATTTTTAATGGCCGAGTGGAGGGCGTCGGCCCCCAGGTTGGAGCAGTGGAGCTTATTGGGCGGCAGGCCCCCCAGGGCCTTGGCCACATCCGAGTTCTTGATCTTCATGGCCTCTTCCAGGGTCTTGCCCTTGGCCAATTCGGTGATCATGCTGGAAACGGCAATGGCCGCGCCGCACCCGAAGGTCTTGAACTTGATGTCCGCGATGCGGTCGCCCTCCACCTTGATATAGACGCTCATCATATCTCCGCATACGGGATTGCCCACTTCTCCCAGGCCGTCCGCATCCAGGATTTCCCCCACGTTGCGGGGGCTTTTGAAATGGTCCAGAACTATTGGGGAATAAGCCATGATCCCCTCCCCTCTATGATTTCCACAGAATTTTTTCTAAATTATAATGTCCTTATAAGTCTTGGTCAAGAAACGAAGGGGGAAAACTGTACCCCTGGAAATTTCTCCTGAACACTGGAGCTGCGTTCTGCTATGATGCAGGGGGGGAAGGGTAGGTAAAGTGAGCTGTTAGCAGTAAGAAAAGGGTATCCCGAAAGGACTTGGTTTTTTACTGCTCACTGCTCACTGCTCACGGTTCCCGGCCCCCACAAATCCTCAAACCGGAGTAAAGCCATGCTCCTTCACTGCCCCCGGGTGCAGGCCCTGTTCCCCCAGGAACATATCCGCCTGGAGCACGATGGTCCGGCCTGGATGCACTGGACTGAGCACGGCGGCACCCTGATCCTCAAGGTGGGGGACCTGAAATTTGGAGAAATAGACGAGCCCGGAGAGGAATCGGGCTTCTTTCTGGAAGTGGAGATGATTCCCCACGAGACCCTGGTCCATAAAATCGAAGGTTTCGCGACCAAGCACAATCTCATCCTGCCCCCGATAGACTCTTCGGCTCCCTCGTGCAGTGTCCAGCCCATCCTGGCCGCCTGCCATATTCCTGGGCAAAAGAAAATTATCTTTGCGGAAGAGTCCCGGCTTGAGGCCCGGCCTGGTAAGGCCGGTACCGTGGAAATCGCGGTCCAGGGCGAATTCCGGGCCCGCCCCGTCCCCTGCCAGGAGGCCGATATGGTGATTCATCTCACTCCCTACGACCTGGCCCAACTCCTTTCCTATCTCCGGACCCTGGCCCGGGCCCAGGGGTGATCAAGTTCCAGTTTCTTGGGGATAAAAAGACAAATAGTGTACCGCACAGAGATTTTCTTGCCAAAGTTTAGAGGCCTTTTCTCCCTCCCCCTTGAGGGATAGGGCTGGGGTGGGGGTGAACATTCGGCGGTGGGGCGAGCCTTCGTACCCGCCAACCATGGCGGCCGAGACGGCCGCCCTACCCCCCTCCTTCCAGGGAAGGAGGGGATGAGAACGAGGATATCTTCCTTAAGGCAGCTTTTGTAGAGGTTTCCATGAACCTTATCTGGGGAACTCTGATGGTTATGTGCAGCTTTTTCTTCCAACCGCCGCCTGCGCCGGGCGCGGAGTTGGTCCGACTTCCCCGGCCGGCCCTCAAAGGCCCTGGGTCCGTGGAAGAGGCCTTGCAAAAGCGCCGCACCGTGCGCCTCTTCGCCTCCCGCTCCCTGGACCTCAAGCAAGTCTCCCAGCTCCTCTGGGCCACCCAGGGGATCACCGATTCCCGGGGGCTGCGCACCGCCCCTTCTGCGGGCGCCACCTATCCCCTGGAAATCTACCTGGTTGCCGGGGAACGGGGGGTGACCGGCCTGGCCCCCGGAATCTACCGCTACCGCTCCGGCGACCACGCCCTGGAACTCACTTTGCAGGGGGACCACCGGGCCGCGGTGGCCCGGGCCTGCCTCTCCCAGTCCTGGATGGCTACCGCGCCGGTGATGGTGGTCTTCGCGGCCGAGTTCCGGCGCTGCACCGCCCGCTACGGAGACCGGGGCGTCATGTACACCCACATGGAGGTGGGACTTGCCGGGGAAAACCTCTTTCTCCAGGCCGAGGCCCTGGGCCTGAGCGCGGGGATCGTGGGCGCGTTCACCGACAAGGCCGTGAGCCAGACCCTGAAGCTGCCCCGGGAACACGAACCCCTGCTCCTCATGCCCGTGGGGTATAAACATTGAAGTGGGGGAGGCGGAAAAGATTTGGGGGAGGGGGCCAGGGGCCGGTGGCACAGGCGTCTCGCCTGTGGACCTTAAACCCCCTCCCCCAACCCCATACATTTAGAGTAAAACGGATTTTCTCCCTCCCAAGTTGCACTTGGGACGGATAATTTTTGCCCAAGCTGGGCTTGGGCGCCTTTAAAAAGTAAAGGGGATCGTAATCTAATAGGATGGGCTGACCAAGCATAGCTTGGCATCCAAGGGGTTCCCAAGCGCAGCTTGGGAACCAGTAGAGAATTTACTTCCCCCTCACCCTAGCCCTCTCCCCCATCGGGGGAGAGGGGATAAGCAATGGAAATCATATGGAGTTCCTATTAAAAGATGAAAAAAGCTGACACCCTCTCCCCCCAGCGGGGGGAGAGGGCTGGGGTGAGGGGGGGGGTGTTTTTATTTTTCTCGTTCCCAAGTTGCACTTGGGAACGGATATTTTTCGCCCAAGCTTGGCTTGGGCACCTTTAAAAAGCGGGGATCGTAATCCGGAAGAATGGGCCGGCCAAGCAAAGCTTGGCACCCAAAGGGTTCCCAAGCTCAGCTTGGGAACCAGTAGAGAAAAAATCTTTGGTGGCACAGGCTTTCCAGCCTGTGCCGGCGCAAGGCTGCGGCTGCCGTTGCTCTTTTTAATCAAAAGAAGACTTTTAGCCGTTGAACTGTTAAATTTGATTATTTCAAGGTTGGAGACCTGTCTGTGAATCGATTTTTCTTTTCTCTCATCCTTCTGGTCGCGCTCCTGCTCCTTGGAGGCGACGTCCATTCCCAGGCCTTTCCCCCCGCCACCCGGGCGGAGATGCGCGTGGCCCGGGCCCAGCGGGCCACCCGGAACGTCAGCGAACCCGAGGAATACCTGGTGGGCCGGGCCGTGGCCGCCCGCATCCTCACCGCCAATCCTTTGGTTCAGGACCCCAAACTGCAACTTTACGTTAACGAAGTAGGCCAGACCGTGGCTCGGAAGTCCTCCCGGCCTAAAACCTACCGGGGTTATCACTTCGCGGTCCTGGAAAGCCCGGAGCCTAACGCCTTCGCCTGCCCCGGGGGAATCATCCTGATTACCCGGGGCATGCTTAAAATGTGCGCCAATGAAGACGAGCTGGCCGCGGCCCTGGCCCACGAAGTGGCCCACGTGGCCCACCGGGACGGCATCAACTCCATCGTCAAATCCCGCTGGGCCGAAGTGGCGGCCGACCGCCGCATCGCCGCGGCCAAGGAGCGAGGCGGCAGGGCTGCAGAAATGGCCACTCTGTACGAAGGCTCCATCAACGACGTATTCAAGTCCATCGCCACCAACGGCTACAGCCGCACCGCGGAATGGGCCGCGGACCAGGAGGCCCTGCGCACGCTGAGCCGGGCCGGGTATAATCCGGTAGCCCTGGCCTCGCTTCTTACCAAAATGGTGGCCCAAGAAAAACGGGGGGTCGGCATTTACCGCACCCATCCCCCCACGGCCCTGCGCCTGACCAAGGTGAATATGCAGGTTAAGGACCTAAAGCCCGAGAAAATACAAAAAGTGCGGGATCAACGCTTCAAAGAGCAAAAAATTTAGAGGTAGCCATGTCCCCCCTGGTCAAAATCATCCTCATTCAGCCTCTGCCCGTATCCTTTTTGGACAGCCCGGAGAACGTGGACCGGGCCCTCAAACTGCTGGAGGGCTGCCGGGGCCGGCAGGCCGATCTCATCTGCTTCCCGGAATATTTCCCCTTCTCCGGCGACGAGGCCCTGGCCCAGGCCGCCAAGGATCTTAAGGCTTATCTCGTCGCTGGCCTGGTAGAAGAGAGCAAAGGCCGCCGCTATAACACCGCCACCCTCTTCGACCGCTCCGGCAACCTGGTGGGCCGCCAGCGCAAATGCACCCTGGGCAACCTGGAGCGCAAGGGCTTTGGTGTCACTCCCGGGGCCGGCTTCCAGGTTTTTGATACCGATTTCGGCCGCTTAGGTATGGCCGTGTGCATCGATTTCTGGGGCCAGCCCGAGGCCGCGCGGCAACTCACCGACCAGGGCGCGGACCTGGTGGTCAACCCCAGCATCTTCCCCATCCTCCGGGGACACTGGTCTCTGGGGGCCTTGGTCCGGGCCTTCGACAACTATCTGCCGGTGGTGGGGGTGAATACTTCCTCCTTTGTGTCTGAGATCGCCGGCCGCAACTACCCCATGCACGGGGGCGGCTCCTTTGCCATCCAACCTCCCGGTCCTGAAGACGGCGCGGAGCTCTCCCGCCTGGTGCGCAACTGGGACGACCTCAGCGACTGGGTCATCCTCAAGGCCGGCGAAGAAGAGCAACTCCTCACCATCCACCTGAACCTGGCCGGCCCCCGCCTCTGGCGCCCGGTCATTTGGGAAAGGTTTGGGATACAGAGGTGACGGTATCGGGGAGAACGGGTATTGAAATGTAGGGGCGAACCTTGTGTTCGCCCAGGAGTGGCGGGCGAACACAAGGTTCGCCCCTACTCAGACAACAGCCGATGGAGGTCTTGGAGGCCTTTCCGGGCCAGGCGCAGGGCTTGGATGAGGTTCCGGGCGGGGGGAATGGCCGGACGCGGCAGGAGGGCCGGGAGAGGCGAAGACGCGGCGTCCGGCTCCAGGTCAGCCTGCAAACCCGTCAGTTCCTGCAGGACCTGGAGATAGGCCGCGGCCAGGGTCCCCGCGGCTTCCTCCCCGGTCCTTTCCAGAGAAAGGAAGAGCTGGCGGGAGCCGGTGGCTGCAGAGGTTTGCAGCTCCTCCCAGGCGGCCTCGTCCCCGGCTTTTTGTTCCAGGACCCGGGTTAGAGGCAGCTCTGCAAGTTTGGTCTTTTTTCCGGCAAACTGTTTCTTTTTTGCCATATCTCCAGAAACTCGGCGGTCAGTTGGTAGTAATCCTGGGCCCCGGAGCTCTTGGGGTCATAGTCAAAGATCGATTTTTGGGTGATCTGGGCCTGGTTCAGGGCCTCGTTCTTCATGATGGGGGTGGCAAAGGTCTTTTCCCGGTAGGGTTTGAGTTGCTCCAGGATGTATTCGTTGGTGACCCGGTTGCGTTTGTCGAACATGGTGAGCAGCACCCGGAAATGGTCCCCTTGGAAAAGCTCTTCCAGACCCAGGGATTTAACGGTCTCGATGGTGGTCAGGAGATCGGCCAGGCCGTCCAGGGAGTAGCGGGAAATCTGGCAGGGAATGATGATGAAGTCGCAGGCGAACAGGGAGTTGGTGGTGAGCACCCCCAGGGAGGGGGGGCAGTCGATGATCACGAATTCAAAATCCACCCCCTTCAGGGCCTGGGCCAGGATAGCCTCCCGGAAGACCCGGGAATAGACCTGTTCCGCGGCCTGGGCCAGGTGGATGGTGGCCGGGGCCACAAACAGCTTGGGAATGTAAGTGGGGACCACCACCTCATTCAGGCTCTTTTTGGGAATGGTGAAGACCTCGGCCATGGACTCCCGGAAGGAGCCCGGCTCCACGCCGATGCCGATGGTGGTGTGCCCCTGGGGGTCCAGGTCCACCATCAAGGTGCGGTAGCCCTGGAAGGCCAGAGCAGCCGCGAGATTGATGGTGGTGGTGGTTTTGCCGGTGCCTCCCTTCTGATTGAGGATGGCCACGATGAAAGACATATACGACCTTTGGTTCTGAGGACGCGGGGGCGCGTCGAATTTCAGTAATTTTTTCCATATGGTAAAGGAAGGGGGAGCTTCAGTCAAGGAATATTCTGGCTGCCGGCGGGGCCGGGCTTACCGCAAGGACCCGAGTGCAAGTGGCACGATACCTGCAAAATGAACACCAAATTCAACAAACTCCGGGGGGAGTAAGATGAGCGAAAGACGTCGCCATAACCGCCTGGTGCTGACGCTACCGCTGCGGTATCATGATGGTTCGGGGGATGGGGGGGAAGAACAAGGGGGCCTGGGTATTCTCAAAAACATCAGCCTGGGCGGCCTTTATTTCGAGTGCCCGCCGCCGGTCAATATCAAGCAAGGGCAAATTTTGCAGTTCACCATCGCCGCGTCCCTTCCTTCTCTAGATTTTCTGGGCACTTCCAATCTGGCAGCCCGAGGGGAAGTGCTGCGCCTGGATCATCTTCTGGGGGCCGACCGCGCCTGCGGCGTAGCGGTTCGCTTTCTGGAGGAGCTTTCCTTCTCCAATTCCTGATTTTCACCCTGCCATTAGTTGCCATTTTTGTTCAGTAATCTGAACTTAAACCCTTCTACGCTGTTCTCTTTTTTCTATATTTACAAAAATATCAATAAATTATAAATTAATATTAACTTAACCGAAAATTTAACATTACCTTAAGAACGTTAAACATAATTTGAACACATGCCCATAAACAATTCCCTGGCCCGCGCCCAAGTGGCGGTAGCCTTGAGCGGCGGCATGGACAGCGCCATGGCCGCAGCCCTGCTCCGGGACCAGGGTCTCAAAGTGGTGGGAGTGCATCTGCGACTGGCCGCAGGCGGTCCTTCCCGGGAGCATCTGGAAGCACTGGCCCAAGGCCTGGGTATCCCCTGGCTGGAAATGGACCTTAGGGCCGATTTTTCCCGCCAGGTGCTGGAATATTTTGCCGGGGAATACTCCCGGGGCCGCACTCCCAACCCTTGCGTCCGCTGTAACGCGGCCATCAAGTTCGGCCGCCTCTGGTACCTGCTCCACGAGGCTGGCGTCCCTTATCTGGCCACCGGCCATTATGCCCGGCTCGAACCGGGTGAGGACGGCGCCCTGGAGCTGCGCCGGGGCCGGGACCGGGCCAAGGACCAGTCCTATTTCCTCCAACGCCTGCCCCGGGAACTTTTGCCGCATCTCCTCTTCCCCTTAGGCGAGATGACCAAGCAGGAAGTGCGCGGCCGCTATCAAGACCTGGGCCTGCCCCGGGCCGAAGACTACCGGGAGAGCCAGGAGCTTTGTTTTATCCCTAATGGCTCCTATCAGGAATTTCTCCTGGAACTTAAGGGAAGTCTGGGGGAACCCGGGGAATTGGTGGACTGCCGGGGCCGGGTTTTGGGCCACCACAGGGGTCTGGAGCACTATACCGTGGGCCAGCGCCGGGGCCTGAGGGTGCCCGCGGCTGCGCCTTACTATGTGGTGGAGATCCGCCCGGAGTCCAACCAGGTGGTCCTGGGTTATAAAAACGAACTTTTCTCTTCCGGCCTCCGGGCTACGGAAGTAAACTGGCTCATCGAGCCCCCGGTTGGAGAACTGACCGCGTTGGCGGTGATCCGTTACCGCCACCCCGGGGTGACAGCGCGCCTTTACCTGGACAATCCCGGGGAAGGACGGGTCATCTTTGAGACCCCCCAGACCGCGGTGGCCCCGGGCCAGGCCGTGGCCTTCTACCAGGAGGACCGCCTCCTGGGCGGCGGCTGGATCGAGGAAAGAGTGAAGTAGGGCGGGTGTCCCCGCCCGCCGACCATCTAAATGTAGTTGGTGGGGCGGGCCTCCGTGCCCGCCTCTAAGGTTGGCGGGCACGAAGGCCCGCTACACTGGTTGTATTCCAAATGGCCACCGAAAACAGACAACAGAAAACGGAAAACCGTCTCTTCCGCATCCTTACCTTCGGCTGCAAGGTGAATCAGTGCGACACCATGGGTCTGGCCCAGGCCCTTATCGCCCAAGGCTGGCAGGAGGCTCCCCAGGGGACCGCGCCGGACCTGCTCCTGGTGAACACCTGCACCGTCACCGCCCGGGCCGACCAGCAGGCCCGCCAGGCCATCCGCCGCCTGGCCCGGGAGTATCCCGGGACTCCCCTCTGGGTCACCGGCTGCTACGCCCAACGGGCCCCGGCGGAGCTGACCGCGCTCCCCGGGGTGCAGGCGGTCCTGGGAAATCGGGAAAAGACCCGGCTGGCGGATTTTCTGGCAGAACTACCACCAGAACAGCCATTGCTCAATGTGGGATCATTTGCTCCGGGAGAAGCCTTCCAGGCCTGGCCGGCTCCCCTGATCCCCGGCCACACCCGGCCCCGCCTGAAAATCCAGGACGGCTGCGAGCATCACTGCACCTATTGCATCGTCCCCCAGGTGCGGGGGCCCCGGCGCAGCCTGTCCCTTGAAGAAATAGCCGCGGCCCTGGAGAAGCTGGCCGCCGCGGGCTATCAAGAAGTGGTGCTCACCGGGGTCAACCTGGGCCAATACGGCCTGGACCTGACGCCGGCATCCAATCTGGCCGCCTTGCTGCGGGAACTCCGTTCCCAACCACGACCTGCGCGGCTCCGTCTCAGTTCCCTGGAGCCCCAGGAGGTCACCCCGGCTTTACTCCAGGAGTTGGCCGCGTTTCCCGGTTTCTGCCCCCACTTTCACCTCCCTCTCCAGAGCGGCGCGGCCCCGGTCCTTACCGCCATGGGCCGGGACTATACCCCCCACGAATTTCGGGATCTGGTCCAGGAGATTAACAGGAACTTCCCGGACGCAGGCCTGGGCCTG
>JACQYN010000081.1 GCA_016208235.1 Deltaproteobacteria bacterium
ACCATCGGCGCCAAGGAGGGGCTCTCCCACCTGGTGCTGGCCACGGTGGAGTCCGGGGACGTGGTGTTGGTCCCCAACCCCACCTATCCCATTCACGCGGCCTCGGTGGTCATTTCCGGAGGCCAGTTGGTGAGCATCCCCCTGACCCACGACCGGGATTTTTTCGAGGACTTGCACAACATCACCGAGCTCATCCGGCCCCGGCCCAAGATGCTCATCATCTCCTTTCCCCACAACCCCACCACCAGGTGCGTGGACCTGGACTTCTTCAAGCGCATCGTGGACTATGCCAATAAGTATAACGTGTTGATCATCCACGACTTCGCCTACGCGGACCTGGTCTTCGACGATTATAAGGCCCCCAGTTTCCTCCAGGTCCCCGGCGCCAAGGAAGTGGGAGTGGAACTCTTTTCTTTAAGCAAGAGCTACAACATGCCCGGCTGGCGCATGGGCTTCGTGGTGGGAAACCAGCGCCTGATCCACGCTTTGACCCGCATCAAGAGCTACCTGGACTACGGGGTCTTCCAGCCCATCCAAATCGCGTCCATCATCGCCTTAAACGGGCCTTACGACTGTGTGGAGCAGATCGTGGGCACCTACAAGGAGCGGCGGGACGCCCTCTGCCGGGGCCTGCACAATATCGGCTGGCGGGTGGAGCCCCCCAAGGGCACCATGTTCGTCTGGGCCCGCATCCCCAAAAAATTCCGCCACCTGCTCTCCATCAATTTCTCCCTGATGCTCATTGAGGAGGCCAAAACCGCGGTCTCCCCGGGTCTGGGTTTCGGGGAATGGGGCGATGAATACGTGCGCTTCGCCCTGGTGGAAAACGTGCAGCGCACCAACCAGGCTATCCGGGGACTCCGGAAAGTGATGCGCATGACTCCCGAAGAGATCGAAGTCATTACCCAAAAATACCAGAAAAAGGAATAGCCTTTTGGTCAAAGTGGGACTCATCGGCCTGGGCACCGTGGGCCAGGGGGTGGTGCGGCTCCTCACCGAGCGCCGGGACTTGCTGGCCCGGCGCCTGGGCACGGAGTTGGTGCTGAAAAAGGCGGCGGAAATCGACCCGGAGCGGCGGCGCATCTCCCCCCTGGAGCCGGAGCGCCTTACCTCCCGGGCCCAAGACATCCTGGATGACCCGGACATCGACATCGTGGTGGAACTCATCGGCGGCACGGACACGGCCCGGGAACTGGTCCTGGAGGCCATCTCCCGGGGCCGGCATGTAGTCACCGCCAACAAGGCCCTGCTCGCCCTGCACGGCAACGAGGTCCTGGCCGCCGCGGCCCAAAAAGGCGTGGAAGTGGCCTTCGAGGCTGCGGTCTGCGGGGGCGTGCCCCTCCTCCTGGCCCTGCGCCAGGGTCTGGCGGCCAACCGCATCCAGGAGATCTTCGGTATCTTGAACGGCACCGCCAATTACATCCTCACCCAGATGTCGGAAAAAGGCGCGTCCTTTGCCCAGGCCCTGGCCGAAGCGCAGGCCCAGGGTTATGCCGAGGCCGACCCCACCCTGGACGTAGAGGGCATTGATACCGCGCACAAGCTGGCCATCCTGGTGAGCCTGGCCTACTGCGCGCCCCTGAACTTGGACCCCATCTCTGTGTCCGGCATCAGCAACCTGGACCCCCTGGACCTGCAGCTGGCCCGGGAATTCGGCTACTCCATGAAACTTCTGGCTATTACCAGAAATGACGGGAACATGATCGAGGCCCGGGTGCACCCCACCCTCATCCCCAGGGACCATATGCTGGCCAACGTCAGCGGCGCGTTCAACGCCGTCTATCTCACCGGGGACGCGGTGGGGCCCATTTTGCTCTACGGCCAGGGCGCGGGGATGATGCCCACGGCCTCCGCGGTGGTGAGCGACATCCTGGACCTGGCCCGGAACCTGATCCACGGGGTGAAACGCCGGGTGCCCCCCCTGGGCTGCGACGCGGCCCTGGAATCTCCCCGGACTATAAAACCCCTGGATGAGGTGGTGACCAACTACTACATCCGCTTCGCGGCCCTGGACCGCCCCGGGGTTCTCTCCCAAATATCCGGCATCCTGGGGAAACACCAGATCAGCATTGCCGCGGTGATCCAGAAAGGCCGGGAGGTCAAGGGCGCGGTGCCCATCGTCATGATCACCCACGAAGCCAAAGAGGCCAATGCCCGGCAGGCCCTCCGGGAAATCGACCAATTGCCGGTAGTTTCTCCGCCCGCGGTCTTTTACCGCATCGAGGACCCCCACCTCCACGCGGCACAGATTTAGGGGAAGGAAAGGGAAAAGATTTGGGGGAGGGGGCCGAGGAAAAATAGTGGTCAGTGGCCAGTGGTCAGTGGCCAGAGAAAAACAACTGTCTGATACCAAGTTGCTTTCAAGAGGTAGCACAGGCTTTCCAGCCTGTGCCGGCGCAGGCTAAAGCCTGCGGCTACCAATTATAGCCGATTGAATGCGACTCGGTATGACAACTGGCTGCTGAAATTCCCGTCATCTCCTCAATATTTCCCACTCAGTTTCTTGTCTTATGAAAAGGAAGAAGGAGGAACCATGAAAGACTTTCTGGCCTTCCGCACCATGCTTACTCCCATCATCATCCAAACCGTTTTTTGGGTGGGCGCGGTGATCAGTGTGATCGCCGGGTTGATCTTCATTCTCACGGGCGTGGGGCAATACGGCGGCGGCCCCAATGTTTTGAAAGGTGTGCTCCTGCTGTTTTTGGGGCCTATCGGCGTGAGGATTTATTGCGAAATCCTGATCATCTTCTTCCGGATCAACGAGACCCTCACCGAGATCAAGCATACCCTGGAGGAGCGGCGGACCCCCCAGCAGGAGAAACTCTTTTAATTAGGAATAACGTCGGACCGAGGAGACCGGAAATGAGAATATTTGCGGTTTTGGCGGGGTTGACTTTCCTGGTCGCAGCCGGGGCGCTGGCCGCAGATTTTAAGCCCTATCCCGGGACCCGGGTGGATGAGGCCGCCACCCGGCAGGCCCGCGAGGCCGTGGCCCAGAGCCCTTTACAGTCAATGGAGATGGTGCCTACCATTTATCTAACCAACGATCCCTTTGAGAAAGTCGCGGCCTTTTACCGGGGCCTGGCCCGGGAATACAAGATGCCCGGCCGCCAGGACCGCGGCCCTCAAAAGCTCCCCGGTGGCCAGGAGCTTAAGGAAGCCTATTTTATTTTCGACGGCGCCAAAGACCTGGTGACTTCCCGGCGCTGGGCCAAGGTGCAGCGCCCTTATATCGGCGGCCTGAAAATGGTGGGCCGAACCCCCCAATACCAGGATGTCCGGGAAGTGACGGTGATCATTCTGTCAGCAGGCAAGTAGGTGGAAGTTATAGAACGTCGCTAATTATCATACTGGTGAAGATGATTACGGGCGCGCCAATGTTATGCTTGGCAACGGGATGTGAGCATGGAAATATCTAACGATCTTGGCATGAATAGTATCTTTTCTGATCGTATCACTGACGTTCCAAAATCGTTTATTCGGGAAATACTTAAGGTGGCTGTCGATCCCTCGGTAATTTCCTTTGCCGGTGGCTTGCCGAACAGAGAATTGTTCCCGGTTGAAGAAATAAAGCAAGCCTCAATCCGCGTTCTGGAAGAACACGGCCGCGATGCCTTACAATACAGTAAAACCGAAGGGTATCAGGAACTGAGAAAATACATTTCCCAAAGATATGTTGATAAGCATAATCTGGATATACCTGTAGAAAATATATTAATTACTCACGGATCACAGCAAGGGTTGGATCTGGTGGGAAAGATATTGCTTAATAAAATGGATGCCGTTGTTATAGAGGAGCCGGGATATTTGGGGGCAATCCAGGCATTTTCGGTCTATAGAGCCGCTTTTAATCCGGTGCCGGTCTCCGAAGAAGGTATGGATATTGGGCGGTTACAGACCATCATGTCCACCAAGGCTCCCAAATTGATTTATGCCGTTCCGAATTTTCAGAATCCTTCTGGTATTTCCTACTCCGAAGCCAATCGTAGAGCTGTAGCCGACCTGGTCAGAGATTCAAATACCCTTTTGATAGAAGATGATCCATATGGAGATTTGCGGTTTGAAGGGGTAGAAAAAACATCCTTTAAGCGGTTGATTCCTGAAAATACCGTCATGTTGGGCTCTTTTTCCAAAACAGTCGTGCCTTCGTTTCGGCTCGGATGGATTGTCGCGCCTGACAACATCATGGAGAAACTGATTATTGCCAAGCAGGCTGCCGATCTGCATACAAACAATTTTGTTCAGTGCGTGATCTATCGGTATATTAAAGACAATGAATTCGATGAACATATTAGAAAAATTATTTCCGTCTATAGTAGCCAGAGAAATGCCATGATTGAGAGCATCAGACAATATTTCCCTCCTGGAATAAGACATACCAGCCCAGAGGGCGGAATGTTCCTTTGGGTTACCCTGCCGCAGCACATGTCTTCAATGAAGCTGTTCGAGAGAGCTATTATAGATAAGGTGGCGTTTGTTCCTGGGTACCCTTTTTATATCAATAGAAAGGATGTTAACACGTTGAGGTTAAATTATTCCTGTGTAGATGAAGGAACGATCAAAATAGGGATAAAGAGACTGGGCCAGGCGATAAGAGAACAGTTGGCGGCCTGACCCCTGGTTCCGCCGGGCCCCGCAGTCACGGCTCTTTCTTGTCTCCAGAAGACGCCCCATATGCTGCTTTGCCTCTATTCAGTTTTCTATCAGTGTTGTATGAATAATATAAGGTTGGTACATTGAAGTATAAATTCTACAGTCCTTTTATTATTTGGTTCGGCATCTGGGTTTTTATCTGCCTGGTAATGTCGCTAATTACATTACAGATTAATAAATTGAATCAGCAAAGCAGCCTGACGAGAGAGAGGTTATTGTGTTCTAACCTCCCCTCCAAATCATTTTCCCAACAGTTCGGTTTCTCTCCGGAACCCCTGGAGAGCTATAGATTCTCCCCCGGCCATCGACAACCCGTAAGATCGGAGCCGGATCCTGCCCCATTATCTCCCTGGCCGGCGCCCGGAGCAAAGGATCAGGAGTGTCGGAAATTTTCTTTTTGGCCGCCGACCCCGCCCTCTGCCCTGGATCGCTTGTGGAATGAGCACCTCCTGCTAAAGGACTGGCAAAGCGCGACCCACGCCGGCCATCTCTTTACAATCCTCAGTTACCTGTTGTTTGTGGTGGGTTTCGGGGCCATCTGTTTAATCACCGCCATTTATCAGAATTACTTCCGGCGGGCTCAGGAAGAGCATTTCGAAACGGAGATCGAAGCCCGGAATCTCCGCATCCAGGTGCTGGAATCCAGCCGCAACTCCCTGGATCTGAAACTGCAATTACTGGATCAGGAACATGAGAGGACCATGGCCGCGGCCCAGGAAGCCCAAGAAAATATCCGGGACCTGGAAGAAAGGCTCCAATCTGAGGCTGACCGGAATGAAGAATTGCAGGTGGAGCTGAAAAAGGCCCTGCTGGAAGAAAAAAGGGTTTTAAAATTGCTCCATTCCCTGGACCGGGACCGGCAAATAATCGTCGCAGAGAAACAGGATATCGCCGCCCGCCTGGCAGAGGTGGAAAAGGTTCAGGAGGCGGACCTGTTCAGCCAAAAAATCAGAAAAGCCCGGGGGCGGCTCCGGCTCCATTCCGTCTGGCTGACTTCCCTCTATAAAAATTTGTCATTTTCCCCCCGGGCCTTGCAAAATATCGGGGAACTTCAGGAAGTGAGCGAAGTCTTCCCCTCTCTGCCGGAAGCCCTGGCCAAGATCAATAAACTCAGTTTGGAAGGGCTGCTCTCCGGAGAGAAGCTGCCCCCCAAAAGCGTGGCCCGGTTCACCACCCAGGAATTGGAGCATTTCCAGGGGCCTTTCTGGGAGTACCGCTTCTCCAGCGACGGCCGCATCTTTTTCGGGCTTTCCAAATCCCGGACCTGGAACATCGATACCATTTTGCTAAAGAGACGTTTTCCTGATAAAAAAGAGAAATACGACCGCTTTCTGGCCGCGATCCTGGGTAAAGACAACCAGGACTTAAATCCGGAGCTACAATCCTGATAGGTTATGCCGATGAAATATATCATTCTCGTGGGCGACGGGATGGGGGATTACCCCATCGCCGAGTTAGGGGGGCGCACCCCCCTGGAAGCTGCGGCCACGCCCCATCTGGACGAACTGGCCCGGCAAGGGGAGCTGGGCTGCGCCCGCACCATCCCCAAGGGCATGGACCCGGGCAGCGACATCGCCAATCTGGCCATCATGGGCTATGACCCGGGCCGCTACCACACGGGCCGCGCCCCCCTGGAGGCCGCGGCCCTGGGGGTCACCCTGGGACCGGAGGAAGTGGCCTTCCGCTGCAACCTGGTGACCCTGCGCCAGGAAGAAACCGGGCTGTTCATGGAAGATTACGCGGCCGGGCATATTGGCAATGAAGAGGCCAAAGAACTCATCACCGCCCTGGACGCGGCCCTGGGCCGGGACGGCCGCCGCTTCTATCCGGGGGTGAGCTACCGCCATCTGCTGGTTTGGCGGGAGGGCCGCTCCGACTGGCGCACCTATCCGCCCCATGACTGGACCGGCCATGATGTGACCCAGCTTATGGAATGGGACGGTCCGGAGCGCCCTCTGTGGGAACTCATCCGGGAATCCTGGGCCGTTCTGAAGGACCAGGAAGTCAACAACCGCCGCGTGGCCCAGGGGAAAAGACCCGCCACCTCCATCTGGCTTTGGGGCCAGGGGCGGCCCCCGCAACTGCCCACCTTAAAAGAGCGCTTCGGCCTCACCGGCGCGGTGATCTCCGCGGTGGACTTGATTAGAGGCATCGGCCTTTACGCGGGGCTGCAGCCCATCCTGGTGCCCGGCGCTACGGGGTACCTGGACACCAATTACGCGGGGAAGGTGGCCGCGGCCCTGGAGGCTCTAACATCCCTGGACCTGGTCTTCATCCACGTGGAGGCCCCGGACGAAGCGGGCCACAGTGGCGAATTGAAACTAAAGCTCCAGGCCATCGAGGATTTCGATGCCAAAGTGGTGGGGCCGCTGATGGCCGGTCTGAAAGGGTTGGGGGACCACCGGGTCCTGGTGCTCTGCGACCACTACACCCCCATCTCCGTGCGCACCCACACCCCGGAGCCGGTGCCCTTCGCGCTCTTCGACTCCCGCACCAAAGGCGACCAACTCCAATTCTTCACCGAAAACGACGCCTGGGAAACGGGGCTGCTCCTGGAACAGCCCGCGGATTTGCTGCCCCGGCTGTTAGGGAGGTAGGCGTACTTGCAGTGAGGACGGGGATGCGGTTCCACCTTCCTTCTTGTCCATGAGTTCCAAGTTCCAATCTACCAAAGGGGGACTGAAGATCGTTACCAAGGCACTGCTCATCAACCCAACCTATCTCGATTCGTTTTGGTCGAGCAAGGGATTGGGGGTGGGTCTGGAGGAGGTGGCAAGGGCCCCCGGCCCTCAGCCCCTTTCCCCAATTCCCACTTACATCTTATTGATAGACCCCCACGCCGATATAGAGGTCCCCCACCCGCTCCAGATACGTGGATTTGGTCTCGATTTTCTTGGTTTTCGGGTTCAGGTATTTATAAGTCTGCCAGGTGGAGTTGTTTTTCTGGAGCAACTTCAGGCGTTCCTTGGTGATATAGCGGCCCTCAGGGTCCTGGACCTCCATCATGTCCTTGCCCGCCCATTCGGGCATGGTGCAGTGAGCCAGGCACTTGCCCTGCATATCGCCGACGATGACATAGAGGTCCCGGTCGATGAATTGACCCTTGGGGTTGTTAAACTCCGCCAGGGCCTTTTCCCGGCCGTTGGTCTTGAGAAAAGCCACGGCCTTTTTCACCATGGCCACGGCCTCCTCCTTGGTGCCTTTATCAGCGGCCAGGGCCGCGTGTAAACTCAAGGCCAAAGTTAAAACGCATAAAAGGGCCGTTAGCTTTTTCACTCTCTCCTCCTTTGCGCAGGCTAAGATTCCTTGACCGGCAGAGCTTGTAGGGGCGCACCCATGTGTGCGCCCACCCATGGGGCGGACACGTGGGTCCGCCCCTACAAAAAAATCTCTTTGACGGCAACTTGGTATTAGTCTTTCGACCCTGCCTTCTCTGCCAAAGTTCCCTTTAGGTAGTTCACCGCATTGTAAAAAAAAGACATCCCGGCCCCATCCCTTTCCGGGTAGGGTTCACCCCGGCGGCGCCATTGCTCCTTCTCCGCAGTCCAGGCGGGATGCTGGGTGGCCACGATATGGGCCTCCGGGTGGGGCATGAGGCCCAGGACCCGGCCCGTGGGGTCGCAGATGCCGGCGATGTCCATGAGGGCGCCGTTGGGGTTGTAAGGGAATCGCCCCGCGGCCGCCTTGCCGGAGGGAGTGGCGTATTTGAGGACGATCTGGCCCCGGTCCGCCAACTCCGCCAGCACCGGCCCGGTGGCAAAAAACTTCCCTTCCCCGTGGCGGACGGGGAGTTCCAGCAAGTCCAAGCCCTGGGTGAACACGCAGTTGCTGGGGAGGGCCTTGAGGTGCACCCAGGCGTCCCGGAAGTTGCCGCAGTCGTTGGGGATCAGGGCTGTAAGGCGCTCCCCGGTCCGCCCCGGCAGATTGGGGAGAATCCCTAAGTTCACCAGCACCTGGAAGCCGTTACAGATGCCGATACACAAGCGACCGGAGTCAATGAATTCCTGTAAGGCCGCGCCCAGGGCCAGCTTCAGGCGCAGGGCCAGGATCACCCCCGCGCCGTGGTCGTCCCCCCAACTGAAGCCCCCGGGTACCGCCAGGAGGTGGTAATCCCAGAGGAGGGAGGGGTTTTCCAGGAGATCGGTGGTATGGACCCGCACGGCCTCGGCCCCGGCCCGGTTCAGGGCGAATGCGGTCTCGTAGTCGCAGTTTAAACCGTAGCCATACAGAACTAAGGCCTTTGGCCTTAGTGCCGGGTTTTCCGTTTTCCGTTTTCCGTTTTCCGTTTTCAAGGCCAGAACTTGCTCGTTCCCAAGCTTCTGTTCCGCACAGGCGGGACGCCTGTGCCACCAGCTTAATACCAATTCGCCATCAAAATGTATTTTTTCTGTAGGGGCGAACCTTGTGTTCGCCTTGGACGGGGCGAATACAAGATTCGCCCCTACTTGTAATATCTTTTGATAAAGTCAGTATACGTGCATATTCACGGGGTTGCGGGCAGCAAAGGGAGGTGTTTTCTCTAACCCCTGACCCCTACTTCTTCCCGCCCTTCTTCCGCCCGCCGGCGGCTTTGGGGGCTTTCTTCTCTTTTTTCTCTTCGCTCCGCTGCTTGGCCGCGGTCAGTTCCACGACCTTTTCCTTTTTCACCACCACCCGTTTGGCTTCTTTACGGAAGGCGTAAACGATGGGGCTGGCCACGAAGACCGAGGAGTAGGTGCCCACCAGGACCCCCATAATCATGGCCAGGGCGAAGTCCTCCAGGACCACGCCGCCGAAGAAGTAGAGCGCCACCACCGCCAGAAAGACGGTGGTGCTGGTGACGATGGTCCGGGAGAGGACCTCGTTGACGCTGAGGTTGATGATGTCCCCCAGCTTGCCCCTTTTGCGGGCCAGGTTTTCCCGGATGCGGTCGAAGACCACCACCGTGTCGGTGAGGGAGTAGCCCGCCAGGGTGAGGAGCGCGGTGACCACCAGGAGGGTGATTTCTTTATCCAGGAGCCAGAATATGCCCAGGACCGCCAGGACGTCGTGGAAGGTGGCCGCGGCCGCGCCGATGCCGAAGATCAGCTCAAAGCGCCAGGCCAGGTAGATGATGATGCCCAGCATGGAAATGACGATGGCGATGATGGCCTTGTTGCGCAGGTCCTGGCTGATGGACGCCCCGATTTCCGCGGTGCTGGCCACGGTGAAGCGGTTTGTGGACAGGGACTGGTTGAGGATGGCTGCCAGTTTGTCCCCGAGCTGTCCCACGGACTCCTCGGACTTCTTGACCTTGATCATCAGGCCCCGGCCCCCTTCCAAGGGCTGAATCTCGGCGTGGCCCCAGCCTTCCTTGTTCAAGGCCTGGCGCACCTGGTCCACGGTGAAGGTCTCCTTGGCGCTGAACTGGACCATGGCGCCGCTGCTGAACTCCACCCCTAAGTTGCCGTGGCCCCGGCTCAGTTGCACAAAGGCCACCAGCCCCAGGATGCTGAGAATCCCGGAGAAGACGAACGCGTAACGGCGGAAGCTGACGAAGTCGATATTGGGTTTTTCAAAGAGTTCGAAAAAGCTGAGTTTTTTCAGCCAGCGCTTGAGGATCATCCAGTCATAGACCACCCGGGTGCCGAAAAGGGCGGTGAAGAGGTTGAGGATGACGCCCAGGCTCAGGGTCACCGCAAAGCCTTTGATGGGTCCGGTGCCGAAGAGGAAGAGGGCGCAAGCGGTGATCAGGGTGGTGACGTGGGAGTCGATGATGGTCCAGAAGGCCTTGTCGTAGCCGCCGTCAACTCCGGATTTCAGGGGCTTGCCGGCGTGGAACTCCTCCCGCATTCGTTCATAGATGAGGACGTTGGAATCCACGGCCATACCGATGGAGAGGATGATGCCGGCGATACCGGGCAGGGTCAAAGTTGCGTTCAGGAGAGACAACGCGCCCAGGAGCATGATGACGTTCAAGATCATGGCGTAGTTGGCCACCACCCCGGAGAACCGATAGTAGAAGATCATGAAGATCACCACCAGGATGGTGCCCAGGAGGCCGGAGACCCAGCCTTTGTGGATGGAGTCCGCGCCCAGGGTGGGGCCCACGGTGATGTTCTGGACGATCTTGACGGTGGCCGGCAGGGCCCCGGCCCGCAGCACGATGGCCAGGTCATGGGCCTCTTCCGGGGTGTAGGAGCCGGTGATCTGGGCCTTGCCGCCGCCGATGCGCTCCTGGATCACCGGCGCGGAGCGCACCACCCCGTCCAGGATGATGGCCATGCGGCGCTTGACGTTCTCCCCGGTGATACGCGGGAACTCCGCGGCCCCCCGGCGATTGAAGTCCACGGAGACATAGGGAAGGTTGGAGTCGCCGATACGCACCGCAGCGCTCTTTATCGCGTCGCCGGTGAGAAGGATCTTCTTTTTGAGCAGCA
>JACQYN010000082.1 GCA_016208235.1 Deltaproteobacteria bacterium
ACCACCACCTCCGGGGAAAAATCTTTTAAAAGCTCAATCACCCGGGCGTCGAAGGCCTCCCGGTGCGCGGGCAGGTCCGGGTCCCGGCGGCGGATCAGCCGGCGCAGTTCTCCGGAGGAGTGGGTGATAAGCGGCACTCCCCGGGAACGCACTGCAGCCAGGAAACGGTCGGAGTCCAGGGTCTCCCCCGGCTCCCGGTCACAAAAGACATAGGCCAGGCGTCCGGGAATAAAGCCCTCCGCCATTTTGTCCAGGGCTGCAGTGAACAGGTCGATGGCCGCCTGGTCCCGGCCGCTGGAAAACCAGCCGAAAGTCATCATATCTTTCTCAATTGGAACAGTTGCTGTTCCAAGAAATCCGCATCCGGATAATTTTCCCGCCCAGCCGCGCCCAGGCTGACGGCCGCGGCCCGGTTGGCCAGCCGCACTGCCAAGTTGAGGTGCAATCCGGAAAAGCGCCCGGCGAGATACCCCGCCGCAAATACGTCCCCCGCGCCCAGGGTGTCCACCGGCCGGGGGACCAGTTCCACCGGGAAGTCGAGGTAGCGCAGCGGCGTGAGCAACCGGGCCCCCCGGGCCCCGCGTTTGATGACCACCACGGGCGGGGCCCACCGGGGGTGTTTTTGTCCTCCCCCCAAAAGCTCCCATTCCCGCTCCGTCACCAGCAAGGTATCCAGATGGTCGATAATCCCCTCCAGGGCCTCTAAGCCCCGCCGGGCATACAACTCCCCCGGGTCCAGGCTGATCCGGGGGCCGTCTTGCAGTCGAAAAGCGATTTCCTTTTGCACCTCGAGGGGCCCATCCCCCACAAAGGAAGTGAGGTGCAGGAATTTGGCTTCCGCCAGGACCTCCAGGGGGATGTCCTTAAGAGCCAGCTCATCATTGGTGTTGGGGGCCACCAGGATGGTGCGTTCCCCGGCGGGGTCCACCAGAATGTAAGCGCGCCCGCTCGCGCCTGCCTGGATCAAATAATCCAGATTAACTCCGGCCAGGCTCTCCCGGAGGAAAACGCCGTCCGGGTCCGCTCCCACCCGGCCCAGGAGGGCGACATCCAACCCCATACGGGCCAGGGCCCAGGCGGTGTTGGCGGCCTGGCCGCCGCCGGAGCGCCCCGCCGGAGAGGCATGGCGGCTCAGCAGGTCTTGGAGCCGTCCCTCTTCCCCGGGTCCGAGGGCCACCTCGCCGCCCGGGCGCAGATCAGGCCACTCTTCCAGAAAAGGCCCCAATTCCGGCGCCAGGTACAACAGGTCCACGTTGGCCGCACCCAGACAAACTATCTGAAACCCCATGCCGGGGACACTATCAAGGTTTAGTTGACGGGTCAAGGTGAAGAGGGGCCTGGAGAGGAAGGGCCGGGGGAATAAGCTGTCAGCTATCAGCTTGCAGCAGTCAGCTAAAATAATTGAATACCGGGGGCTTGGCGTTAAATTGTGGGCAAACAAGTTTTAGGCGTTGGCCTTGACTTTTGATTTAAAAAAAATGAAAACTGAAACTGTATAAGGTTGCGCCGAGCGGCGTTCTGACCCTTATTTTCCCCAAAGGACAGGGATTTGGTTCGCAGACAAAAATTCCATCCCACCTCGGTCCTGATAACCGGAGCAGCCGGAGGCATCGGCGCCGCCCTGGCCCGGGTTTATGCCGCGCCGGGAATGCACCTCTTTCTCGGGGATGTCCACACCGCCGGGTTGGAGGCGATAACCGCTGAGTGCCGGGCCAGAGGCGCCGAGACTCAATGGACCGAGGTGGATGTCACCAATAAGACGGCCATGGCGGCCTGGATCAAGGCCGCGGATAATATAAAACTCCTGGACCTGGTGATCATGTTGGCGGGGGTCGCCTATGGCAGCGCGGACCAGGAGGAGACATCGGAACAGACGCGCCGGACCTTTGCCATAAATCTGGAGGGCATGCTGAACACCATTGAGCCGGTGCTGCCTTTATTTCGCCAACGCCAACGGGGGCAGCTGGCGCTGATGAGTTCCCACGGCGCTTCCCGGGGTTTTCCCATCGCTCCTTCATACTCCGCCACCAAGGCCGCCATCCGGGTTTATGGGGAAGGGCTCCAGGCCTGGCTGAAACGGGAAAATATTTTTGTAACCGTGATTATTCCCGGGTTTGTCCAGACTCCCATGACTGACGCCAACGACTTTATGATGCCTTTTCGCGTCAGCGCCGCCAAGGCCGCCGCAATTATCCAACAGGGCCTGGCCCGGGGGCGCACGCGCATCTGTTTTCCCAGACCGATAAACGCCGCAGTGTACCTTATGTCCCTTTTGCCCCGGGCGTGGGTGGATCGGTTGGTGGCTCTAAAATAATCCTCCTAATCATCTGCCACAGGCCCTCTTATCTCCTAACCCCTTGCCGCCTACCCCTGGATTTTTTTCTGAAGATTATTAACTTAAACAAGAATGCCTGTACCAAGAGGTAAAATGATGCGCCTTTTCAAGATCAGGATCATGCGTGACTTTGACCGTCTGGAGGAACGCGTGCGCTGCTGGATGGATAATATCTATGAATTTCAGGAAACCGGGGTTTCCTTCCGGCCGCCGGTGGATTTTTTTGAGACGTCCCAAGGCCTGGTGCTCAGGATGGAGCTGGCCGGGGTGGCCAAAGAGGACCTCTCCCTGACCCTTTGCGGCCAGGAACTCGTCATCCAGGGGCGGCGGCGCCCCTTGCATCCGGAAGGGGTGACCCGGTTCTTATGCCACGAGATAAACCACGGCCTTTTTGAAAGGAGATTCCGAATCCCCGGGGCCGTCGATCCTGAGGGTCTCCGGGCCCAGTACCAGGACGGTATCTTGGAAGTCTTTCTCCCCCGGCTGGCTCCTTTAAGCCGACGCATCCGGGTGCAGGAAGTTCCGGAAAGCGAATAATTTTGAGGTGAAATTATTGATGACTACCAACGATGTTGCTAAGGACCTGACTTTTGCCGAGACTCCGGAGGAGCAATCCGGCCCCCGGGTTCTGCCCATATTGCCCCATTCGGACGTGGTCCTCTTTCCCCGCATTATCATGCCACTGGTTTTGTGGGAGGAAAGGGACCAAACCCTGGTGGATCAGGTGCTGTTCCAGGACAAGACCTTGGGGATTATAGCCAGCCGGGAGGAAAAACCCGCCGGCTTCGGCCCGGATAATTTGTATTCCGTGGGCACCGCCGCGGCCATCTTGAAGATGCGCAAGCCCGAAGACGGCTCGGTGCGCCTCCTCATCCAGGGCCTTTACCGCTTCCGTATCGATAGTTGGATGGGCCAGGACCCCTACCTGGTGGCCAAGATCAACCCTATCTCGGAAGAATACGAGCCGGACCTGGAAACCGAGGCCCTGGTCTCCAACGTCAAGGGTCTGTTCTTGAAGATGCTGGAACTCTCCCCTTATCTGCCTGCGGAACTGGGCTCCCTGGTCCGGGAGTTGGGCGACCCCCGGGTCCTGGCGGACGTCACCGCGGGCAGCCTGAACATCTCCAAAGAAGAAAAACAAACGCTGTTGGAGACCTTTGACGTTAAAGAGCGCCTACATCAAGTCCTGGTCCTCATCAACCGGGAGCTGGAGGTGCTGGAGCTGGGCAAGAAGATTCAGAGCCAGGTCAAGGGGGAGATGGAGAAGGCCCAGAAGGATTTTTACCTGCGGGAGCACATCAAGGCCCTGCAGAAGGAATTGGGGGAGACTGATGAGCGCCTCCGGGAGATCGACGAGATTCAGTTTAAGCTGGAAGAAGCGGGGTTGCCCCCCCACGCCCTGAAAGAGGCGGAAAGGGAGCTGGCCCGCCTCAAGCGCACGCCCCCTACCTCCCCGGACCACCAGGTGATCCGGAATTACCTGGAGTGGATGAGCGAACTTCCCTGGACCACCGCCACCGAAGACAACCTGGACCTGGCCCAGGCCCGGCAGATCCTGGACGAAGACCACTACGACCTGGAAAAGGTAAAGAAAAGAATCCTGGAATACCTGGCGGTGCGTAAACTGAAGCCGGACATGAAGGGCCCCATCCTCTGCTTCGTGGGGCCGCCGGGCACCGGCAAGACCTCCCTGGGCCGCTCCATCGCCAGGGCCCTGGGCCGCAAGTTCGTGCGCCTCTCTTTAGGGGGGGTGCGGGATGAGGCGGAAATCCGGGGCCACCGGCGCACTTACGTGGGCGCGCTTCCAGGGCGCATCATCCAGAGCATGCGCCGGGCCGGGAGCAACAACCCGGTTTTCATCCTGGACGAAGTGGACAAGATCGGCGCGGATCTCCGGGGCGACCCCTCTTCCGCGCTGCTGGAGGTCCTGGACCCGGAGCAGAATAATTCCTTTTCCGACCATTACCTGGACGTGGGCTTCGACCTCTCCAAGGTGATGTTCATCACCACCGCCAACCTCCTGGACCCCATCCCGCCGCCGCTCCGGGACCGCATGGAGGTCCTGGAGTTGCCGGGCTACACCGAGGAAGAGAAGTTGGAAATCGCTTTTACCTATATTCTGCCCAAACAACTGGAGGCCCACGGCCTCACCAAAGAGCAGTTGGAGGTCACCCCGGAGGCCATGCGCCGGGTCATTGCCGACTACACCCGGGAAGCGGGCCTGCGCAACCTGGAGCGGGAGGTGGCCGGCCTCTGCCGGGGCGTGGCCCGGGAAGTGGTGGAAGG
>JACQYN010000083.1 GCA_016208235.1 Deltaproteobacteria bacterium
CATGAGTGTGCTACAATGTGCCATAAGCCCCATAACTCCTTTCAATGTTTAGGTTTTCAGCAAACCCATTATAGCATTGATTGGCTGCCATGGGGCTGTTTTACTTGCTATTCCAAGTAATTTCTACCGGACAGCAGTGAGGCACGATGGAAAATTTATTAATTTCCAGATAGCTAATTATATTTGCCGTTTAATAAATATCTAGTAATAACAGTTATCCGCTAGAAATTCCTTTTCTAATGACAAAACAATGATTTGTGTTAAATTAAAAGGTGGAGCAAAAGAGGGAAAATGGATTCTGGGCCAGCATCTCACTGCCATAGGGCGCTCGGCTTCGCGGTGCTTACAGGGATTTCGTGCTGTCCTTTCCTTAAAGGAGGGAAGGACTATGCGGCTGTTATGTTCTAATTGCAAGTTTTGGCATAAGATTAGGAGAAATGCCGAGACGTCCGGGGCAATGAGGACTTTGCCGCCGTCATGCCCCACAAGCCCAGGTTACGCTAAAGGAAACGTTCCAACCCACGGCATGGCCCCCCACGGCAGAAAATGAGTGGTGTGGGGAATATCAACAGGGGAAGTCGCCTCAGCCCGAACATTATAAGACTTTATGAGAAATAGCAGAACCAGCCCCAAACCTGCCCTTCCTTAATTTGTGGGCTTTGGGGTTGAGTAAAGAATGAAGAGGTGCTCTATGCGCAAGCGCATTATCGGTTCTATCCCTCGTGAGGTCTCAGCCGCCGAGCAGGCCTGGCTAGACCTTGAACGCCTGGCACAGGTCGAAATCACGTCCGAAGAGATCGACTACCCGATTGAATCGGCATTGATTCCGGGTGCGGGCCCGGGTTGGCGGGCCGCGCAGCCAGGGGAGCAGACGATCCGCCTCCTGTTTGATGAGCCGCTGAACCTCAAACGGATACATCTATTGTTCCAGGAAGATGAGCAGGAGCGCACGCAAGAGTTCGTTTTACGGTGGTCACCGGACGGCGGTCAGTCGTACCGGGAGATTTTGCGCCAGCAGTATAACTTCAGTCCGCCGGAGGCCGCGCGTGAAGTCGAAGACTACGACGTCAATCTCGACGGGGTAACGGCGCTTGAATTGAAGATTGTTCCGGAAATCAGCGGTGGCAGCGCCCGTGCATCGGTGGCGCAACTGCGCGTTGCCTAGTTATCAGACTGACTTCGGCCATTAGTGCAAACGGCTAAAGTCTAACAGATGGCTACAGCCGACGGCGCCGGATCAAAGGAGAACGAGATGAACGAACAGGAAGCCAAAAAGGAAATAGCCCAAGCAAAAGAGGAACTTCTAAAAGCGAAAGCCAAGCTAAAAGAATTAAACGATAAACTAATGGAACTCTCGGACGTGATGGAAAAAATAGAAGCCGCGCAAAGCCGGCTGCTGAAAGTCGAAGAAAAACTGTTTCTCGAAGGCTTTAGCAAAAAATCGTTTTTTGACCGCATCGGTAGTGAAAAAGATTAGAGGGCTTGAAAGCCGCGTAACCCTGGGCCAGGCATTCACGGTCATTTATCCTGGATCGCGCTAGAGGAAGAGGGTTCCAAGGGGGCTGCCGCTAACTTGTCCTGGAGCGCCGCGCCACGCAGGGATTGTGCCGCGGGAACCTCTATCTGCCGCTCCTGGATGATGGCCGTGGCCTTTTCCCGCACCACCCTTTTCATGTTGAAGAGGTCCCCCCCCATGGCGCAGGTCACGATATACTCTACAAATCTGGTGGGGTTGCGCTGCAACATCCCGATCATCTGGGTCCAGAACTGACGCCGGTATGACGGGCGGACCCCCTGCCACCAGAGGATTTTGAAAAAAGCTTTAATTTCGATTAATATCCGACGCAACGTCATTCCCTGGTCGGGGACGCGGTCCTTTGGCAAGGGGGCCCCTGCCGCAGCCGCCTGGGGCCGGCGAGCCGGACGCATGGCCAGATGATAGCGGTAGGCCCTCGCCAGATAACGGGAAGGTTCGTACAGATAGTCCCAGGCATCGACGTATTCCTGCATGATCTCGGCTTCCGGCCGATCGGGCTCGTAGTTCAAGGCTGAGAAGGTCCCCGCGTCATCTCCCACATCCCGCCGCAGCCGCCCTTCTTTCTCCAATCGATGCCACAGGCTGGTATGCGGCGCGGCCTGCAGGACCCCAAGCATGGTCACGGGTATGTCAGTCTGTTCTATAAAGGCGCAGATGCGCTCGCCAGCCCCTTTCGTTTCCCCGTCCAGGCCGATGATGAAACTGCCTATGACCCCCATGCCATTCTGCTTGATGTTGCGGAGCGATTCGACGAGAGGATTTTTGATGTTGTGATATTTGTGGCTGGTTTGCAGCACCTTCTCATCCGGGGACTCGATCCCGATGAAGACTTTATCCAGGTTGGCCGCAGTCATGAGGTCGATCATCTCCAGATCCTGCCCCAGGTTCACCGAGGCCTGGGTCATGAAGCTGAAGGGTTCACCCCGACTCCTCAACCAGGGGGTGAGTTCTTGCAGGAGGGCCCGGGCGTGCTTCTTACTGCCGATGAAGTTGTCATCGCAGATGAACACTGACCCCCTGGCCCCGAGCCGATGGAGGGTCTCCAGTTCGGCGATGACCTGCTTCGGGGTCTTGTAACGGGGTATGCGTCCGAAAAGGTTCACCACATCGCAAAATTCGCAATCAAACGGGCATCCCCGGGAAGTCTGAATCGTAACGGTAGCGTAATCGTTCAGCCGCAACAGATCAAACCGCGGGATCGGCGAGGTCCTCAGGTCCGGCTTTTCGTGGTTTTCGATTATCCCGGTCTTTCCGTGTCGCATCGCCTCCAGAAGCAAAGGAATCGTATTTTCGCCCTCGCCCCGCACCACAAAATCGCAACCGGCCTCCAGGACGGCCTCAGGGAGGGAAGTGGGGTGGGGTCCCCCGGCGACGACGGTTTTCCCACGGAACTTGGCTTCTCTCACCAAGGCCAACAAGCCCGCCCTTTGAATGTACATGGCCGTTATCAAAACCAGATCGGCCCACTGCCAATCTTCCTCCGTCAGGCTTCTGGTGTTGAGATCGGCCAGCCGCAGTTCCCATTCAGCGGGTAGCAAGGCTGCCACCGTAACCAAACCCAACGGCGGATTAACAGTTTTGTTACCCCGGAGCCGGCAAGATTTCTGGAAACTCCAAAAGGAAAGGGGAAATTCGGGACATACCAACAAAGCCCGCATAGCTGTAAAACTCCTCACTAACCGATAGTTGGCGGCAACCAGGCGATGCCTGCCTTAACCAGGTGATCTGAACTATTTTTCGAACTTCACAACCATAATCTTTGCGAATGTAACCCCACTCGTGAGGAACATGATAACATAAAAATTTTCCAAAACCTCTCTCCGCCGTTTTCAGACGCCAGAGAAGATCAGTCCAAATCCGATTTCCAATCTAATAACCCCAAATAGCACCGACTGATAATGATGAAAAAAGAAAGGCGAGGAAAAATGAAACTATTACGTCACATGGCGACATCGACACTGCTCTCAACCCTATTTATCTGTTAGAGCGAGTATTTTGCTATATTAAGAGATAAGCTATGATAGTGAATAACTTGCCACTATACGCCCCTTCAAGAATATCCTGGCTGTGGGGAAAATAAAAGGAGCCGGTCTTTACGGGCAGCAAGTGGTAGATCAGGCCGCAGGCCACCTCCAAAAATAAGATCAGCAACAGGGTGGCGCCGATGACCAACCAGGCGGTTTTGACCAGCTGCCGCCTTGCTCGGCAAATTTTCTTATAAATCCCCATATGTTAATTTTATTGGGATGACTTGCCATTCTAACTTTTCCTCCCAGGAAAATAGGGACAGACGCTATTTTTTCTGACCCCTGAGCTTTGTCCCTGCCTTTCCGTCGTTAAAAAAAAAG
The DNA here is from genome assembly GCA_016208235.1 of Deltaproteobacteria bacterium. Taxonomy (GTDB): domain Bacteria; phylum Desulfobacterota; class Desulfobaccia; order Desulfobaccales; family 0-14-0-80-60-11; genus SURF-52. The sequence goes on from JACQYN010000083.1 coordinate 3,886, forward strand.
CGTTTCCCCCTATTTCCCCTATTTTCCTATTTATGGCCCGATCCGGGGTTTGAACCCATCTTCCAGACGGTCGCCCCGAAAGGCAAATTTCCCGGGGTAATAATAGGCGCACGGCAGAGGAGCGTACCAACCCATCTCCCCGCCATCCAGGGGAAAATAGACTTTATGGCCCTGGATTTCCTTAACGGCCAATGCTGCTTGGGGGTAAGGCGCGGGCCACCAGAGGCGCGCGGCCCTGGGGGGGAAAACCCCGGCCGCAAACGCCCCCAGGAAGTAAAGTATTAACAGACTGAGAGACCAGGGAACCAATCGGCTGACATGATAATCATAGGCCTTAAGAAAAGGAATAAAGATGATGATGGCCGCAACCATCAGAAAGCCCAGGGCAAAACGCGGGTCGGGCGCGTTAAGAAACCAAAAGCACAGGCCGCCGGCGACAGTGAGATAAATTACTTTATTTTTACCGATTTCCCGCAGGTCTATTTTGCAGGTTCTCATTTTTAGCATATGCCCCAGCCAATCCAGAAAGAGGACCAGAGACGGCAGGAAGATTTTTTCCAATTTACTGCCGTATCCTGTAAGCACCTGGGGAAGCCAATAGGGCACCCACTCAAAAGGAGTCTTTACCGCCCCCGGGGGGGCAAGATACCTGGGGTCCCGGGCAAACTCCACGATGGCCCGCTTCTCGACCAGGGTCGCGGACGTGGGAATTTTCCAGTCCAGGCTGAACAGGTCGAGGCCGGGGAAAGGATAGAGCGGATACCCGGATAGCCAGATATTTCTGAGAAAGAAGGGGAAAACCAGGAACAGGACGGCCCCGGTAGTCAGGAATAAGTTGACCGGCCGGCCCCGGGCTATTTCCCGGCCCGTTAGCACCACTATAAAAAGGGTTAACGGCAGGGCGGATAATTTAATGGTGATGGCAAAGGTTGATAAGAGCACGATGCCCAGAGCCAGGAGGCGGGAGGGAGCCTCCTCTCCTTGTTCTTGAAGTTGGACATAATAGATAAAGACGGCGCAGGTTAATAAAGCTACGGGTATATCCGGAGTAGGCGATAACAATTGGTCTTTAAATATAAAAATCACCGGGAGCGCCATACCGGCCCGGAGAATATTGCTGAAATAATATTGCCTCTTAATTAAGTTGCTCAGACCATTCAAAGAAGTAGCCAAGATAATTAATGAAAGAAAACCGTTTAGCACGTGGAAGGGGCCCAGTTTTAAAAAAGAGAATCCGAATAGGGCGTTGGGCAGAAACCAGGCGGAGTTGAAGGCCAGTCGGCTGTGCAGGTTGCCTAATCCCGGGATTACCGGATATTCCTCAATCCAGCGGATGGCCTGGGCGTGATAGAGGCCGGTGTCATAGGTCCACGTGGGCGCGGCGGATTTGGCCAGAATAAAGTAAGAACTTATTAACAGTAATGCCAACGTACATTTATCAATAGAGAATAAGCGCCGAACGCTGGATTTTAGGAAAGAAATTATTTCACCATAATAGAGGCCGATCAGGAGTAATGCCCCCAGGAGGATGATGCCGTTAGCGATGAAGCCTATTTTTATGAACAGAGAAAGATAGCCGACAATAGTTGTTACAAAACATAAACCTAAAATAAGACAAAGAGATAGCGGCAGCCTTTCAAAATCATCTTCTTTGAAGATGACCTCGAGTAACTTGACCGCACCAAAGCCAAAAACCAAGCAAATCAGAAAGATATAAAACCAGACGATAAGTATGGCCAACATTATGGGGATCTAATCCTGGGCGAAAGGCATGGATTGAGGTTTTGGCAAAAGTCAGTTAGGGAGGAGGTTAGGGCGGGGGGGGCGGGAAAACCCCGCGCCTACAGAACCTGGCCCCCCTCCCCATAATCCTCATCCTCCAGACCCGCGTCATGATACGGCAGCGAGGCCTTGATGGCGGTCAGAAAGCGATGCCAGGTCAACAAGAGATATTCGTTATAGCCATCGTCTCCATGCAGGGGTTGGGACCATTTAATCTGCAGGTCCCAGCCGTTGAAGGATTCTTCGGAAGAAAGGCGGGGGCTTTGGGGGTGCGCGGGTTGGGAATTGACCCATTTCCTGACCGCTTTTCCTTTATGGATAATCTCGACGCGGTCAAAATCCAAATCCTTGACCCCTGCCTCCAATAAGGCCAGAAGATCCCCGGCTGATTTGGCTCTGGCGGCCCGCATTTTCATAAAACGGAGGAACTCCCCCAGAAACTTGAAATGGGGGCGGTTGCGCAGGGTGAGAAAGAGGCTGCGGTCGCCATAGAGCAGGAGGGACCAGATGACCGCCAGCATAAGGCCCAGGGTGAGGAAGCCGGTCAACAGCCGGAGGATAGGGGACTGGACTTCCAGAACCATGAGCAGGGTCAAAACGCAGAGAAAGGCGCTGAAAAAGTAAAAAATCGCCACCGTGGGGCGGACAGCCTTAATCTTGTCCATCAGGCGATGATGCAAATGATTGGCGTCTCCCAGGAAGAGCGCCTGGCCGGTGAGCCCTCTCCTCAGTACGGCCAGGGCTGCATCAAACAGGGGGATGCCCAAGGGCAGAAAGGGGACCAGGATCATGATGCTGGTCCCCAGGCGCTGGCCGGGGAAAAAGGCCGTGGAGCTGATGGCCATGGTGCCCAACAGGAAGCCGAGCATCATGGACCCCCCGTCTCCGAGGAAGATGGAGGCCGGGGGAAAATTAAACCTGAGAAATCCCAGGAGGCTGCCGGAAAGGGTGAAGCTGAGGGTGGCGGTGAAGAGGTCCCCCTTCACCAGGGCAATGACGGCGCTGGTCAGGGCCGCGAAAAAGCAGATGCCTCCGGCCAGGCCGTCCAGGCCGTCAATGAGGTTGATGGCATTGGTGATGGCAATAACGGCGATAAGGAAGAAGGGGATGCCGTACCAGCCAAAATTCACCGTCCCTACCCAGGGGATGTTGGCCACGGATACGGTATGGCCGCCGATAACCAGAATGAGCCCCCCCAGGAACTGTCCTGCCAGCTTTTGCTTCCAACCCAAGGTCAAGCGGTCGTCAATGGTGCCCAGGATCAGAATCCAGGTGGTCCCCAGAAACAGAAATAACATCCGCTCCCATTCGGGGCGTAAAATCTTCAATGTGCCGGTCAGGGCCAGGGTAAAAAAGGTCAGGAAGGCCACCGCCAGGGGCAGATAAAGCGTCCACCCCCCGGTTAATGGCATATCCTGGGCATGACTCCGCCTGCCCCCCGGCGGCGAGACCAAGCCCCATCTCGGGGCCCATCTCTTGGCCAGGGGGATGACCGCGTAGGTGCCGGTAAAACCAAAGACTAGCAGCAAGGCGACTGCCCAGAGGGGCATGTCCATAGCAGCCTCAATGACCTTGATTCCGGTTCAGGACCGACCGGTAGAGCGCTTCATATTCTGCGGCCAGGCGTTTAGGATTAAATAGCGTAAACGCGCGTTTTTTTCCAGCCCCGCCCAGCTTTTTTCTCAATTCGCCATCCCGGAGAAGCCGGGTCAGAGCGGCTTTAAATCCCGGCCCATCCCTCTGGGGAACCACATACCCGGTCCGGCCGTCCACCACGGCTTCGGCGTTGCCGCCCACATCCATGACCACGCAGGGCAAGCCCGCGGCCATGGCCTCCATCACCGCCCGGGGAAGCCCCTCGGAAAGGGAAGGAAAGGCAAAGATGTCCATGGCTCCCAGGACTTCTGGGATATCTGTCCGGAATCCCGGGAGTCGCACCCTGTCTGTCAGGTGCAGTTCCTCAACCAGACTCTCCAGGACCTGCCGCTCTTTACCTTTACCAATGATGACCAGTTGGACCTGGGGGAAACGTGCCGAGAGATCTCCGAACCAGCGCACCAGACTGGCGTAATTTTTGAGGGGCAACAGGTTCCCCACGGAGCCCACCACTACCGCGTCCGGCGAAAGCCCCAATTCGGCCCGGATTGCGGAGCCATCACCCCGGGGACGTCGAAATGGGACTAAATCCACAGCATTCAAAATAGTGACGATTTTCTTGGGAGATAACCCCAAATGCTTAATAATCGCCTGCCGCGCGGCTTCGGAGACCGCCACGTATTTTGCCACCCAGCAGGCGGTCAGGCGTTCCACCAGCCGGACGGAGAGGGGCATGAGGCCGGGACTGGTGACGTAGCCATCGATACCGCGGATGGAGCAGATCACCCCCTTGACACCGGCTAAGCGGGCGGCGATGCGGCCATAGAGATTGGCCCGCACCAGGTGGCAGTGGAGGATGTCAGGCTTCTCGGCTCGCAACTGAAGCACCAGGGGCCATAAAACCCGGACGTCCAGAAAA
>JACQYN010000084.1 GCA_016208235.1 Deltaproteobacteria bacterium
AAGGAAAAACTGGAATTTGATCTTTATTACATAAAAAACATGGGTTTTTTGCTGGATCTGGCAATCCTGCTGAAAACGATTCGCATCGTCTTATTCGGCCGGGGAAGATAAACAGGGTAATTTTCAAACACGGAGGAATATTGATGTCTCAACCCGATTATAAAAAATCGTATGCTGGAAAGACCATCTTGATAACCGGCGGGGCCGGGGCCATAGGCAGCAACCTGACCCGGGCCCTGGGGGAATTGGGAGCCAGGTTAATCATTGTTCTGGATGACCTGTCTTCCGCCTACAGATGGAACGTGCCGGCCCTTCCCAATGTGCTGTTTGTGGAGGGCAGCATTCTGGACGAGGTGGAATTAAAGCGGGTCTTTTTTGATGGACCGGAGCTGGTGTTCCACCTGGCGGCCTTATTTGCCAATCAGAATTCCATTGACCACCCCGAAACCGATTTGCTGGTCAATGGCCTGGGAACCTTAAAGCTGCTGCAATATTCCCGGCTCTCCGGGGCCAAGCGGTTCATTTACGCCTCTTCCGGCTGTTCCATCTACGGCAGCAATGCCCCTTTGCCTCTGACTGAAGAGTTCATGTCGCTCCATCTCAGCACCCCTTATCAGATCACCAAAATGGTGGGGGAGCTTTATTGCAACTTTTTCAATCACCACTACGAAGTGGCGGTGGTCAAGGCCCGGTTTTTCAATTCGTACGGTCCGGGTGAGGTTCCCGGTCAATACCGCAACGTGATACCCAATTTCATTTATCTGGCCATGCAGGGGCAGCCCCTGCCTATCACCGGCAGCGGGGAAGAGACCAGGGATTTTACTTACGTGGGAGATATTGTGGACGGGCTGCTGCGGGCCGGTTATTTTGAGTCTGCGGTAGGCCAGGAGTTTAACCTCGCGTCCGGTGAAGAGACCCGGATCATTGATCTGGCCAAGATGATCAATGCCCAGGTGGGGAATCAGGCCGGGGTTACCTTCACCTCCCGCCGCAAATGGGACACCAAGTCCCGCTTGCTGGCCTCGGTGGACCGGGCCAAGAGCCTTGTCGGCTACCAGCCCAATACCCCCTTTGAAGAAGGACTTGGGCGCACCGTTGCCTGGTTTAAGGAAAATTGGGAGCGAATCGCGGCGTCTGCCAGTTTTGGGCCCGGCATGTCCTCGGCGGTAAGGCAGTTGGTATCTAAGAATAAAGATTGATGATTTCGAACTCCCCCTCCCCTGGTGCTAGCCATTACCCATAAATTTGTATCTTGTGGATATGTCAATTATTTCCCTCTCCCCCCAGTGGGGGTGAGAGGGTAGGGTGAGGGGGGCATAAGGCCATGCAATTGCTCTCTATCTGCCATAAGCCATATCCACCTTATCCACTTGTGGGTAATGATAAGCCTGGTGGGAGGGGGTTGGGGGGGGGCGTAGAGCTGCCATCTCGGCCGCCCTGGGTGGCGGGCACGGAGGCCCCCCGCCCCACCCCAGAAATTTCACTCCCACCCAGGCCCTTCGCCATCAAGGGCATGAACGCTAACATAAGACTTTTTGTCATTCTGAGCGCAGCGAAGAATCTCTCATTTCCTTGGAAAATAGAGATTCTTCACTCCGCTTCACTCCGCTTCGCTCCGTTCAGAATGACAAACATTGTTTAAGTTAGCACCTATGCCCATCAAGGGGGAGGGTGGAAAAATCTCAATTCTTATGTAATGTATTACTGGGACGGGACACTAAAGTATCTTGAAAAAAATTCTCCTCATATTCGGCACCCGGCCGGAAGCCATCAAGATGGCGCCGGTGGTTTTGCGTCTGAAAGCAGCCGGGGACGCCTTTCAAACCAGGGTGGCGGTCACCGCCCAGCACCGGCAGATGTTGGACCAGGTTTTAGACATCTTTAATATCCAACCGGATCACGATCTGGATATTATGAGTCCGAACCAGGACCTCTTCGATATTGCCAGCCGCGGCCTGACCGGTTTAAAAGAAGTGCTGCGTAAGGAAGAACCGGACCTGGTGCTGGTGCACGGCGACACCACCACCACCTTTATCGCGGCCCTGGCCGCGTTTTTTCTCAAGATTCCCGTGGGCCACGTGGAGGCCGGACTGCGCACCAAGGACAAGTATCAGCCTTTTCCCGAAGAGATGAATCGCCATCTGGCGGGGGTGCTCACCGACTATCACTTTGCCCCGACTCCATGGGCCAGGGATAATCTAGTGAATGAAGGGGTGGCGCCGGCTAGGGTCTGGGTCACCGGCAACACGGTAATAGACGCGCTTAAAATCGTGGCCGACCGCGTCAAAAGAGAAAAAGGGAGATGGGAAGACTATTTCCGGCGGGAATACGGCTTGGACTTAAACAATCAGCGCCTGATCCTGGTTACCGGGCACCGCCGGGAAAACTTCGGCCCGGGGTTTGAAAACATCTGCTGGGCCCTACGGGATGTGGTGGACCATTTCCCCGGGGTTCTCGTGGTTTACCCGGTTCACCTCAATCCCAATGTGCAGCGCCCGGTCTATGAGATTCTTTCCACCCACCGCGGGGGAGGGCAGGCCAAGGCGCACCTGTTGGAGACCGGCAGTGACAGCCGCCTGTTCCTGTTGCCGCCCCTGGAATATGTGCCTTTTGTCTATCTGTTGAGCCAAAGCTATCTGGTGCTGACGGACTCCGGGGGAATCCAGGAAGAGGCCCCGGCCCTGGGGAAACCGGTCCTGGTGATGCGTGAGGTTACCGAACGGCCGGAAGGGTTGTGGGCCCGGACGGTGAAGCTGGTGGGCACTGACCGGCAGCGGATCTTCGCAGAGATTAAAGAACTCCTGGATAACCCGGCCAGTTATCGGGCGATGGCTCAGGCCCAGAACCCTTACGGCGACGGCCAGGCCGCGGCCAGAATCGTGCAGGTCCTGGCACAATTATTCGCTGGTCATGCACCTGACGCAGCGGTCATCGACCCCTGGGAGCCCAAGTTCGAGGCCGTTATTTCTGAATAAACCCGCGACTGTTTCCTGATTGTCACCCCATCCCCGGCGCTTATCCGTGACCGCGGGAAATCTCTAGCGTCACGTTCCACAAATAGGGTGGTATAAATTAGCCCTTCTTGAATGACAGGTATTTTAATACCAAGTTGCCGTCAAAGAACTATAAATGTTTGTTGTAGGGGCGCACCCATGTGTGCGCCCACCCCAAGGGCGGACACGCGGGTCCGCCCCTACAAAAAATCTCTTTGACGGCAACTTGGTATAAGTCCCCCTTTTTTAAAGGGGGATTTAGAGGGATTATCAAGCGCTTATATAATTCCCCCTGCCCCCC
>JACQYN010000019.1 GCA_016208235.1 Deltaproteobacteria bacterium
GGGGGAAATGGCCGGGATTTCTGACAGCCTGGCCCAAGTTCTGGGCCCGCCCCGGGATAAACCCGCGGTCTGCGGTTTCGGTGACTGCATGGACGACGACAAGGACGCGCCCCAGCAGACGACGATGTGGGAGTTTGAGCCGGCTCAAAGGGTGGAAGTTCTGGGAAAAATTAAAGCTTTTTTGGGCCTGTAATGAAGGGGCGCACCTTTGGGTCGTCCCCATGACCTGGAAAAAGGGCGAAGGGGCCGGAGGCTGGGAAAATGCTTGCTTCCCCGCCTCTGATCCTTTATATTTATAGATAATTGATTAGGTAAGATTATCCACCACCGGGAGGGTTGGCGACCTCCCGTAATTTTTGGGCAAGGATGACGATATGATTGTTGGGGAAAGAAAGAGTCTCTCCGAAATCAAGGACATGGTCCGTCCTTATGGCAAAGTTTTAGTGGCAGGTTGCGACACCTGCACCGCGGAATGCATGGCCGGCGGGCGCAAGCAGGTGGCGGAGCTGGCCGCGGCCCTGGATATGTCCTTCCGCCTGGAAGGCAAAGAGATGGAAGTCCAGGAGACCAGCGTGGACCGGCAATGTATCCATGAGTTCCTGCTGGATGTCATCGAGCAGGCCGAGAACTGCGGCGATTGCATCCTGGGCGCCACCGCGGGCCTCTGTCCGGTGACCCGCTGCGCCAAGTCGTTGCTTAACGGCCCCTGCGGCGGCTCCCAAAACGGCCTCTGTGAGGTGTCCGTGGTGCTGAAGTGCGACGTCCCTTGCGTCTGGGCCATGATCTATGAACGCCTGCAGCAGATGGGGGAATTGGATCGCCTCACGGATTATTGTCCGCCCAAGGACTGGCGTCCCGGCGGGGCCATGGGTCCCCGGCAGATGGTGCGGGAGCATTAAGCTTTTCTGACAATCCCTAAAAGATTCACCACAAAGACACCAAGACACAAAGGTGCACTAAGAATAATATTTAGGCTTTGGCGGGAAACGCCAAAGCCTAAATTTTTTCCTTTGTGAAACTTCGTGTCTTTGTGTCTTTGTGGTGATTTTTTCCCCGCTATTCCTCTTTCCTGAAGCCTTCGGACCTGATCCCCAGGCGGCGCATGATCTTTTGCAGGGAGGCCCGGCCCAGGCCGCTCAGTTCGGCGGAGCGGGTGACATTGCCCCCGGTCTTGGCCAAAAGATCCGCCACGTAGTCATGGGTAAAGCGGCTGATTATTCGGTCTTTGGCCTGGCCATACAATTCGATCTGGTTATTGGACTCCTCCCCAGAAAGATGAAAAAGGGGGTCGGCGGCATTGTCTGTGCCTTCCAGGGCCCGGAGCTCCAGGGAGCGGATCACGCTGTGGGGGGAAAACATGACCACCCGCCGCACCAGGTTCTGTAGTTCCCGGACATTACCCGGCCAGGGACGCCGCCGCAACTCTTCCAGGGCTTCAGCGGTGAAGCGCTTGGGAGACAGCGCCAACTCGGAACAGGCGATTCTGGAGAAATGGTTCGCCAAGAGGGGGATATCTTGGGAAATTTCCTGGAGGGAAGGGGTCTTGATGGTCACCACATTCAACCGGTAATAAAGGTCCTCCCGGAAGGTGCGGTCTTGGATCTTCTCCTCAATATTCTGATTGGTGGAAGCCAGGATGCGGACATCAACCTTGTGGGCCTTGGCGGCCCCCAGGGGTTTGATCTCCTGTTCCTGCAAAGCCCGGAGCAGCTTGGTCTGGATGGAGACCGGGATGTCGGCGATTTCGTCCAGGAAGAGGGAACCACCGTGGGCTTCCTCAAAGAGGCCGGTGTGATCCCGGTCGGCGCCGGTGAAGGCCCCCCGCTTGTGCCCGAAGAACTCGCTTTCCAACAGGTTTTCCGGAACCGCCGGGCAACTGACGGAGATCAGGGGGCGGTTGCCCCGTTTACTGAGGGCATGGATGGCCCGGGCCACCAGTTCCTTGCCGGTGCCGCTCTCTCCCCGGATGAGCACGGTGTAGTCGGTGTGGGCTATGGCCTGGATGCGCTCGCAGAGACGGCGCATGGGCAGCGATTGCCCCACAAAGCCCTCAAAGCCGTTGCCCTCGCCCACCCGGAGGCGCAGGTGGCGATTTTCCCTGATGAGGCGGTTGCGTTCCAGGGCCTTGCGTACCACCCGGAGCATGGGTTCCTTCTCAAAGGGCTTGGTGATGAAATCATAGGCCCCCAGTTTCATGGCCGCCACCGCCACTTCAATGGTGCCGTAGGCGGTCATCATGATGGCCGTCAGCCAGGGGTCCTCTTTGCGCAGGGCCTCCAAGAGTTCCAGACCGTCGATCTCCGGCATGCGGATGTCCAGCAGGGCCAGATCGATGGGCACCTGGCGCACTAGACGTAGGGCCTGCCGGGCCCGGGAGGCGGTGACCACTTCCACCTGCTCCAGTTCCTGGGTGAGGATGCGCCGCAACCCTGCCAGCATGTCTTCTTCATCATCCACAATGAGGACGCGTTCAATGGGCATGGTCTCTTACTCCTGGGCCTCGAGGGGGAGGACGATGGTGAACCGGGTCCATTGTCCGGGTTCGCTCTCCACTTGAATATCCCCTCCATGATCTTTGATGATTCCATAGCTGACGGACAGCCCCAAGCCGGTCCCCTCACCGGTCTTTTTGGTGGTGAAGAAGGGATCGAAAATGCGGCCCATGATTTCCGGGGGAATGCCGGCCCCGTTGTCCCAAAAGACGATTTGCACTTGGCGGGCCTCCGGCCGGTAGCGGGTGCTGATGCGGATTATTCCTTGCCCGTCTTTGCTCGCCTGGCTGGCGTTCATCAACAGGTTCAGGAAGACCTGCTTCATCTTATCCACGTCGAATCTCAACTGCGGCAGACGGGGATCGAGATCCAGGTCAATCCGGCAATGCTGGCGGCGAAACTGGTGGTCCACCATCTGCACCACCTCTTCAATGGTGGAATTGAGTTGCGCCAGCAGGGGTTCCGTCTCCTGACCCCGGGAGAACTCGAGGAGATCGGCGACGATGCGCTGGCAATTCCGGGCATGTTTCTTAATGGTGCCCACGTCCTGGAGACCTTGGGGGAAATCGGCCAATTGGCTTTTCAGCAGGTCCGTGTAGCAGAGGATCACCCCCAAGGGATTGTTGATTTCATGGGCGATGCCGCCGGCGAGTTGCCCCAGGGCCGCCATTTTTTCGGCCCGCTGAATTCTCTGCTCCACCTGTTTTTCGGCGGTGATGTTCTTGATATAGCCGACGATGCTGGCCACTTCCTCTTTCTCGCCGATGATGGGGTAGTAGTGGACCAGGAAAATTTCCCCATTACCGGCATTACCGGTCTTTACCTCTTCCGTCCGGGGTTTTTTGGAATGAAAAATTTCTTTGAGGCTCTCCGGGGATAAGGGACAGCCGGGAGCGACCGCCGCGGAGGGGCAGGGCTGATCCAAGACCTCGCCCAGAGCCACGCCGTAATGTTGGAGGTAGGCCTTGTTGACCATCTTGATGCGGAGATTCCGGTCCAGAAGCACCATCATATCGGTGATGCCGTCGAAGACCGACTGCAGGAGGTCCTTGCTGTTCACCAGTTGCTCCACGTTTTGCAGACTTTCGATGGTGATGCCGATCTGCTGGCCGACGCAGAGCAGCAACTCCCGCCTTTCCGGGGTGATCTCTTGAAAATCCACTTCCACGAAAGTCATGACGCCCATAACCTTGCCCCGGCAGATCAGGGGGACATTGAGGCAGTTGTGCTCTTCTTCGCAAGCAAAGAAGCTCATGCGGCCGCAGGCGGCTTCCAGGAGGGAGGAGGTCAAATCCGTTACCTCCTCATCCGGGAGGGAACGGCAGGCCTGGGTGTCAATGGGCATCTGAGTGATGAGCTGGCCGGCATTATCCTGGCACTGCAGTTCCAGGCAGGGGGGGGTGCCCCGGAGCAAATAGATGGCGGCGCCCCGGGCGGGGATGAGCTTCGAAGTCTGGCGCAGCACCTTAGGTAGGATGTCCGTCAGATTCATGGCCTGGGTGATTAATTCGGCGATGGTGTTCAGGGTGTGGAGTTCCTGATTACGGGCCGCCACCTTTTCCTCCAGGCGGTGCTGGGATTCCTTCAGGGCCTCAGTGCGTTGGGCCACCTTCTGTTCCAGATTGCCGGCGTAATCTTCCAATTGCTGGCGGGTCACCCGCAGGTGGGCCACCATGACCTGGGCTCCGGCGGTCAGTTCCCGGATTTCGTCCTTGGCCTTGGCCTCTGTCAACAGTTGCAGCTCTTTTTCATCCCGCAAGCCGTGGCGAAAGATGTCCAGAAGATCCCGCAGGTTGTGCACTACCACCCGGCTAAAGAAGAAGCAGATGCCCAAGTAGAGCAGGGAGAGTCCGAAAAGACTGATGCCGAAAATGGCGATGGCCCGGTCCTTGATCTTGGCCAGCGCCAGGTCCACGGGGATGCTCACCGCGGTGATGCCGGCGATGTCTCCCGGCTGATAGCCAAAGCCCCGCTCCCGGCCGTAAAGGTCCAAGAGGGCTTTGGGGGCATCCTCGGGGCGGCCGTGGCAGTGCATGCATTCCTGGGAGAAATATACGGGACGGGAATGGAGGAAGCTGGATTGGCCGGCGATTCTGACAATACCCTTCCAGCTCTGCTGCTGCGGGTTGGCGGCGAAGAACTTGATGAGATTGATTTCAACGGGACGGGGTTCCGACGCGGGGTTGCGGGCATGGAGGGCCACCCGGCGGATCTGGTACTCGGGCATGGACTCCTTGAAACGATCCCCCACCGCCCGGCCCACGTAAGAGGTGGACATGGCTTCCAGGACGAAGGCGTTATGGCCCAACAGCTCATACATCTTGGGCCGCAAGACCTCCTGGACGTAATTGCGGCTCGCTTCCACCGCGGCGATCACCATTTCCGATTTTTCGTGGGCTGCTTCCTCCAGGAGGCTCTTCTCATAGGAGTAGATCAGGAAGGCGATGATCAGGCTGAAACTCAGGAAGATGATGCCCACACCCACCAGAAATTTTTGTTGCAGACTGAGGAAGCCGCGGGTCTTGGCCCGGGGCGGCGGTGGGGCCGGAGGCTGGTTCTCAGACATAAACTGGGGGCTCCTTTGCCCGTCAGGGTGATGCGTTAATTTTAAAGGAAATCTTCTGCCGTGCCAACTGAAAGAAGCAGTAAGTGCTTCCAGGAGGAAGCAGTATCCCGGTATCAGCTCCCAAGGGAGGCGGCGCAAAATTGTGATAACCACTTAATTAATCAAGATAATCAGCCACTGACCCCCTCCTCCTGGCCCCGCCCTAAAACTGGCATTCTCTTTGCTGTAGTGCAAATTCAGAACCGTTTCGCCACCGGCCTCTCTGGCAAAGGGACTTGCCTCGGCTGCCATCAAAAAAACAGGAGGATGCTCTATGAATCAAAGCCATCTGGATCAATGGAAATTTAGGAGGTGATCAGACATGGAAGGAAAGAAAGGAATCAGCGAAGACTGGTTGTCTTTATGGATGGGTCTTTTCATCTTCATCCTCGGACTAGGGCTATTTGTGGGGCTGGATATTCTCGGCTGGGGGATCAAGACCAAGGTCTGGCTGGACATTACCCAGGCGTTGGCCCCCGCCTCCGGCACCCTCAAAGCCATGCCGGGCATAACCTCACTCTTTTTAACCTATCTTTTTATGCTCATCATCACGGAGATCGGCGCCATTGCCATGGGCGTCAACGTGGGGCGGTTTGTCCTCTCCTTTTCCCTGGTTTTTTGGATCAGCTACGGTTGCTGGCTTCTGGGTCATTTCGGCTATATCGCCGCCACGGACGCGGGCAAGCTGGGCATCGGCTGGTCCTTGAAGCTCACGGGAGAAGCAGGCTTCATCGTTGCCCTGATTGGTGGTCTTATTATCGGTAATTTCTTCCCCAAATTTTCCGACACCTTAAAAGAGGCCACCCGGCCGGAGCTCTATATCAAGACCGCCATCGTCATCATGGGCGCGGGCCTGGGGGTTAAGGCCGCGGAGGCCGTGGGTCTGGCTTCTGCGGTCCTGTTCCGGGGTCTTTGCGCCATCATCGAAGCCTACCTGATCTATTGGGCCGTGGTCTATTTCATCGCCCGGAAATACTTCAAGTTCAATCGGGAATGGGCCGCACCACTGGCTTCGGGGATCTCCATCTGCGGCGTATCCGCGGCCATCGCCACCGGCGGCGCCATCCGGGCCCGGCCGGTAGTGCCCATCATGGTCTCTTCCCTGGTGGTCATCTTTGCGGTAGTGGAATTATTGATTCTGCCTTTTATGGCCCAGTGGTTCCTCTGGGCCGAGCCCATGGTGGCCGGAGCCTGGATGGGGTTGGCGGTGAAGACCGACGGGGCTGCGGTGGCCTCCGGCGCCATCGTGGATTCCCTGATACGCGCCAAGGCCCTGGCCGCCCAAGGGATTAACTACAAGGCAGGCTGGATGCTCATGACCGCCACCACCGTGAAGGTCTTCATCGACATCTTTATCGGGGTCTGGGCCTTCATCCTGGCCGTTATCTGGTGCACCAAGATCGAGTGCACGGGCGGGCGTATCCAGGCCGGCGAAATCTGGGAGCGGTTCCCCAAGTTCGTCATCGGCTACGTCATCACCTTCGTGCTCATGCTTCTGTTGTGCCTGGGGTCTCCAGGTATTCTGAAGACCGCCAAGGCCGCCACGGGGGAGATGGACAGCTTCCGGGTCATGTTCTTTGTCCTGACCTTCTTCACCATCGGCGTGGTCTCCAACTTCAAGAAGCTCTGGGAAGAAGGCATCGGCAGGCTGGCTGCGGTTTATGTCCTCTGCCTGTTCGGATTTATCATCTGGGTAGGACTGGCGATTTCGTGGATCTTCTTCCACGGGGTCAAACCGCCGCTGGTCGGCTAAGAGATAAAGGAGGTCATCATGGCTGAAGAAACCAAATTGCCGCCCGAAGAAGTACCGGTGGTGCCGCCGGCGCAAGAACATAAGCTGGTGGACGAACTGCAGAAAATGGAGTATGAAGAGCTCCTGCCGGTGGAGAAAAAGCTCATCTCCTGGAGCATAGCCATCGGGGTCATCTCCCTGGGATTCCTGATGTGGATCAGCTACACCTTCTTCCCGGGCGGGCACTAGATAACTGAGGATGGGGAGGAGGGTAGGGGCCGGGAGGCTCTATTCCCCCTACCCTGAAAACGATTAACCATTGTCGGGGCGGACCTGCAGGTCCGCCCTTTGTATTTTAGCAAAAAATCGGGATAAGAAGGAGGGGCCGGAAGACTCAAGGTCTCCCGGCCCGGGTAGTTGGCATTCTTGAAGCTGTGGTTAGAACACCGGTGACGGGAAGAGAATCCCGCCGAACAAGAGATACGCCAGGAGCAGCGTCCAAAAGACGTTGAATCCCTGGGCTGCCAGGAAGGCCACGGCCGGGCGGCCGCCGCCTAAAGCCGCAAGGTCCATGAACCTGGTCTCCAGGCCGATGCTGGTGAAGGCCAGGGCGAAGAACCAGACCTCCAAACTTTGCACGGGCTTGCCGATGGCTTTAATGACGGGTTCGCTCAAGACAAAGGAGAACAGGAGGGAAGACGCCAGGAAGCCCAACACGAACTTGGGGAAGCGGTACCAGATCTCCCAAAGGCTGGCCTGCTCGCCTTCCTTCGCTCCTTTCAGGGTCCAGACCACGGAGAGAATGAAAGCGGCTACGCCGATGAGGACGTTCTGGGACATCTTGACGGTGACTCCCACCTTCATGGCCAGATCGCTGATGAGGGCCCCCGCGGCCACCACCGAGCCCGAGGTATCCAGCGTCCCGCCCAGCCAGGCCCCGGCCACCGCGTCCGGCATGCCCACGGCCTTGCTGATGAGGGGCATGAGCACCATCATGGGCACCGCGCACATCAGCACGATGGAGGTGACGTAGGAGAGCTTTTTGGGGTCGCCCTTCACCGCGCCGGCGGTGGCGATGGCCGCGGAGACCCCGCAAATGGACACCGAGCTGGAGAGCATGGCCGCGAAATCGTCGTCAATGCCCAGCTTCTTGCACAGCCACCAACAGGCATACCAGACGACCCCCACCACTGCCAGGGCCTGCACCATACCCAGGGCGCCGGCCTTCATGATAACCCCGAACAGCACCCGGGCGCCCAGGATAACCAGGCCGGCTTTGATGTAGAATTCCGTCCTCACCGCGGGCATCATCCACCGGGGGGTGCCCACGGTATTACTTACCAGTAAGCCCAAGATGAGGCAAAAGAGCACATACTCCAGGCCGTACTCATGGATGGTGTAGTTGCCGGCCAGGAACAAGGACACCCAGGATATGAGAAAGACGAAGGGAAAGCCGGTGATGAAGAAACCCACGGGCTGGCCCATGAGGGCCATGCCGATGACGCCGATGAACAGGTAGGCCACCAAGATATAAAGGGAGTACTTGATGTTGTCCGCGGCTAGGACCTTGTCCGGGAGTCTGCCGGCCTGGGCGCTGAAATCTTTACCCACCATTCCCGCCTTGGCCTTCAAGTCCTTGTCCTTGGCCGTCTTCGCGGCCGCTTCCAATTTTTTGGCCGCAGCCCCCACCGCTTTCCGGTCTTTGGCGGCTATGGCCTTTTGGAGGGCCTGAGCCTGCTCCTGCAAGCCCGTTTCCCCCTTGTCCCCGGCCTGCTTGACCAGTTGGTCCACCACCGGGGCCATGGCCGTGATATGGGACTGAAATTCTCCGGCGGTGGTCCACCGGAAAGCAGGGGCTTTATAGCTCAAACCGGTAAGAGAAAAATAAAGAATGGCTACGGCGATGATACCCAGGCCGATCCAGCAGCCCAGCCAGTCCTCGGATTTGTAGAGGGCCTGCCACTGGCTGACTTCGAGCTCAGCCTTTTCCCGGGCCTCCCACTGGCCTTTCAGGCCCATCAATTCTTCATGTTCCGCCTTCAGGTTTTTGAGGCGCTCTTTAACTTCGGCCGCGGGGGTGTCGGGGGGCAATCCCAGGGCTTCCCGGATTTCTCAGCTTTTCCAATCCGTTCATATCGGCCTCCTTTTTACCTCCACTTTGCTGTTCAGGGCCGGATCATCCGTATTCTTGTAGCCGAAATCAGGTGGCTGCTTCGCCATTTTTCCTTAAAAATAGTGCCGATGTCCTCCTTTCCGGGTTTAAACCCTGATACCAATTCGCAATCAAACGTATATTTTTTCGTAGGGGCGAACTTTATGTTCGCCCGCTACTCCGGGGCGAACACAAGGTTCGCCCCTACAGTTTAATGCCTTTTGATTGCGAATTGGTATGAGAAGTCATTTCATCTTGGAACAAGATGTCTTTCAGGTCGCATGATAGCATAAATTGCTTAAAGCAAGTAATTTTTTCCCAAAGATTTTAGGTGTTTCAGAATTGCAACGTCTGTTTCGATTCATATGGGGGCGGGGAGGGGGGGGCATAACCCTTAACCTAAGGATCATTTGTCATTCTGAGCGCCGCGAAGAATCTCCAATTTTATGGAAAAAGCGAGATTCTTCACTCCGCTTCGCTCCGTTCAGAATGACAATATTGTTTAAGTTAATACTTTTGGGGGTGTGGGGAAGAGGGAAGGCGGAACTATCAGTAAGCAGTCAACAATAAGCAGTAAAAAGTGGTCAGATAGGTCTATATTTTTACTGCTCACTGCTGACTGCTCACCGCTCGCTATCACAACCCTTGAAAATAGCGCTTCAGGCGCCAGCGGCTCCACCAGCGTTTCCAGGGGCTGTGGGGGGCCGCGGCCTTGGCCTGGGGCCAGCGGGGGTTGAAGAGGAGTTCCAGCAGGTGGAGGGAGTGGTGACCGGCGTTGACGAACTTGCCTCGGCAGGTGGCGCAATAGATCACCAGGTCTTTGGTGGCCTCGGAGAGGCGAAACGCGGTCATTTTTTGGGCCAGGGGGTTGTCCACCGCGGGCACCAGGCCCCCGGCGCCGCAACAGATGGTGCGCTCCCGGTTATGGGGCATCTCCTCCAGGCGGTGCCCGGCGGCTGTCACTATCTCCCGCACCGCGTCTTGAACTACGGGCATGTGCCGGGCGCCGCAGGGGTCGTGGACGTGAAAGACCGCGCCTTCCGCCGCGTGTGCGGCTTCCGGAAGCCCGTGTTCCAGTATCACTTCGTAGAGGGAGCGGGTTTTGATCTCCGGGCAATAGGCGTTCAGGGTGTTAAGGCAGTGGGTGCAGGCGCCGATGAGTTCCTGGGCCCCGAGTTTCTCAAATTCCGCGGCCACCCGGGCGGCCACCTGTTCCTGGACCTCCTCTTCCCCCAGCATCATGCTGGGCGCGCCGCAGCAGTTGAGCATGATACCGGTGTGGGGCAGCCTCTCCCGGAGGTAGCCGTACGCGGCCCTGACCAGATGGGGGAAATAGCCCGGCAGGGAGCAGCCGGGGAAGAAAACCTGTTTCGCCTTACCCGTGGCCGGGTCCGGGCGGGTGAGGGTAAAGAGGGGGTGGGTGCCCCATTTTACATAGTTTTGCACGCCTTTGTGCTGGGGCAGGGGGCCCTGCCCTTTAGCCACCAATCGTTGGCGGTAATCCAGGCAGGCCCGGCCCGCGTGCAGGTCCTTCGGGCAGACGGCCTGGCACAGGCCGCAATAATGGCAGGAATAGGGAATGAGGGGTTCCTCCTCACCCTTGGACTCAAGGAGCCGGACGATCCCTTTTCCCGTATAAGGAAAATCATGCACGTAGTGCTTGAGGAAGGTGCAATTCTTGACGCACTGGGAACAGACGCAGGCCAGGCAGCGGGCCGCTTCTGCCCGAGCCTCGGCCGCAGAAAACCCCAGTTCCACTTCGGCCTGGGTATTGGCCATTCTCTCCGAGACGGGGAGATGAGGCATGGCGGGGCGGGGAGCGGCAGGCACTCCGGTGATATCCACGATGAGCCCGGTGCCTCGGCTGGTTAGAGGGGGGAGGTCCGTGGGCAACGGCTCCTTTTGCAAATGACTATGAATAGCCAGGGCCCCCCGGCGGCCCGCGGCCAAGGCCTCCACTGCCGTGCGGGGGCCGGTGACCAGGTCGCCTCCGGCAAAGACCCCGGGAATCCGGGTCTGGAGAGTAACGGGAATCCGGGTCTGGAGAGTAACGGGGTCCGCTTCCAGGCGGTGGATGGTGGCGGTGTCGAAGGCCAGGCCGGGACCGAAAAAGCCGAAGTCCGCGGTCTGCCCCAACGTGGGGATCACCGTGTCCGCGTCTAGGGTAAACTGGGAGCCAGGCACGGGCAAGGGGCAGAGGCGGCCATCGGCGTCGGGCTCCCCCAATGCGGTTTTTTGGAGCAACAGCCCTTGGACCCGGCTTTCTCCCAAGATCCGCACCGGCATGGCGAGGAAGTGAAATTGCACCCCCTCCAACCGCGCCTCGTCCACCTCCGAGGGCAGAGCCGGCATGAGGTCGGAAGTGCGGCGGTAGAATAAATGGACCTCTTGCGCGCCGGACCTCCAGGCGGTGCGGGCCGCGTCCAGAGCGGTGTTGCCGCCGCCGATGACCGCGACCCGCTTCCCCACCGGGTGGGGCTGGCCGGAGTTGAAGGCCCTGAGAAAACTGAGTCCGTCTATGACCCCGGTGAGGTCTTCCCCCGGGACCTGGAGGGAGAGGCTTTTGTGAGCCCCCAGGGCCAGGAAGACCGCGGCGTAATCCCGGCGCAGCTCTTCCAGGGGCACGTCCCGGCCGATACGGGTCCGGAGCCGCACCTCCACCCCCAGCCGGTCCAAAACGGATAGTTCCCGGTCCAGGACCTCCCGGGGCAGGCGGAAGACAGGGATATAGAAGCGCAGAGCGCCCCCCAGGACGCTTTCGGCCTCGAAGAGAGTGACCCGGTAGCCAAGCAAGCGCAGTTC